>CAZCTB010000053.1:0-42156 GCA_964501605.1 uncultured Candidatus Peribacteria bacterium
GGAGCTTTTGTTTTATTAAACTAATAAAAATGAATATAGATATTTTTAAAAAACTTTGTTTCGATGCTCCATTTTAGGAGCTTTTGTTTTATAAATTATGAAAAGTAGCATTAATAAAAAGGCAGTGGGTGAGTTTCGATGCTCCATTTTAGGAGCTTTTGTTTTATATATACATGATTTATTCATTATATATTTTGACAAGAGTTTCGATGCTCCATTTTAGGAGCTTTTGTTTTATAAATGTATAATGTAAATGTAAAAAAAACAGTGAGTTTCGATGCTCCATTTTAGGAGCTTTTGTTTTATTAAACTTTTATACCTTTAAAAAATATTAAAATGAGTTTCGATGCTCCATTTTAGGAGCTTTTGTTTTATGAGGAAGAGGTAAATGAATATAAAAAAAATTATAATGATGGTTTCGATGCTCCATTTTAGGAGCTTTTGTTTTATTCAAGGATTATGTTCCGAGTGTTTAGAGCATTGTGATGGTTTCGATGCTCCATTTTAGGAGCTTTTGTTTTATAGTATGGTTTGAAACATATTATCTAAACTAGTATTTCTGAGTAGTTTCCGAGAAAAACCCAAAAAAGTAGCTTTACAATAAGACTTTGTGGTCATTTTGTAATGATAATATTAGTTTAAAACTGGTAGCGAGAGAAGTAGAAACATTATACCGTCACCCACCAACAATAGTATATTTATGTAATATAAAAAATCAAATAATATCTAAAGTATTAATATATCAGGAAAGTAAATTTTTTCATATCAATTACCTAGCCCATCTATCCTTCCCTCTAAGTTTCATTCTCATATTTTACTAAGTATATAAAATTTTACACTATCATTGTTTTCTTCATTTTGTTCTATGTAATAAACTTGAGCTTTATCCAAAATTTTTCATAATTGAAATTTTAATTTCTTGTATTGACTCTCATTAAGTTCTATCTCAAAAACTGATTTCTGAACTCTAAAACCATAACTTTCCAAAAGTTTAACGATTTTATTTCTAGCTTTTGTCCATGTAATGTCATAAGTTACACTCAAGTACATTTTTTCTTTACTTAATCTTAAAACCCTCATAGTCATATGTTTCTTTGACTAAAGATTGCTTAAATATTTCTAAATTTTTTTCGATTATTTTTAATTTCAAAAAATCATTTTCAAATGGAATTTCATCAGATCATTTTTCTTTAAATATAACTTTATAATATTCTTGTATAAATATTTTTAATCCATCATCTAGTAATGTCACTGGCCTTTTTCCATTTTTCTCATCTACAAAAAAATGATCTAGATTTATTTTCTCTTTATTTATTAACCTAATAACCATGTCATCCACTATCCACGCTCTATACATTTCCATAATATCTAGAACTAGTAATGTTTTCAAATCTTTAGGTTGATGAAGAAATCATATTTGGGTTTCTATTCATTGAACATTTAAAATCATTTGTATTGTTTGAGCTAACAAAGTATATCACAAACTAAGCATGCTATTGACTGGGTCTTTGGGAGGTCTGCGATTTCTACTATTAAACTCAAACGGTGTTTTTATAAACTTGGAAAATCATTGAAAATAATATTTGGCTGCTATTCATTCATATCACCTTATTGCTTCCAAATTATTGGCTTTTAAAAGATTATTTTGTATCTCATCCAGTTTTTGATAAATCTCACTGTTATCAATACCTCATTTAAAATAAAATCTATTTCGTCTTTGAAGCATAACTTTACTATTATTAATTTTTGATATCAAAATATTTTTTGCATATTTAGATGCTATATTTTTATCCAAACTTGCTTTTATATGGTTATACAAAAGCTTTACATTTTTTATTTCTAAACTATCTAATTTACCAAAAAAAAATCATCATTTGGACAAAAAAAATACAGGTATTTTTCACTTTAAACATTCTCTAATTGCATCGGTAGATATTTGTATCCTTCCAAATATAACTATTCACTCTACCAAAGATATTGGTATTTGTTGTTCTGATTCATCATCACTTGTAGGATTTTTAATCAAAAATCTTCATCAAGATTTATTAATAGTTAGTCAATTGGTAGTAAGGTAAAGAAACATGATTTTTGTTTTAAATAAAATCTAATGTTGAACCAATTTTTCAAAATCATATCTACTTTTATCCAACAATGTTTGAATATTATTAGATAAAATATTGTTTTTTATCTTTGCTCTGGTAAGAGATACATATATTAGATTTATTTCTTCTTTCAAAGACAAAATTATTTTTTTATGATCATATTTTGTATTATAATACATATTCAAAAGATCTTTTGTTTCTAAATTTTCTTCTTTGGCCTTTTTCTCAAAAGAATCTATAAATGAAGAAAAATCATCTGATATTATTGTTTCATCAAATTCACTTCATTTTGAAGTATGAGCAGTAGTCAAAATCATTTTTGCGTTGATATTTTGTAATTTTTCCGCTTTCTTTTTTAAATAATAAACATTGAATCTCTCTACAATTTTTATTGCTGAAATAATATCTATTCTGTTTGATTGAAGAAAAAAATCCTTAAAAAGATCCCATGATCTAAAGTTTTTTGCAAACATTCTAAAATAATTATCTGATATATAATCAAACTTTCATTCATAATAATTTTTTACAGCATCAATTTTAAGAAATATTGAAAATATTTCGTTTAGATTTCTCAAAAAACATATTTCTTGATCATCATCCAAATCATTGATATATCTTAAAATACCAGAATTTGACCTAAATATCACACCAACCTTTTTTTCTTTTTGATCACAAATCAATTCCTTTTTTGTAAAAAAGGATTTTAATTCTTTGTTTTCATTTTTGTAATGTTTAAGGATATGGTTTGCTTGTTGTGCTATTTTTGGTACAAATCTAAAAGAAAATGATGAATATAATTTGTTGTAATCAAACAAATCCATTGCATTGATAGCATATCTTCGACCATAAATTGCTTGATGTTTATCTCCAACGACAATCTTTTGTCCAGAAAGCTTATAAAAAAAATCCAAAAAAACAGGGTTTGAATCTTGTCATTCATCCAACATGACTACATCATATTTGGTTATTTTTGAAAAAAAATCTTCAAAATTTAATTGAAAATATTTTAAATAAAAGCTATGAGTCATGCAAAAACTACCATCTTCGATATTTTTTTTTATTTTCAAAAGTATGTTTACTAAATATTTGAAACTAAAGTTGACATCTTCATTTTCTCTAAAAGTATCATAAAGATGGTCTTGAGAATTTAATATATTTATTATAGTTTTTGAATTAATTCATCATGAATTATTGCAATATATTTCAAATATCTCTTGAAAGAAAGTCGCAATCTCCATATTTACACCAAAAAAATCTTTAATTTGCTCAATTAATTTATTGTTATTGTTTTCAATTTTTCTTTTTCAATATTTTTGTCTTACAAATTTTAGTGCAAAACTATGCATTGTTGTGGCTGTGACATTTGAAGGCATTTTTGCATTTAATTCATCAGCATTTTTTTTGTTAAAACAAAATACAAGAAATTTCTTCTCAAGATTATCTTCTGCCAAAATCTTTAATATACTTGTTTTTCATGATCAAGCAAAAGCATTTATTACAATATTTTCGCCTTTTCTAAAAACATCAACTATATTTTTTTGTTCTTGTGTAAGTTGCATATATTATAAAAAAATATTTATAAAACCAATTCACTATCTAGCATTTTGAATATAGTTTTGTTTTCTTTTTTGTTCCATAAACCATAACAAAGCTGTAAAGTATTTTTTCCAAAAAGTTTTTTAACAACATTTAATAATATAAGTGTCATAATTTTTGTTCATCCAGTAATATTACAATAGATTTTTGAGTAATTTTCAAAAAATTCATCTTTTTGGTATCTTGAGAGTGATAACAAAAAAACATCATAAATTCTTTGTTCATTGTATATATGATTTAAAATAATTTGATATTCATAATCTTTGACAGATAATTTTCGTTTAAAATCTTCTTTTTTAATATATTTTTTCAAAAGTAAAAATATACCATAAGTATCAGTTATACTATATTCATTATCTTGTTTGGTAAATATTCAAATCATATCATAATATGTATTTACCTCTCAATAATTTTTTAAAAATGACTCTAATGCAATAAAGTTAATATTATCCTGATATTTATCAAAATTCTCAATCAAAAAATCAACTCTTTGACGAAAACTTTTATTATAAAATATTTGATTTTGAGATTTTTCCAACAATTCTCCATCAAAATAAAGATCAAAGTTTCCAAAAGATCGAAATAAAAGTTTTTTGTTCATTTTCTTATTTAATTATAAAAGTATGTTTCTATCAATTTTTGGTAGATTATCATATTTCATAGTTTCGTTATTCCATTGATACAACTTAATCTTAAAATGATTAAGTCCAACCAATTGTCCTATTGCAAAATTGAGTGCTACTGGTCCAGACAATACAACATGATTTTCTTTGCTTTGAGACAAAGAATTATAAAATTGTTTTATTATTTTCCAATATTCATCAGGAAGTATTTCATTGTATACAATAACAACATCTGGTTTTTTACCAAAATGTTCTACCACAGTATCAAATATTGGTCTGCCTATTTGGAGGAGGATGAGGTGCATGGGAAATGTTAAGCAAATAAATTTTTTCAGTTATAATTTTTATGTATTATAGAATTTTCTTCCTCTAATAGTTTATCATATTCTGGATGTAAAACGATTTCACAAATAATAACTTCTATTCATTGATCTGTTGGATTTTCATAAAAAAGTACTCTTTCAGTAGTGTTACCCATTTTGTACCATACAAATTTATTAAAACAATGATGTGCTTTATTTTTTCTATATGTGGAATCTTTTAATCTTGTTAAAATATTTTTAAAATTTGTTTCTTGTAATCATGATTGATTTTTAAGTTGCTTTTTAGCATTATCTGTTAAATATACTTTTGTATTTTCTAACTCAACATATTTGTAATAATAGAGTTTTCATAAAGCAGAAAGACATACCATTTTATCATCAATTTCTAATAATCATGGGAAAAGACTAAGCAATTCAGATTGGGTGGATTTTGTTTCCTTTAGAATATCATCAATTATTTTTATATCACTAACATTTGAAAATAGTAAAGTCAAATCTTTTATAAGATTTATATCTAAATTTAATGGTATAGAAGGAAGAATCAAAAGATTTTCTTCATCTTCATATAAATATTGTATCTCCCAACCATTGATCATCGCAAACAAACTAGCATAAGGAATCAAGGATTTGTATCATCATACTGGACACATCACCACTTCTTGATATTGAGTATTTTTTTTGATTTTTTCCAACTCATTAAAAAAACTTGGGATCGCATTTTTTGTAAATTCTTTGGCATTGTTTTTAAAGCCTAAGATAGTTATGAAATTACTATTTGGAATTTCAATATTTCATATATGTTTTTTTGCATAGTCTGATTTAAAATATTTTTCTAAAATAGATTTTACAATTTTTCAACCTTTTGTATCAGAAAAAATAAGATATATATTATCTCATTCTTGATAAACTTTTCTTAATAAATTTATCTCTGCACCAAAGTACTTGATGTCTGATTTTTCCTTTTTATTGAAAATAGAATGAAAATTTTCATCAAAATATTTAATAAATTCTTCGTCATATTGTTGATAATTATTTTCTATATCTCATATTTTTTGTTGGTAATCTATATATTCTATTGTTTTAGTATTTAAAATACTAGTCCCGCAAGTTATTATAATATTTTTCATTTTTGCATATAAAAACTAAAAACTTATAGTAAAGCCATACCCATATTGATAAATTCATTTTTGCTGTATAGCAATATTTTGTATCATTTTTCACATATATCATTTTTTATCATTGGGGAAGCAGGATCATTTTTCTATAAATATTACTGGTTTTTTGTGAAAATTTCTTCCCGCAATACTGTATTCTTCTGACATTTTACCAAACTTGGTAGAGATGCTGTATGCTCAATTTGTAGGATCTTGAGCAGATGGGATACAGTTAGAAAGTAGGATTTGATAATTTCAGCCAGATTTCTCAATATTTTCCTGCAGTGTCCAATCTTGTTTGATTTCAAAAACTCCTTTACCGGTAGATTTTTTCTTTCCTATTCATAATTCAAAAACTTTTTTGATAAGGTTTTTGATTTGATCTTCTGAAATAAAACTATCTGATTTATGAATTTTCAAAAATAAAGAAAATGTATCCAAAGAATTTTGTGTAAAAGCTTCTTCAAGACTATATAAACTATTTTCTCAAGTTGTTCAAGTATTTCTGTCTATGACATTTTTTATTGTAGAATTAATTTTTATGTTGTTATGTGTATTTTCGTTTTTTATATTTCATTTTATTTCCCAGATTTTTTCTTTTTTTGATAAATCTCTTCAAACAAAATTATTTTCAAAAATACCTCTCTCAATATATTTCATTTCTTTATATTTTTTGTTTGTTTTAATATCATTTTCATCTCAATCTCTAGAATCTCAATCATATTGTGTTAATGGTCTAGGAAACTTTCAAGTTGGCAATATATCGCTAATTGTAAAAATAGGACTTTCTGTCATTTGTTTCAGAAAATCTACAAGTGTATCTTCACCAAGTTCATACTTAATCATCCAACATAGATGTCCAAAAATCACATCAGCAGTCAGATCTCACATCCGTGGAGAGCTTGGTTTGATTTGAAGTTCGTAAATTGGGGGCATATTTTATGAGCTTATGAAGTAAAGGTGAGTTTTGTGAATCAAAGATTTTGTAAGTTTGTTGTCCGGTTTGTCCTTGGTATGTTTATATTTGGATCTATAAGATGATTTGGTCTTCAAGGATGTCTCTCTTTTTTATCTTGCAACATTTTAAACCAATATCCAGTTCCAAATCACAAAGCCAAAATGCATTCATTTTCTTTGCATGTATTGATTTGATCAAGTATTTTTTGGAACTCAGATTTTACTGTTTCTAATTTTTGTTTCTTTTTTATACTTTCTACTTTGTCTACTTTTAGATCACTATGTTTTTTTAGTTCATCAATTTCTCAAATATATTTTTCTATTTTTTGTTTTAAATAATTATTAGCTTTTTGACAAATATTTTTTTGAGAGAAGTCTATTTTCTCCAATTCTTTTTCATCTAAAAATTCTTTTATAATGATTTTGCTATTTGTTGTTTTTCATACCTGCAAAAACTCAGCAAATTGTCAATCTCCTTGTTTATTTTTTCTTGTATCCTTTCACATTCTGGCAAGAGAATCTATTATTATAACATCTTGGAATCAAAAAAACTCACTATCTTGTACAATTAATTTTTTGAATGGATCTTTTTCTACTTTATGATTTTTGGAATTATACTCTATTTTTTCATTAGACAAAACTGTCCTTAATACTCATTTAAGACTACTTCATGGAATATAATATCTTCATAAAGAATTAATAAATGTCTGAACAGTCATTTGTGATTGTTGATGTTTTTTTTCATTTTGTCTTTTTTCTCTGTTTTTACCCTTTGATTGCCATCAAACTCATAATATCTTGTTTTTCCAATGATTATAAAAAGTATTGGTTATTTTTATTTTTTGTATACCTTTCATAGATAATAATTTATTTTTATAGTCCTCGCGAGAAAATAAATCATATACATATTTTGATATCTCCAATATATCTCATTTTTTAATTTTTTGTATATATCATTTTTTATCTTTATCATCAAATAAATTTGTCAGATTTTCAATATCAAAAACATATAAAAAACTTGTTTTTTCTCCTTTTTCTACTTGTTGATAACAAAAATAATTTAATCCAGACATTGTATTTCCGTCACCAATATGCACTGGAGTCAATGTTGTTATTTTGATATTATATACCTTATTCATTTGTTTTTTTAGAAAATAAAATTACTCATTTGTCATGAAATCTATTTGAACTGCACCACTTCACCTAGTTCATTGTCATCACAAATAATCATTCTCTAAAAGTTCTTTCAATAAAGATAGCCTATCTCAAAATTTTTTTAAATTATCCTCTTCTATTTTTTTGTCTGGCTTTCAAAACATTCTTACAATCAAAGTTCACTCAAAAACAGTTCATGCTGGTACTCTTTCTAAAGGTCTTGGTCAAGATTTAGATGCTGTACCAGTTTCTCTATCAATAGATACTTCTGTTTTTTCTTCAAAAATAGGTTCTCATAATTTTTTCTTTTTTTCAAATTCTTTTTTGTCAAAGAGTCATCCATTTTCTTTATCGTCATTATCCAACTCTTCTTTTAAAATAAGATCTCTAAATAAAAATCTTGTCGGTCACAAATTTTCTAAATTTTTCTTCAAATTTCAAGCCTTCCCAAAAAACATAGAAACTTCGTCATAATTTTCTCAATCAAACTCTTTAAGTCATGAATTTAATATATTTACTTCGTACAAAGATCTTAACTTTCACTTTAAACTACTAGCAGGTATATAAGGAAATCAGTTCATTGTTTTGATTGTGGGCTGATCCATACCTCAAATCTCAATATTAGCATTTCCTGATCCGATATGGAGTCAAGTTTTTGTAATAATTCTAATTTTAAAAGTTTTCATATTACTTTGAATAATAAAAATAAAAAAATATTTAATCTTTTAACATTCCTTTTGAATAACAAAGCACAGCTTCAAAGTGTTTTTTGAAAATTTCAAATTTTATAGTTTTATCTTCTATCCCTCACAATTGTTTATCAAAAATCATATCAATATTTAATCTAAGAAACTCTCAAAAGGGTTTGGTCATTTTGTTTCTTCAAATATCATAATTTGACTTTGCCAGCATCAAATACAATTTCTCTTGTGATGGTTTTTTGTTACTTTGATATAAATCATTTACAATATTATAATATTGACGAACTTTAGTTGCTGTTTCTCATTTATGTTTCTTACTATTATAACTATAAGGACTAATTTTTTCTACAACCCCTTGAGCATAATCACGAAAAAAATCTGGTATTGGATGACCATTATCATCTATATATCAATCTTTATAATATTCAAAAAAAAATCAAAATATACTTTTTTTATCTTCTATAAATTTTTGTTTCTTTTTATCTTCTTCTCTAATCTTAAAATCTTTTTTAAAAGATTCTTCTTTAGACTTATCATCAAAATTTATAGTAACATTTGATTCCATTTTATTAAACTTATTATATAAAAATTTATATATTATCTCTTTGTAAATATAAAAGATATGTAATCATAACTAACAATTTTTTTCAAGTTTCTAAATTATTACTATGATAATCCTTTTTTATACCAAATAAGTCATGAATTTCTTTGACTTCATTGTGCAACAACATACTATCAATATCTTTTCTAAATTCATCTTTTTTCTCATTTCATTTTTTGCTTTTATAATTTCTTGACAAGTGATAAAACAATTCTGCCCTTCGCATCGCATAATCCAACATATTTTCATTTTCTCAATTTGCTTCAGCAATAATTTTTTTTGCTATTCAAAGCAAAAATCTCAAAGTTCAGATAGACACATCAGATTTTCAATCCTTATCTTTTGATAAATATTTTTCTCTAAATTTTTCTACCTCAGCAATAATTTTATCAAACTCATCATTTGCAATTACTTGACCAAAAATATTAATTTTGTTTTTCTTATCATCAAACTCTTTAGCCTCTTTCAATAATTCTTCAGTTTGCTTCACAACAGTAAAAAAAGTATCATGTGGACCAAATAAGTTTATAGCTCACGAAAAATGAATTTTTTGTTCTGTTGTAAATAAATTTTGGATTTCAGTATTATTACTAATTTCTTTTTGAAAATACTTTTTAAGTTCTTCATAAAATTTTATAATTTCATTCCATCTACCAACTATCAAAAAGTCATCTCCTCCTGCATACACTACATAAATATCTTTTTTGTATATCAATTCATATAGTTTTTTATTCCAAAACTCATCAAGTTTTTGTGATAAAATTTTATAATTTTCTTCATAGTTCTCTTCTTTCAAATATAGAGTAAAAATCTTCCCTAAATTATCTATATCTCATTTGAGACAAACAAGTTTGTTGAATCATTTTTCTCAAGCAATTTCTTCAAAAGATTTTATCTGATTTTTTTCATTTTTTGGAATATATTTTTTATCTTTTTCTTCAATTTTTATTGTATCTTTTAATCCATCAAAAAGAGTTATTTCTTTGTTTTTTCAATCTCCAGCCAAAAAATTTGAAATTACAATATCATTATAAGCATTGAGTGAAATTCAATCAACATCTTCTTCTTCCAAAATATTTTTAATATGGATATCATCATTCAAACTTTTACAAACTATATCTCATCTAGTAAATGGACAAACAGTTTGTTCTCATCTGTCTCATTCAAAAACAAAAGCTGATTCATTTCGTGTTTTTTCTTTAGTTTGTAGTTGAGATATAAATGAAGATTTCTTATTGATTTCCAAATCATCAAAAGCATTTTGCAATGACGTTTTAAAATTATTTTCATCATAACTTGCAATTCAAAAAAATATTTTAAGTTGAGCATAAAATTGAATATAAACTTTTTGTTCAAGATCAAATTTATATTTTTCAAATTTTTCTTTATCAAAATTGTCACATATCAAAATTGCTTTACCCCCACTTGTAGTAAATTCTTGAAATCAAATATCTTTTTTGAGATCACATACAATTTTTCTCAATAACAACTCCACAAAAAAACTTCTTCATTTCAATCTTTTTGTGGCTGATTTGTTTTTGGATATATCAAAAATATATCTTTGTATACCACCAATATCACAGATTAAAACATATTTTCCCATATTTATTTTAAATAAAATAAAATTATCGAAAAGCCTTTACATTACCTAAACCAAGTTTAACACCACTACCCATACCTAAAAAAGGTAAAGATAATAAAACTAGTTGAAGTTGTCTTAAATATCTTTTGTCTTGTGTTTTGTCTGAAGATAAAACTGATGGAGAAATATAATAAAAAGAGTATCCCAATACTCAACTTTTTATATTTCATTTTATTTTTATTTTTTCTGTATTTAATGAAAATTTTCAAATCATTATGTTTTTTTTTAATCCATAATTTTAAATCTTTATTATCAATATCTCGATCTAAAAAATTACTACATCTTAACCAAGATGAAAAAAGAAACTTCTCTGGTACAGGTAAAGTATAAACATTATTTTGATTCCTAATAAAAGTGGGAGACAGAAACCTCAGCTCAAATTTATTTATTCATAAATTTCTTTTTTTTGTTGTATCAAATATTTTTGTATCTATACTTAAGTTTTCAAATTTTAATTTATGATTATTTATTGATATATTAATATCTTTTTTTTCCAGCAACTTATTTACCATATTCATATAATTTTCTTCTGAGTTTATACTTACATGAATAGTAAAAAGACTATCTATAGAAAAACTTATTTTCAATATACTATCATATATATTCAAATCATCTTTAAATATATCCAAAAATCAACCTAATATTCAGTAATAAACATCATTTTTAGGTATATAATCCGACTTTTCAAAATTTATAGAAATTAGGTATATCATAAAAGAACTACATATAAATTTTTTTTATTATAATTTTTAAAGTATAATTATCAATATAATTTATTAACACGTAATATATTTTAAATATATTACATACTTTTAATGATTTTTCTTACCACTCAAATAACTTTGGATTCATCGTATTTAGATAACTCAACTTTGTCAAAAAATCTATTAACTGATTCTAAATAGAAATTATCTTCTTGTTTTACTACTTTTTTGAGTTTTGGTAATTCATTGTGTACTATAAAAACGAAATCATTTGGATCATAATTTGGTTGTTGACGTACAAGAACTAAATCTCAGTCTTGTATTTTGGGCTCCATACTATTTCATTTTGCTCTTACAAAAAAAGAATTTTGTACATCATTGGTACCTACAAATGCCAAAGTAACTGGTATTTTCTCTTGTGAATATTCATCTATAACAGCTTTTCATTTGTTTCCACATTGTGCAAAACCAAAAACAGGAATTTGAATAATATCATCAAATTTACTTTGAATACTTTCTCTAATCAATCTATATCAACTAGAATCTTTGATAAAATATCACTTTAGAACTAATTGATTTAATTTATTTAAAACTGTTTGTGGATGACTAACTCATATAGCAGAAGCTATTTCTCTCAATGTTAATCATTCACCTCATGTGTTTTTTTTGAAAAAAGCTATCAAAGCTCTTTGAATATCATCTAATTCTGAACGATTCCTAGCCATTTTAAATTAAGTTAAAAGTTAAAATATGTATGTCATTCTGAATGAAATGTAATGGAATCCAAGAATCTAATGTTTTGATATACTACAATTCTATATACAATAGATTCTTCACCTTACTCAAAATAACTAATAAATTATATTACAATTTTAGTATAAGAATCTCTTTGACAATGTCAAATCTTTTTTGACTTTATCAACTTGATTTTTGACGTTTTTTGTTTTATCAGTCTTGGACTGTCAAAAAAAGTCTTGATTTTTAGTTTTTTTTGGTTAAATATTTAGATGAACAAACGTCCACGAAGTCGGTCTATCAAAAAATAGACAATGAATGCTCTTTTACATACATATAAAAACACGAAAATGAATATTAAATTTGAAAAATTATTAGTACGACAAAAATCTAAAGAAATTACTCTGAATATCCAGAAAAAATTAAAAGTTGATGATGACTGGTGATTCAAATCACAAGTCCAAAGAGCATCTATATCAGTAATGGACTATATCGCACAATGATATGAAAAACGATATGATGATGCAAAAGTTAGACTTTATTTAATAGCTACTTCTTACAATACGAAGGTAGTAAATATGCTGAGTCTAGGGAAAGATCTTTGATATCTAGACCCAGAGACAGCAAATAATTTATTATGAGAATGTGTAGGTTTAAATAAAATGATCTATAGTCTTGTATCAAAAATCAAAAAAAGAAATGAAACTGAGTCAAAAGACACAGTAGTTCAAAACTCATAAAGTTATAAAGTTTAAAGTAAACAAACTTGATAACGTTTAACTTTAAACTTTCAACTAAATTTATATGCATTTGCGACTTTTGTGACGTTTGTCAAAAATATAATTAATCTTTTATAAAAAAATGATATAAAAATGGTAAAAAAAAATGAAGACTTGAAAGAAGCTTTTAAAAACATTGAAAAGCAATTTGGTAAATGATCTATTATGAGAATGTGAGACAATGCTAATGTGTGACTTGTAAACACAGTCCATAGTGGTAGTTATGTCTTAGATTTAATATTGGGTTGATGATACCCAGAATGAAGAATAGTAGAAATATACTGACCAGAATCTAGTGGTAAAACTACTATTGCATTGCATGCTATTGCAGAGATGCAAAAAAAATGATGAACTGCTGCATTTATAGATGCCGAACATGCTTTAGATCCACATTATGCAAAAAAACTTGGTGTAAATACTGATGAGTTACTTTTGTCCCAACCTGATTATGGTGAACAAGCTCTACAGATAGCAGAAGAATTGGCAAAATCATGATCTGTAAAAATGATTGTTATAGATTCTGTTGCTGCTTTGGTACCTAGAGCAGAAGTGGAATGAGATATGTGAGATAGTTATATGTGATTACAAGCCAGGATGATGTCTCAATGACTTAGAAAACTTGCATCAATACTAGCAAAAACATGAACAATGTGTATATTTATAAATCAAATTAGAATGAAAATAGGTGTAATGTTTGGGAACCCTGAAACTACATCTTGAGGTAATGCTTTGAAATTCTTTGCCTCTCAAAGAGTTGAGATTAGAAGATGAGAAAAAATAATGGAAGATAAAGAACAAATTGGTTATTTTGCTAGAATCAAAACAGCAAAAAACAAAATATTTGCCCCATTCAAAACTGCTGAAATACCAGTAAAACGATGATTTTGATACGATCACTTATTTGATACCATAGAAGCTGCTCTAATATTAAAACATATAAGTAGAGCTTGAGCATTCTATTCTATATGAGATAAAAAAGTACAATGAAAAGAAAAACTTATTCAATTGCTTTCAGAGGATAAAAAATTATTAGATAAATTAGAAAAAAATGTTCAAAATGACATAAAAGAAATAAGAACAGGTAAAAAAATATTAGATGATGATACTCTAGACAATATAACAGAAATAGTGGAAAACCTAGAATAGTTGTGTATTTAAAAAACCTATCTAAAATTAAATGATAGGTTTTTTTTGTTTTGCAAAATATATTTGATATTTCTTATTTTACTGTAATATCCAATATTCAAATCTTTTTTCATCCAAATTCTATAATCAAACTACTCTTTCATATTTTTTTTCAAGTAATTTCTACCTTTGCTTTTCATTTGGTAATAAGTTGTAAATAATTTATATCTAGATCTATTTTATCATTGTTTGTTATCATAAAAAATGGATCCTGCAAAATTCATTTAAACCGATTTCATTCTCTATTATTTTCTTGTCATTTTTTAAATATCTCTATATCCAAAGTGACCGTCTCTCATAAAAGAAGATTTTTTTCTTTTAACTCAGAACGCATCTCAATATCCCAAAGTTTTGTAAAATGCTCAACCAAAGGATCTAAATCATCTATATCTAATTCTAACAACAAAGGATCATCTTCTTTTTCTAGATTTTCGTCTGTTATTTGATCTTCAATCTCTCATAAATTATCTTGATTAGAATCTTGTTCAATCTCTTTTTCCACATCTTTTTGTTCATCATCTTTTGTAGAATCATTTTCATTGATATTATCAAAATTATCTTTTTTGTTTTCTTCTTTTGGGGTAATTTCTTGTTCTTTTTCTATAGCTTGGTTTGAATTTTCATCTCAACCTTCTGCTGAATTGTGATTTTCTTTATCTGCATTATTATTTATAACATCCTTCCATTTGTCTATTTCACCTTCTGAAATATCTTTTTCTAAATCTTCTAATCATATAGAATCTTTATTTTCATTATCAGATTCTATTTCTCAAATTTCCTTGTTATCGTCTATATTTATGTCTTCAGACTCATCTTCTTGAGAATCTACATATACAGAATTAGCTTCAAATATTCTTATAGGATCATACTGATATGTAAATAATTCTGTTCTACACAATCAATTTTGAATTATTTTATAATGTCATTTGTTAAGATCTGGACAATTTGTATAAGAATAAGCTGGTCTACCATAATTGTCTTTATCTATTTCAAAATGTAAATGATAACCTCAAAGCTTACCAAAAGTGTTTCATGAATTTCAGACTGTTCAAACTTTTTGTCATCTGGAGACTAAATCTCATTTTTTAACCATAATATGGTCCATATGGGCATATATTGCATATACTATTTCTCAATTATAAACATATTTTATTTTTACAACATTTCCATAAGCAGAGTTCCGTCATGCAAAATAAACCTCTCATTCTCATATAGAATAAAGTGGAGTACCACGAGCAGTAGCAATATCCAATCAAGCGTGAGATCAAATTTTTTGATTCCAAGAATCAGAGTATGGAGCAGCCCAAAGTACGGTATAAATAGATCTATACAAAGTATTATCTTCATATGCTGAATAATTAGCTCAATGTATTATTGGTAAATCTATTTTACAAGAATCTGGCATGTCATTTCGATAAAGAGTTCTACATTCCAATGTAGATACCTTTTGTATAGGATAGGAAAAAGAAGAATTATTTGGTAAATTTGAACTTGATGCAAACATCAAACCCATAAATCAGATTGCTCAAACTAGGATAAGTTCACCAAAATGCAATAAATGATGATGGGCATGATGTGCGTGGTAATGTATTTTATGTCCATGTTTAGCAATATGTTTTCAAACATGATGATGTATCCTTTTATGTATTTTTCACATCTTTTTGAAATTAAATAAACATTAATGTATTTAATTATAATTATAAATTAGATTTTTGTCAAATTTTCATACATAAAAATTTATCCATCATTTAATGAAAATTTAAGAGTAATTTTCAAGGATGATGTACAAATTTTCGAACATTTTTTATCTGGCTACAATCAAGTAGTACGTACAACAAAATTTGAATTACAGAAAAACTCCCAACATTACTGAAGGGAGTTAAGAGTGAAGAATGAAGAGTTAAGAGTTTAGAGGTAGTTATTTGTAAACTATACACTATAAACCATTATTCTTGTTTTTCAAATATTCTCATCATCATAAGCATAGTCCATCATCTAAGCTCTTGCATACTAGGATTTTCTATTTTAGTCATTATATTTTCTTGTTTTAGAGTATTAAGATGTTTATAATACCAAACTAAGTTTTCTCATGGTTTGATATTATACTGACTTCAATATAACAATCTAGACATTACTGTACCAAATTGAGCTCTAGTAACTATTCCATTGGGATCAAAATTATTTTTTGGTGTGGTTCCATCTCATTCTAATCCCATCAATCATAATTGACAAACAAGTTGTGCATAAGTCCTCATTTCTTGTGATTGATTTTTCATGTCAGAGAAATTACAATTACGTCAAGTATTAATAGTAGACTGAAGTGTCTTGATAGCAAAATTACTAATCATCTTAGCCATATGTGACCTAATAAGAGTTCATTCCAAATTGGCTTGTTCTATAGTATTCTTAGTAGTAACTCACAAATCTTTGGCGAACACATAAGACTCTACAAGTTCATTAGAATATCATTTGTTGTTGGATGCTTTGACTCTGGCAACCTCTTGGTTGAATAGTTGTTTGTTTTGGATCAAGTATTCTATCTCAGGAGAACCGTGTTCTTTTTGTTCTTGATATTCTTCTAGATCACAAGGACCACAAAGACTATCATAATAACTATCACTACAATCTCTATTTTCTGGACATGTATCACGTTGAATAGTAGATCATCCTCCTCATCCCCCACTTATTCTAGGTGAATCAAGGTTTTCTGTGTTTGATATTGGAATTAAAATTCAACTACTACGAATACTGAATAAATCTGTTCAATCTAAACCATCAAACGTTACCTCAAAACTTATAACACTTCATTCATCACTTGAGCTGATCGAATATTCTTTTGATGTTGCTCAAGGAATAATTTCATCATCTTTAAATCGTTGATAAGTAGTTTCCATATTTTCTGATGTATCAAATTTACTTGCTTTAAGTTTATTAGAATCAAAATCGTACCACATAATATAAGGATTATTGTCTGAATCAAACATCAAATATTGTATATCACCCTCAAATCATATATCTAAAGTTTGCCAAGTATTACTTGTTGAATCATATTCTTGGATAGAAGACAACTCTAATTCAATTGGATCTGAAAGATCTCACATTAATTCTAAATCTCACTGATCTTGTGTTTGTGGCAATATATTACTAGCAAGTTCTATTCTGTTTTTTATAATGTATGGATTTCAAATATTATTGAATACTATATCATATATTTCTCATTCAAATCAAGATCATAATGAAGTTCGTTGTTGAGTGTTTTTGTCAAAAGACATTATATAAGATGTTACATATTCTTGTTCATCTCATCATAACATCAAAGAAACCTCTCAACTGTTTTGTAAATCATGAGAATTGTTTGTATTGGTACTTATAATATATGCATCATTATTTTTATTAAAATTTATTTTTTTATTGTACCATCAATTTCATTTCATAATAATTCCCATTCGTTTGTATTATCATTAAATTTTTTAATTTGTGACTTTAGATTATTTAGGTTGTTTCAGTTATCTGATAGCATAAGATTAGTATCTGTATTATTAGACAATACTACGTGTAAATTGTCTGATTTATCAAATAGTATTTGTTTTATTTCTTTTTCTACAAATTGTCATAAATTTGATCGTATTCAATTATCATATTTTTCAATTTTTAAAATTTTACTATCATCACTTTTATTATTAAGATTTAATGATTGAGTATTTTCTTCTTCAATTAAAGCATATGCTTTATTATTGGAATTAAATTCTATTTGTTTGATTTGTCAGTTTGGAATTTCCTTTATAGTATTCCATTGATTTCATTGATATATTTTTATCCTAGAACCTCTTTGTGTTCAATCTCAACTATCCAACATCAATGACATATCTCAATTATCTTGCAGCATTTGTTGTTGTGGTAAAATATTTTGTATTACATAAGGATTGTTATTTTTGTCAAATTTTACTCCATCCACAATTCCATCAAAATACTCTCACAACTCTACCCAAGATCAATTTTGTAATTTTTTTATAAATGCTTTTGTTGGTAGGTTATCCACAATACTTGGGTCATCGTTATTATCTGTTTCTGTGTTTGTATTGTCATAATATATAAGATAAGGAATATTGTCTCAGTCAAATAAAATATCTCCTACCATTCAATTAAATGATTCTCCTACCATGCTTCGAGTATTATTTTCTTTTTTTCGCATAGTAAAGGTTCAAAATTGTCATAAGGATTTATATTGAATAGTATTTATTATTGATGATCATTTAGTTGCAAAATCTGTATCATTAATTCTAGATGCTGTTTGTGCTATTCTAGATAAAGATCACAAAGGCTTGTTTATAACAATATAAGGTGTGTCTTGTCAATCAATTGTAAAGTAAACCAATTCTCAGTTGAACAAATTTCAAATTACATTCCAATTGTTGTCTTGAAATTTTCTTACCTCTTTACTTTGATTGAATTGCTCTTGTCGAACAATATAAGGATCATTATTTGAATCAAATTTTACTTTATTCAACCAACCAGGGAAATTACTTCCCAACATTTGCCAACCTCCATTGGCAAATCTTTGTATATTAAATCAAGCTATTTTCATACTATTGGTATCTATAATACTAGCTTGCTGTTGCAACTCACCCAACATATTTTGACTTTTTGAATTTGATAGAATGTTTATAGCAGAAAATACATCATAACCATTTGTTATATATGGCATATTATTATCATCAAAATATATATCTGATATTTTATATGGTATAGTATCTCACAACAACGACCACTCTCAACCTTCAAAACTAAATACTTGTGATTTTGGTTCAATAGATATAGATTGTCCTGCTCTATCCATAAGACTTAATCAAGCATTTGTTACAAATTGTTTTACTATATAAGGTTGGTTTGATCAATCTAATTTTAGATGTGTTATATGACCTGTAAACATATCTCACAATTGAAATTCTTGTCAATTTTCAAATTTTTGTATAAATTTTTCTGATCCTATTGGATTTTGAATAACAGATCAATTATTTGTATATTTATCAAAAGCAATATACAACACATCATTGGTATCTATATCAAAATGTATAGGATTTGCTCTAATATTATTTTTTATTTTGTGCCATTCTCATTGGCTATACGTATACAAACTACTTTTTCAAACTCCTATAATAGAAATATATATATTGTTGTTTTTTATAAATGTAGATAAATTATCAACCAAAGTACGTCCATCTCCCAAATCAAACACATCTTTTTCAAAAGATCATATCTGTGACCAAATATCATCATCATACTTATATATATTAGTAGAATAACCAATATCTTCTTGAATATATATTACATCATGATCAAAAGTTATATTTATATTTCACTCAAAAGATCAAATCTCTACAAAATCTTCACCATCATATTTTAGTATGGTATTATCTTTTTTAATATACAAATCATCGTTGTGAAAGTATTGCTGAATAGATGATTCAAAAGATCAAATCTCTACAAAATCTTCACCATCATATTTTAGTAAAGTATTATCTTTTTTAACATACAAATCATCGTTGTAGGGGTATAATTGTATGCTTCATGTATATGATCACAATTCTAAAAGTTGACTACCATCATATTGATAGACTAAGCCATTATTTGAAAAATATACATTATCTTTGTATGGTTTAATATGAAGATAATTCGATGTATCCTTTTGTATATTAAATAACTCTACTCGGTTTGTTCCATCAAACTTTTCTACAATAAATCTATTGTTATCAGATAAATATGATTGATAAAGAATTTTGTCTTCAAAGTTCATACTAAAAAAACCATTAATATTATCATTGATTCCTTGTATTTCTGCCTTACCAGAGAATGTACTTAAATTTTCTCGTTGTCAGCTTATAAAATGATCTATTAAATATTCATCATTTTCTTTGTATAATACATAAGGAATATCATTTGTATCAATCCAAAACCATGGAAAGTAATCTGATGATGTTAATTCTTTGACTTTAATCCAATTATTGTTTTCTAATATATAAATATTTGTTTGTATAGCTAATGTGGGTCATTTTCAACTCCTAATATATTCATTAACGTATATATTATCATTAGAGTCAAGAAATAGGTATATACTTCAATTAAATTCTCATCATATTTGAGTTCGTTCGTTGTTTTCCCAAACTTCTACTATAGATCCATTGGGATTCAACATTAGATCGGTTCTATTGACTATAGGGCAGGATCTGGTAACTGAATATAGTTTATCATTGGAATCAGAATACAATACATGAGTACTTCTATCTACTGATCATACACTACTCAAAAAACTTCATTCCACCTTTCTAACTTGATTTTTGTCCAATCTCCAATCATACCACATCATATAAGGTGTGTTTTGAGAATCAAATTTTATATCAAAAAATTCTCATTCTGCATCGATCTCTAGCAATAATCATTCATTGTTTACGTATTTTTTAATATTTATTTTTGGATATCGTCTAGCAGTATTGAGTCATTGTAGATCAAAATCATTTTGTTGTAATTCTTCATCACCTGATAAACCAATATTGCCTGCATTTCCCATTAAAATTTCTGGATTTGTATTTTCCAACATAAACTCTAATTCATTATCTGTCTGGAGTGGTAATGATGCATCATCATCTCAACGACCTTTGTTGTTGATATCATACCATATAATATAAACATTATCATCACCATCAATTTCCAATCTTTCAAAAACTCATTCAAAAGAATCTAAAGAAGTCCAGTTGTTTCACTCTAATTTTTCTAAATAAAACTTTGGCAATCTCATATTTCAATCTAAATATCATACAAGTATATCTTTTGCTCGTTGGATAGTACTATGATAGGTTGGTATAAAACCATGTCTATTTGTGTTTTTTGGTGGTAATGCTAAATAAGAATCACTATATACAACATAAGGATTGTCTTGAGAATCAAAATACAATTCTGCCACCATTCAATTAAATGTCCCAATATCTATCCAATTGTTGTTTTGTCGTTTTCTTATTGTAAAGTTATAATTATTTTGAGCTCAAATTTGTCATAATCACATAAGATCTAAATCTCAATCATCTTGCAATCACAATGTCATAGAGTTAAAATCATAATTTATAATATAAGGTGTATTATTGGAATCAAAATATATTGTTTCAATATTTCAATTGAAAGTATCTCATAATATATTCCAACTTCCATCTTCCAATGTTTGTACAGTAAAATTTAAACTTGATCAAGTTGTTGATCATCTTAAATTAAGCTCATCTTGAGAGATTTTTTCTTGGACAACAATATATTTTTTGTCTTGTCAATCCAATGAAAAATCTACTACTATACCTGAAAAAAAATTATTTATATCACTCCAACTTTTATTTAAATCTTCATTATGTTCTCCCAAAAGAGATTCTCAAACTGCTGGCATACCTGAGATACTAACATCTTGTGGAGATCAATGTCTCGCTATATTTTCTCATCCCAATTGTGCCAAAACATTATTGGATCAAAAAAAACTAACAAATAAAATAAATAATTGTATCAATGCAAAAGACACAAAAGCTCATCAAATATAACAACATCTATGTTTCTTGACATGATTTATTACATGTGATGATTTTTTAAAGATTTTTTTAGACATTCTTTTCATTTTTTTGTAATTGTAATAAAATATAAAATTTTTAATTCGATACAATTATAATTGAAAAATTTTCCCTGTCAAATTCTTGAAGGTATTTTTAACTATTGAAGTAAGAAAGAAATAATTTATAAGAAAATATATTTATTTTTACAAAATTATGAAAAATATATTGTTTGTTCTAGATTATTATTTACCTCATAGGGGTGGTGTGGAAAATGTTTTTGAAAACATAATTTTAAGATTAAAGAAAAAATGATATAATATTATAATTTTAACAAGTCATTATAAGAAAAACTTAAAAAAATATGAAAACTTAAATTGAATAAAAATTTACAGGACTTGAAAATCTAGAATTTGATTTATGTGGTCAGCTGTACAATTGTGAAAAAAAATATTTGAAGAGAATAATGTTGATATAATTCATGCAAGTACTTATGGATGAGCTATACCAGCTAGTGTTTTGTGAAATAAATTTAACAAGAAAGTAGTACTTACTGTACATGAAATATTTGGAAAGTTGTGGTTTAAGTATAAATGATTCTTGGTTTGATTGTTTTATAAAATATTTGAATCGATTATATTTAAGTTTAGATATGATACCTTTCACTGCGTATCAAAAAATACAGCAACTGAGTTAAAACAGTATTACTGAATACAAGACAACAAAATAAAAGTAATTTATAATTGAGTAGATACAGATTTTTGGAATCCAAAAAATGTAGAAAGTAGAGAAATATTTGAATGGAGAAAAAAATATAATCGAGATGAAAAATTTGTGTTTTTATACTTTGGTCATGCTGGTAAGTCCAAGGGTATTGATTATTTGATACAAGCATTGCCAGAAATATTGAAGATAGAAAATGCAATGGTAGTTTTTAACATAATAGAATCCAAAAGAACAAAAAAAATATTAAAAAAACTGAAAGATCTTGAGATGAAAAATTTGCAAATATTTAATGGATTTTCAAAAAAAGATCTTAGGACTCTTGTTGCTTGATGTGACTGCGTAATAGCTCCATCTATATCAGAATGATTTGGATCTGTACATACTGAAACTGTAGCAATGTGAAAAACCTTGATAACAACAAATACTAGTGCAATACCAGAAGTTGTTTGGGGCAAGGTAAAATTTATCAAACCATGATCTGAAAAAGAGATCATGATTGCGGCTGAAGAAGTATTAAAATGAAATTACGAAAAAATCCCAGAAAAGAATTTCAACTGGGATGATAGTGTAAAAAAAATTGAAAAATTATATTAAAATATTTTGTGAATCTATTTTAGTTCACCATATTTTTCATCAAACTTCATTAAACTTTTTTGTACTTCAAGTGGTAAAGAAATTAACAGTTCAATTTTGTCATAGTTTGTTTTTTATCTCAGGATGTCTTTCAATATATTCTGAAAATTTTTTAGCTGAATAATATGATGGATCAACTATTTCTCATTTGAATAATTTTTCAAAATATTTCTTATATATTGAAAAATGTGTACATCATAATATTAACGTAGAGATATCTTTAGGTAATCTAGATAAATATTCGCCTATTTTTAATAAAATCCTTGAACTATCATTTGCTCAAGATTCAACCATATCAACTAAATCAGGAGCCATAACAAAGCTAAAATCTGACTTACCAGGCCCTCAAAATCTTTTATACAAATCATTGTATATCTGTGAAGTAACAGTAGCTTTGGTAGCAATAATTCATACTGATCAAAGTTTTTCTGATTTTGAAACTACTTCTTCTACTCATGGTATAGTAATGGATAATGTCTTTTTTTGGGGATAAAGTGATTGTCGTTTTCTGATAGAATATGCTGCTGATGTGTTACAAGCTATAATAACCATTTTAGCTCAATTGTCAAAAAACCAATTTAGAGCATCAAAAGTAATTTTCTGTATTTCTTCTCAAGTCTTCTCTCAAAATGGGCAATTTTTGTTGTCAGCAAGAAAAACATAATCATAATTTGGATATAAATCATGAAAATATTTCATGGTTTGTAATCATCAAAATCAACTATCAAAAAAACCGATCATTTAAAATAAGTGTATAGTTAAAAATGCAAAGTGCATAGTTATGGAATTTTTACTTACTTTGCTTTGTTTTGCAATAAAAAGTATTTTTATTATAAATATTGTAAGATTTTTATTTTGCAAAAAACTGATGATATGATAATAGTGTTTGGTAAAGGTAAAGTATGAAATAGTTTGAATAGGTTGCTGGACAAGCTTAATCTCAAAAACATACTGATGAATGATAAAGATTGGGACGATGAATTATTGTCAAAATCAAAAAAAATAATTTGTTCACCAGGAATAAAAAAGAATCATAAATTATATTTAAATTATTGAGATAAAATTTTTTCTGAATTAAATTTTTTATGAGATATCATAAAAAAAGAATGATTAGAAAAAAAATTAGAATTTATCGGTATAACATGAACTAACTGAAAATCAACATCAGTACACATAATGTACAATTTATTCAAATTAATTTTTAAAAAACTAAAAATAAATACTAAAGTTCATTTATCCTGAAATTTTTGAACTCCTCTATCTGATACAATCTATGAAATATTGGATGATAAAAAAAACAAAGGACATCTAATAATATTAGAAGTTTCATCTTTTATGCTATACAAATTGAATAATTTTAGTTTTGATTATTGAATACTGACTAACTTATGAGTGGATCATCTTGATTGGCATACAGATCTAGAAGAATATTTTGATAGCAAATTTAATCTAATAAGATATACAAAAAAATACATTACAACAAGTAATGATGTAATTGAAAAATATAAACAAATAATCAAAAAATCTGATACAAAAACTTTTGAAAACACTCGTATTGAACCTTATAAAAATGAATTTGATTTGAATAAAACCAAATTTTTATGAGAACATAACAAATGAAATTGGAATGCTATCTATAAAGTAATATGGGAATATTTTGATAATAACAAAATAAAATGGGATGAAAATATTTTTTGGGAAATAGCTAAAAAGATAGAACCATTGGAACATAGAATGAAAATGGTAAAAAAAGTTGATGATATAAAAATTTATGACGATTGAGTATGCACATCTTCTCAGGCACTAAATGCTGCTCTAAGTTGTTTTGAAGATAAAATAGTTTTGATAGCTGGTGGTTATGATAAATGAGAAGAATACAGTTGGTTGGAAAATAAATTTGAGAAAAAAGTATGATATGCAATTTTAATATGACAGACAGCTAAAAAATTTGAAAAAATCTGTAAAGAAAAAAATATATGATACAAGATGTATGAGGATCTACAAGATGCTTTAAACTACTCTGTTCAAATCGCCAAAGAACTTAAAATAAAAGAAATTTTATTTTCTCCATGATCGGCAAGTTTTGATATGTTTAAAAACGTCTATGATAGATGTAACCAATTTTCTGAAATAATTGACAATTTATAGAAAATAGACTTGATATTTTGAAACTTTTAACTATCTTTTTTTTGTTAAAAAAATTGTTAAACTAAAAAGAACTGTATGAGTATTTTTCAAGAAAAAACCAAAAAAAAAGATGAAACATCATTTGTAGAGAAATCTTGGGGTAAACTTTCAGATGAAAGGCTAAGAATTATTAGATCTAATATGAAATCTAAAAGTAATAAAAAAAGAATTGATAATTTTATTGCCAAAAGAAAAGAAAAAATTCTTTTAAACTAAAAAAACAACTGGTTAATTATTATTAACCAGTTTTTTGTTTGTAATAATAATATAAATGAATACTTATATATAGTTTATATTAAAAATAATTATTATGAAAAAATCACTTATTTTATTATTATTTTCTTTTATATGATTTTTGGGGACAAGTTTTGCTAATAATTTTCTTACATTATGAGATTTTTTGACTGTATACTTTGAATGAATAAGTCAAAAAGTGCCTGAAAGTTGGGAATATATAGATATTAAATATGACAATGTAAAAAAAAATTCTGAATTATATAAATCTTTGCAAAAATGAATTTATATGAATCTTTTTCCAAATATAAATTGAGAATTACCTATTGATAGATATCTAACCCAAGAAAAAGTAGTTTTACTTTTGAATATAAAAGATAATAGAAAATTTAATTATGAAAAATGAGAGAGAATTGATCTAGATTGGACTAAATATATCATATCTCAATGAAAAAAAATAAATATATCAGAAGATAAAGAAAAGACGATAGAAAATGTTTTTGAAGATATAAAAGAGAAATTAAATAGAAACTATATATATCCAAAAGAAATAAATCAAAATCAAATGGATTATTGAGCTATACAATGATATATAGATGCAATAAATGATCCTTATACTGTTTTCTTTCCTCCAAAAGAAGCTAAAAATTTTGAAGATACTTTGGAATGAGAATTTGAATGAATATGAGCATATATAGAAATGTTAAAACCATGAGTCATAATTATAAGTGCTCCTATCAAGAACTCCCCTGCTGAAAAATATTGAGCAAAAGCTTGAGATATAATAATAAAAGTATGAAATCATGAAATAAAAAAAAATACAAGTACACAAGAATTAGTTGATTGGATAAAATGACCAGCCTGAACTTTTGTAGATATAACAGTAAAGAGATGAGACCAAGAAAAAATTTTAAAAATCAAAAGAGAAAAGATCATTTTACCTAATATAGAGTATGAAATATTGGAATGATGAAATTGTTATACAAGTATAAATCAATTTAATTCCAAAAGTAGAAGTCAATTTAAAAAAGCTATAAACTATTTTCAAGATAAAAAATGTGAAAAATATATTTTTGATGTAAGAAATAATCCATGATGAGTATTAGATGATGTCTGACATATGCTAAATTATTTTATTCCAGATTGAGAATCAGCAGTTAAAATAAAATATAGAAATATGGAATTGGAAATGTTGGCAAATGGCTATACTCAAAAACTTTACAATAAAAACATCATTGTACTTATAAACTGAGGTTCTGCTAGTGCAAGTGAAATATTTGCTTGAGTTATAAAAGATTATGTACCAAATAGTATATTATTGTGAACAAAATCTTTTGGTAAATGATCTGTACAGAATTTGGTAGAATATACTGATGGATCTATGTTTAAATATACTGTAGCAAAACGATTCACAGGTAAATCTAAAAAAAATATAGATTTGGAATGAATTGAACCAGATCTAAAACTAGAAGATAATATCGAAACTCAAATGGATGAAGTCTTGGAGGTCGCAAAAATCTATAAATTTAAATAATAATCTAATAAAATGAAAAAAGACTTTTCATATTGAATAGTGCCAATATATGTAAATGAGAGATGAGAAAAGGAATTTTTGGTAATACATCAAAAAACAAAAAATTGAAGTTTTTGGTGATTTCCAAAATGACATGCAGAAAAATGAGAAACAGAGTTAGAATCAGCAAAAAGAGAATTATTTGAAGAAGTTTGAATAAAAAAAATAGATATAGATGCTTGAAAAAGCTTTCAAATACAATATGTTTTTAAAGAAAATGAAGAAATAATAAATAAAACTGCAAAATACTGGATTGGATATGTAAAAAATAAAAATATCAAAATACAAAATGAAGAACTAAATTGATCTGAATGGTTGAATTTAGATGCCACGTTAAACAAGTTGAGTCATAGAAATATACAAAACAGAATAAAAGAAATTTTCAACAAAAACTAATTGTTATTGAATAGAAAATTTTTATAGTAAATTATAAGTCTAAAAGTTGAAAAGTTGAAAAAATCAGATTTATTGTATTAAATGAACATAATTTGTAATACAAAAAGATTTTTAAAGTTTGTTATAATAAAATTCAGAATTGACTGTGAAAATTTATCACAATAATAATACTGAAAATAATATTTGTATATATATAATACTTTTATATTCTAAAAATCAGAAAGTGTTAATAGATATTGTGAAGTCATACGACAAAGATAAAAAACAGTTTTTGTTATCTATATGGGAGCAAGTTATAAAACACCTAGCTACCCAAAATGATCCAAAAAAGATTTTTTCATTTTTAAATAATGTCGGTATAGTAAATATAGATGAAAATGAACAGTTGGTATATATTTGAGTACCAAATGAATTTGTGATGACACAAGTTAAAAAATTTTTTGGCAAACAATTAAAAGAGTCTGTAAAAGAAATATACAATCCTCAATTTGATACAAAATTTGCAGTGTATACTCCTTTCAATAATGGTGGAGATTTAACTGCTAATCTTAAGAAATTATTAAATCTGAAAGAGAATAAAAAAGAACACACTATTGAACCGAAAATAAAAAACAAACTATCTGAATTTTTTGGTATACTTTTTGATCCAATATATAGCTTTGAAAACTTTGTGGCTGGAGCAAATAACAATTTTGCATTTTCTGCTGCAAAAGCTGTAGCTGAAAATCCAGGTACTGCATATAATCCCCTATTTTTGTATGGAAATGTAGGACTTGGAAAAACTCACTTGATGCAAGCTATATGAAACAAAATTATGAAAGACGATCCTGAAAAAAACGTGATATACTTACCTACTAGCAAATTGATTGATGAAATCGTAGATTCTTTGAGAAAAAATAAATTGAACACAGTATTATCAAAGTTTAATGATATAGATGTATTATTGTTGGATGACGTACAATTCCTTTCTGGAAAAGACAAAACTCAAGAGATATTCCACAACATATTCAATGATTTCCACATGAAAAAAAAGCAAGTAATACTAAGTGGAGATCGCCCCCCAAAAGAATTGATAAATATAGAGCCTAGACTGAAAAGTAGGTTTGGACTATGACTTGTTGTAGATCTAAAAACCCCAGATTTTGAAACTAGAATAGCTATATTGCAATCAAAATTGGAACAAAAATGAGAAGAGATAGAGTATGAATTATTGGAAACGGTAGCAAAACATGTAGTAAACAATGTAAGAGAATTGGAATGAGCATTGAATATTTTGATTACTAGAAAAAAATTGATGGGTAACGCTCTTAGTGAGCAAGATGTGGTGGCTGCTTTGGATACATTGTGATATACTCAAAGTGAGCAAAAAGTAGATATGAACAAGATAGCAGAGTGAAATAAAAAAAGCACACAAAATTTTGGAAACATTGTGGAAATGGTGGCTCAGTATTACAACATATCTGTATCTGATCTCAAATCTGATAGTAGAAGGCAAGAAATTACAGTCAGCAGGCAAGTATTGATGCTATTGGCAAAAAGATATTTTGGATGGACTTTGGAAAAAATATGAGATTATTTCTGAGGAAAAAATCATGCTAGTGTGATCTATGCTGTAAACAATATAGAGAAAAAAATAAAGATAGATAAGAATTTGGCGCATGACTACAATGTTTTTGTAGAGTGGGTTGAGGGATAATGTAGTTTTAAAGTTGAAAGTTCATAAAGTTGAAAGTTAGGATTTATTTACTATATAATACACTATGTTTCTTTTTAAAAAAGATGTTTCAACACTTAGTGAAATCAAAGAAAAACCTTTTAAACTAGAAAAGGAATTACAAGAAATAACTGAAAAAAATTTAGAAAAAATTTTTTGATTAGAATTTATATGTACTGAATTTTCTGTTGGAGAATTTAGAATAGACACATTTGCTTATGACCCAGAAAATAAATCTTTTGTAATTATAGAATATAAAAGAGATAAAAGCTTTTCTGTGGTAGACCAATGATACTCTTATCTTGCATTATTACTTAACAATAAAGCAGAATTTGTATTAAAATATAATGAAGTATTTAAAAAACCAATTCAAAAAAGCGATATAAGTTGGGAATCCTCAAGAGTTATTTTTGTTGCCAATAGCTTTACTCCTCATCAAAAAAATGCTATAAATTTTAAAGATTTACCTATCGAATTACGAGAATCCAGACAATTTGAAAAAGAAATAATTTTATTTAATCAAGTAAAAGCTAGTAAAACTAGTGAATCTGTAAAAACAATAAGCAAATGAGATAAAAACATTTCTAAAATAACAGAAGAAATAAGAACATATACAATAGATGATCATATAAAAAAATGATGGGATGATAGTAGAGAATTATATGAAAAAATTAGTGAGAAAATTTTATCTTTAGATAGTAGGATTGAAGAAAAAATTGTAAGACCTTACGTTTGATATAAAATATGAAATAAAGTTTTTGTTTCTATCCATATTTATAAATCAAAAATTGATCTAGAACTTTTAAGATTTGAACCTAAAGATTTTAAAGATCCAGAAAATAAAGTTTCTTATCAGAAAAATAGTATGGAATTTTATAATAAACATGTTTCAGTATATAATATTAATAATGAAGATGATATAGATTATGGGATAATGTTGGCCAAACAAGTTTTAAAAAAATTCTTTTAATTGAAATATGACCAAAATAGTTGTTATAAAAGATTTGGATTTGACAAAAGAACAAAAGGCTCGTTTGGAGAAGCTTGGAGATTTGTGTGTACACAAAATACCAGGAAGCTATGATGAGCGAGTTGATTTGGTGAAGGGAGCTGATGTGATCTGCAGTGGTAAATTTGGTTTGAAACAAAGATATCAAGAATTGAAAAATGTATTTATATCTCTTCCATTTGTGGGCGTTGGTTTTTTTGACAAAGAGATTTTGAAAAAAAACAATATCACCGTAGCAAATTCACCCGGGTGCAACAAAACCGCAGTATCAGAACGAATTATATTTATGATATTAGGATTGTTTAGGGAATTTAATACTGTATTGAATATAAAAGAAAGTAAGGAAGATCTTCCTAAAGTAACTAAAGGCCTAGTGGGAAGGAAAATATGCATTTTGGGTAAATGAAACATATGACAATATACCTGAGAAGTATGCAAAAAGCTTGGAATGGATGTTAGTTATTTTGCTAGATGAGATAATTTACTAGAAAAGACCAAAGATGTTGAAGTTGTGGTAAATTGTTTGACAGTAAACAAGTCTACGGAATGACTTTTGGATGATAAATTTTTTGAGAATCTAAGTGATGGTTGTTTTTTTGTTAGTGTAGTAGACTACATCACTTATGACGTCGATGCATTGATACAATATCTAGATAATGGTAAAATCGCTGGAGCTGCTTTGGATGCAATGGGTATACAAGTATGAGATAGCAAAGATCCATTTTATCTAAGAATACAAGCACATCCAAAAATTTTGGCAACACCACATATTGCTCGAGCATCCAATATTTCGATTGAAAAATGAGGAGACATGATGATAGACAATATTGAAGCATGGTTGAAATGAGAACCTATTAATGTTATTAACTAAAAACATGTTTGTAAGGAACGGTTTGAAACCGTTCCCTACAGTAAAATAATTTTTATACAAAATCCAAAAACATATGCTGAAAACTCTAGAAACTAGAATAAAAAAAATAGAGCAGAGAAACCAGAAAGTAGAGCTAGACAAAGCTTGGGAGACTAGTTGGACTAGGAGATTTTTGATTGCAATAATGACTTACATTACTATAGTTTTGTTCTTTTTGGTGGCTGATCTACCAAAACCTTTTGTCAATTCCATAGTGCCAACGGTTGGCTTTGTACTCTCTACACTATCACTCCCCTATTTTAAGAAATGGCGGGGAAAGTAATTGAAAATGGATTTGTCATTTCGACTGTTATTGTTGCGAGAAATCTTACTTATTGCTGTGTTTGATCTCTCGCAATACTTGGCACTCGAGATGACAAAACAAAATATAACACTTCAGAATGACAAAAAAAATACTTTTATATAATAAATATTTAGAAAAAATGAAAAAAATTATGTTATTCGTTTTGGTTTGATTTAGTTTGATGTTGTTTGGATGTAATAGTCAAAGCTCAAATAATGAAGATCAAAATATCGTAGAAGAAATTAATGAAGAAACAATTGTATTAGAAGAAGCAAATGTGGTAGAAGATAACAACACAACAACAGAACAAGTAAACAATAAACCTGTTGAGAAACCTGTAGTTAATAATGTATCAGCTACAGAAGCTTTGGCTAAATGTTTGACTGCAAAATGAATAAAAATGTATGGAACAGAAACTTGCCCATATTGTTTACAGCAAAAGGATATGTTTTGAGGTGATTTCAAACATATAACTTATATCAATTGTGGTGAGACTCCTGCAATTTGTGGTCAAGCCAATATTCAATGAGTACCTGCTTGGGAATTGGCTGATGGTTCACAAAAAGCTGGATTGCAAAGCTTGGAAAATTTAGCAGCACTGGCTGGATGTGAGTATGTATGATAATATAAAACGCTAAAATAAATTTTTATAAACTTTAAATTATATTTTTTCTGGATGAAAAAGTTTTTGGCGAAAATATTTGCTAAAATTATACATATCCAAAATCAAAGATGGATAAATAATCCTGAAAAAACTCAGAAAAAAATTTTTGAATATCTTATAAAAAAAGGGGCAAAAACTCAATTTGGTATAGAACATAATTTTGATGAAATAAAAAATTATGAGGATTTCAAGAATAAGGTTAGGATAAGAGATTATGAAGATTTTAAAAAATATATTGAGCAGATAAAAGAATGAAAAAAAAATATTTTACGAAAATGATTGCCAATTTATTTTGCCAAAACTTCCTGAACCACATCATGAGCAAAATACATACCAATCAGCAAAGAAAGTATGCCTTATCATATCAAAGCTACTAGAAATGCTATATTAAATTATATTTATAAAACCAAAAATACTGATTTTATAGATGGTAAGATGATATTTTTACAATGAAGTCCCATCTTAGAAAAATCATGAAAGATAACTACAGGTAGACTTTCTGGTATTGTAGCACATTTTGTACCAAAATATTTACAAAAAAATAGAGTGCCTACTTGGGAAACAAACTGTATTGAAGATCGAGAAGATAAAGTAAATAAAATAGTAGAGGAAACCATAAACGAAGATATGACTGTGATTTCTGGTATACCATCTTGGGTACAGTGATATTTTGAAAAAATAGTAAATAAAACATGAAAAAAAGTTTGTGAGGTTTTCCCAAACTTTAATTTGTTTATATATGGATGAGTAAATTATGAACCATATAGGACAAAATTTGAAAATTTAATGTGAAAAAGAATCGATTCTATAGAATTATTTCCTGCTTCTGAATGATTTTATGCTTATCAAGATGAGCAAGATGATAAGTGAATGTTATTGTTATTAAACGGAGGAATATTTTATGAATTCGTAAAGAAAACTGATTGGTGAAAAAAAGATTTTAAGAGACATACTATATGAGAGGTAGAAAAAAATATCGATTATGTGCTGATTGTTTCTACAAATGCATGATTATGGGCATACAATACTTGAGACATAATACAATTTACATCTATTAAACCATATAAAATAATTGTATCTGGAAGAATATGAAATGATATAAATGCTTTTGGTGAGCATGTAATTGCAAAAGAAGTAGAATTTGCTTTGTCTGAATCAATTAAAAATACAGATATTAGTGTAAATGAGTTTACTGTAGCTCCTCAAGTCAATCCAGAGAATTGAAAACCATATCATGAGTGGTTTGTAGAATTTGAAAAAGAACCAGAAAATATGGATAAGTTAGCAGAAAAAATAGATAAACTAATATGTCAGCAAAACATATATTACAAAGATCTCAGAAATGGAAATAATCTAAAAAATTTGGTAATTAGAAAACTGTCTAAATGAAGTTTTGATAGAATTATGAAAGCTCAATGAAAATACTGATGACAAAATAAAATACCTAGATTAAAAAATGATAGAAGTATTGCCGATTTATTATAAATAGACCCCGGGGTCTATTTTAGATTAAATCAAATTTTGTTGTAAACATCATCAATCTTTTTTTGTGCTATTTTATTGACGTATTTAGCATTTTTTGTTAGTAAATCCATGACTTCTTGATCTGAAATTTTATTATACTTTTGTTGTATTGGTGTCAAAAATGCCATAATTTTTTGAAAACAATATTCTTTAGCATCTTTGTAGCTAAGCCCTCCAGCTTGGTATTTTTTTCTTAATTCTTGATCTTCCTCTGGGGTAAGAAATAACTTGGTCAGATTGTATACATTACATTCATCTGGATTTTTTGGCTCCTCTACTGTCTTTGTGTCTGTCGGGATTTGTTTAATTCTTTTTAAAATAGTTTTTTCATCATCTAATAATCATATATAATTGTTGTATGACTTTGACATTTTACGACCATCTATTCATGGAATAAGTCAAAGATCTGGGTTTATTTTTGGTTGAGGAAGTTTAAATGTCTCTCAGAAATTTTTATTAAATTTTTGAGCTATATCTCTAGCATATTCTACATGTTGTTTTTGATCTTTCCCTACTGGTACAACATCTGCATCATAAAGTAAAATATCTGCAGCCATAAGTATTGGATAGCAAAATACTCAAACTGAAATTTCTTTAGCTTTTCATTTATCCAAAGCTTCTTTATAACTATGCATTCTTTCCATAAATCACATATGAGTAATACAAGTTAGTACCCAATTTAATTGAGCATGTCCTGGCACATCTCCAGGATTGTATATTTTAAATTGCTTAGCATCTGCTCCACAAGCTAAATATAATTTCAAAGCCATTATTGAATTTTCTCTCATTTCTTGTTGATTATGAATTTGTGTAAATCCATGCATATTTGCAAGAAACAAAAAAAACTCAGAATCTGGATTTTCTTTTCATAGATCTATCATTTGTTTGATTGATCCAAAATAATTTCATATATGTAATTGTTTTCCTGTCGGTTTTAGTCATGTGAGGAATCTCATTTAAAAAATTTATGTTATAAAATTTTTAGCTATTGGCTAATAGCCATTAGCTAATGACTGACTTTATCAGTCACAAGAATAGTGGATGCGGTTTATTAATCCTAGATTTTAATTCTGGATGAGCTTGAGTAGCTACATAATATTTGTGATCTGGTATCTCAATAAATTCTACCAAAGTACCATCTGGTGAGGTACCAGAAATAGTTAATCATTTTTCTAAAAGTTTGTTATGATAGTCTGGATTTACTTCAAATCTATGTCTATGTCTTTCTTTTACAAGATTTTTTTCTAAATCTATTTGATTGAATTCTTTGTATAAATCCCGTATTTTTGTATTTGGTTTTAATATTGCATCATAAGATCAAAGACGCATTGTTCATCACTTATTAGTAACTCATTTTTGAGTTTCCATAATATCTATTACATTTTGATCTCAATTTGGTGCAAATTCTCATGAATTGGCGCGATCCAAACCACAAACATTTCTAGCAAAAGCTATAGTAGCTACCTGTAAACCAAGACACAATCATAAATAAGAAATATCGTGTTCTCTACAATAATTTGATACATTTACCATTCATTCTATACCTCTATCACCAAATCATCCTGGACTTACAATAGCAGATATATTTTTTTGTTCTACAAAGTTTTTTAATTTATCTTTTCGATCATCTCACTGATATTCTGTAGTTTCCAATCGTTCTATATTTATTTTTGTTTCATAATTTGCTCAGGCATGCTTTAAAGCTTCTAGCACACTAATATATGAATCATCAAGATTTGTATATTTACCAGATATTCAAACTGTAATTTCTCTTTTGGGATTCATTAATTTATTTACCAATACTTCTCGTTGACTAAGATCTGATCTTTTATCTTCATGAAAAAATCTATTTATGATATATTTGTCCAATCATTGTCTTTGAAATGCTAGTGGTACTTGATATATATTTTGATCAACTGCTTCAATAATACGACTCTCATCTATATCACAAAACATTGCTAATTTTGACTTAATTCACTCTTCAAGCGATTTTTGAGTCCTACAAACCAACACATTTGCATGTATTCATACTTCTCTAAGTTTGATAATCGAATGTTGGATAGCTTTTGTTTTCATCTCTCCAGATGTAGTCACTGTAACTATTGGAGCTACGTGAACGAATAATACATTTTCTTTTCAAAGATCGTGTCTAAGTTGTCTCATGGCTTCTATAAAATGTGGTCATTCAATATCTCATACTGTACCTCATATTTCTATAATTGCCACATCACTTCAATCTGCTAATTTTTGGATTCTATCTTTAATTTCATCTGTCACATGAGGAATTACTTGAACAGTCTTACCAAGATAATCTCCCCTCCTCTCTTTTGTCATTACAGATCGATAAATTTGACCTGTAGTTACACTACTATATTTTGTAAGCTCTTCGTTTATAAATCTTTCATAATGTCACAAATCCAAATCAGTCTCGAATCCATCAGTGGTAACAAAAGTTTCTCCGTGCTCATATGGAGACATAGTACCTGCATCTATTTGTAAGTATGGATCCATTTTGGCCATAGTTACTTTGTATCAGGCAGACTTTATCATTCTACCAATAGAAGCGGCTGTGATTCCTTTTCATAAACCAGAAATCACTCATCAAGTTACGAAGATTAATTTCATAAGGTAAGTAATATATGTAAATTCAATTTTGTTTTATATTTTTGAGTATATTTTGCAAACATTTATCGTACAAATTTTAAACAAACATTAGTTGACATTTAATATAAAATACCTAAACATAATTAGTTAACAAAAAAACTAAAAAATATGATGAAAAAGACGATGCAGATTTCGATTTCAGTTCAAAGATTAAAAGCACTAATATCAGAAAAAGGTGCTTTAACAAAACTTGAAGGTAGATTGGGAGCAAAATTGAAGTTATCTAAGGATGACCCAATAAAGGCACTGAAAGAATTTCTGAAAGACACTACTGACTTTCAGGATAAACATTTAAGAACTTTAACACAAATACTGCACAAATTGGAAACGAAGAGACCTGAGTTGTTCGTACATTATGCTATTTTGTATGATAATCTTAAGACATGTGGTAGAGAACAGAATAAATCCAGTAAACATAAAACTGGACTAGTAGTTAATAAGGCTACAAAAACAAGCAAAGAAAAAGAAAATCCTAAATTAACAAATGTTTTTGTAAACACTTATCTTCACGAAACTCCTCAACCACTTAATTTTATTAAAAGGCTTGAAGATTTTGATCATTTGAATTTCATTGAAAAAAAGACTGTAATGGATGCTAAAGCTAATGCCAGCAAATTTATTAACCAGAACTTTAAAAACTTACAAAGTTCTATTTCCAAGCTAAGAGAAGAGATGGAAAAAAGCTAAAGAATCAACTCTTATTAATTATGCCTCCTAATTTTAGGAGGCATTTTTTATATATTAAATTTGTATTGAAATATATAAGACCTTGAGTATATAATAAATAATAATTTATTTAATAAAAAAATAAATGATAAACAAAAAATTTAAGAATAGTTTATTTGGAGTTGGTTTGTTTGGAATTGGTTTATTTGTGGTTGGTGTATGATTGGCTGATAATACTGGTGATGTGTTAACTTTTAACACAAATACTGGAAGTATAAGTACTTGAATAGTAAGTACTGGTGATGAATTGCCACAAATACTCATAGATACTGGTACTAACACAATATATGTAACTGGATATGATTTGCAATTGTGAACTGGTAATTCAGAATTGGAAACTTGAAGTTTAACTACATGAAATACTTGAAGCCTAGATACTGGTAACAATCAGACAAGCTTGCAAGAAAATCTAGATTCTCAAAACGAAATGACTCCAGAAGAAGAGTTTTCAGCAGCACTCAATTGGATGTATTCAAATGGTCTAACCATGTACGATAATGAAGAAGACTACAGACCAGAAGACATACTTACTCGTGAAGAAGCTAGTAAAATAATATGACAAGCATATTCTACACTTTGATATGATGATGTAACAAAAAATAGTAATTGTACATTTTCTGATTCAGAAATGTTTAATTCTAACTTAGCCCCACATATTGTCAATGTATGTAAACGAGGTTTATTTAAATGATCTGATGGTAAGTTTATGCCACAAGATACTTTAACAAAAGCACAATCTATGGCTGTACTAATGAGAATGTTTGAAGGTAAAATGTCTTATGAATTACAAACTCCTTGGTGGAAACAATATTATGAAAAAGGTAAAACCATATGATTAACCAATGTAGAAGATATAAATAAATTTGATCATGAATTAACTAGGTATGAAATAGCTTTAATGATATATAGATTGAAAAATTTGGCAACAAATGAACAATTAAAAACTATGGCATTAAATGCTATATGAAATATTGTTGTACTAAATACAACTTGATCTATGAATCCTGAAACGGTTGTTGATAATTTGGATACTTTGGTTGGATGAATAGACCCAAATTCTGATCCAGAATTAATAGAAGCTATTTATTGGATGTTTGAAAACTGACTAACTATATATAGCGATCCTAATAACTACAAACCATTTGAAGTTTTGAATAGAGCTGGAGCTGCCAAAATATTTGACAAATTTTCTGATATGTTGTGAATTTGAACAACACAAGCATACTTACCAAATGATTGTACATTTGATGATATATCACATCTAGATGATGCAACAAAAACACATGTAGTAAACGTATGTAAAAAATGATTAATTAGATGATGAAACGAATCGTTTAATCCAGATGATAATATGAGTAAATCACAATTTATAGTAGCTCTTATAAGAATGTTTGAAGGAAAACATTTGGATGAAAATATTTCTCCATGGTGGCAAAATTATTTTAATGAAGCAAAATCTCTTGGATTAGTCTCTCCTAGTGATGCTGTAACTTTTGATAACCCAATTAGTAGATATGAAGTTGCGCTATTTTTGTATAAGTTTGATATAAAGTACAAAATGTTGAATATATTGAACAACAATAGAATATCAAATGAGATTATTAGTACTGTGGATGGTTCCACTGATACTTGATCAAATTGAAAACTACAAGCAAATGTATATGTAGATGCAAACTTGTTGAATGATAATAAATTTAATATATGATATATAGAAATATTTGGTACAAGATATCAAATCGTAAAAACATCTGAAGAAACTTATTTTGCTGACAATTTTGTACGATATGGTGATGTTTTTGATATGGTTACTGATGAAAAACTTGGTTCTGTTAACTTTATAGTAAGTAATGGTTATGTTATAGAATCTGTAATTAGATTTGTTGAATGAAAAAATTATAAAATAAAATGAGTAGAATGAACAAGTGCCTACTATGAAATAATAGAAGTTTAAAAAATTATTCTTTTATTTCCTCTTTGAAAAAGATAAAATAGGAGTGGTTGAAATTTATCAAAATAAACTGTTATGATGGAAGTAAAAAAAATAAATACAGACATATTGATAGAAATAAATGAAAACATAAGACCTGATTCTTTTAATAGTTTTGTTGGTCAAGAACAAATAAAAAAAGTATTAAAAACAGCAATAGGTAGTGCTAAAGAAAGGGAAAGTAATATGGGTCATGTTTTGTTTTGTGGTCCTAGTGGATTTGGTAAAACTACTATGGCTCATATAATTTCCAAACAAAGCAATGTGAATATGAAAATAGTTACTGGATATGCTATAAGTAAAGCTTCTGAAATAGTAAGCATCTTGAATAGTTTGGAAGATGGAGATATTTTGTTTATAGATGAAATACACAGATTAAAACCCAATGTAGAAGAAGTTTTGTATATAGCAATGGAAGATTTTGTCATAGATATGGTAATGCCCGAATGATGAAGTGTAAGAATACCATTGAACAAATTTACATTGGTAGGTGCTACTACAAAATGAGAATGACTTTCTAAGCCGATAAAAAATAGATTTGTATATGATTTTCACTTTATGGAATACAATAGTGAAGAAAAAAAGAAAATAATAGACAAATATTTAAAAAAATATGAAGTACCAACTCACGAGTCTATAATAGAAAAAATTCATCATAAAGTAGACTCTGTCCCTAGAGAAATACATAATTTATGTATCAAAATCAGAGATTTTTTTGTGACAGAATGAAAAAATGCAAAAGAATTTACTCATGATATGTGGGAAAAATTTTTGACTCATAGCAAAATAGATGATGGATGAATGTCTCCTATTCATCAAAAGTATTTAGATATTTTAAAAAAAAATGATAGACCAATGGGGTTAAAAGCAATATCAATACAACTGGGAATGAATGAGAAAGGAGTAGAAGAAGATGTAGAACCACTTTTGTTGAAATTGGGCAAAATAGAGAAAAGCGTTAAGGGTAGAATTTTAATTTAAAAATATCTATTTCACATGAAAATGAAATTATCTAATTTCGAACAAGACTTGTTGAATGAAGATAGAGAATATATCCTTGGATCTTGATTTAGTAAAGAAATTTTTGATATACTGATTTGTGACATAGATAAACAAATTGAAAAAATAAAAGAAGAAACATTAAAATTAGAAAATTTTTTTTTGAAGATAAAAAATAACAATAAAGAATACTTAAAAGAGTTTAATCAATATAAAAATACATATAATATTTTAGAACACTATATATTATATAAATACCGAAATGATTATTTTGAGCTTATTCAGCAGTTTAAAATCCCCTACAATCGCGATATCCAAAAAGACATAAATGAGTTTACAAAAAAATATTGAAAAATTAATACAGAAAAATGTATTGAATACTTGCATTCATATGGAAAATATGAATATATATTAAATAATGTTGGAAAGAAATTAATAGAATTGTGAATAGCACAAAAATGGGAATTGGGCAAAAGACGATATATGATAGAAGAATGAGATGAAAAATGAACAATAGCATTTATTCAAGAAGAAAATGATATTATAATAGAAGATTTACCCAAAACACCATATTATAAAAAGAAAATTAAAGTCCCTGATATTATAATAAGTAAATTTAAAGAGAAAAGTGATGACAATATATTTTAATAAAATATTTATCTTTTAAAATAAATAAAAATGAAATTCTTTGAATGGGCTAATGATGGTATAAAAAATCTCAAGTTTTGGGATATTGGATTGATTAAATGGAGTGTGTTTTGATTTACACTAATGATTGCAAAACTTCGAGAACCAATATTGAGTTTGGGTCGATATTGGTATGGATTGTTTTTTATAATTACAGCTATAGTGCCTTTAATTAAATTTTTTAAAAGAAAATAATTTATATTTTAAAAAAATAATAATGAAATTATTTAAATTTAATAAAAGAAAAACACCAATTTTAAGTACAAAACTTTTGGCAATATCTAATATTGTAGCATTTGTTGCTGTAATAATAGTGAATTATCTAGCCACTAGTTTGCCTATTGGATGAATGAGTACTGGTGCATTGTCTGACCTTTATCCAAATCTGTTTGTGCCTGTTGGAATGACATTTTCTATTTGGGGATTGATTTATTTGTGATTATTGTGATTTGTAGTATGGCAAATTGTAGATTTATTTAAAAAGAAAGGATCTGAAATTACAAAAAAAATTGGAGTATGGTTTTTATTGTCTTGTATTACTAATATTGGTTGGATATTTGCTCGACATTATAGATTAGTGGGATTATCAGTATTAATTATGTTAACCTTCTTAGCCATACTTATAATAATATCGAAAAGAGCTGAAATATGAAAAAAATTATGAAATCTTTGAGACAAGTATCTAGTACAAGTTCCTTTCAGTTTATATTTATGATGGATATCTGTAGCTACTATAGCAAATATTAGTACATATCTTGTAAATGTGTGATGGTGATGATTTTGAATATCTCCAGTTTATTGGACTATTGTTGTAATAATTGTGGCAATGATTTTAGCATTATTAGCTTTGTATAAAAAAAGGGATATTATATTTTCACTTGTAATAATATGGGCATTTTTGTGAATAATACTAAAAAGACTATGAGCTGAAATTGTATATCCTGAAATAATATGGACAGCGTGAATTGCTATTATGATTATTTCTACTAATATTGGATATAAGTTTAAAGAATGGAAAGAAAATTAAAAAAATTTTTATTATTAATAATATTACAAAAATGAATGAAACAATACCTATGGCTATAAATGCTGATTTTACTACAACTCTACCCTTTTATGCTAGTACAATCTTTTTGACAGTTATTTTGCCAATACTTTTGATATGGTCTGCTATATGGAAAGGAATAGCTTTGTGGAAATCTGGTAAGAGATGACAACTAACTTGGTTTGTTTTCTTGTTTATTTTTAATACTGCTGGTATTTTGCCAATAATATATTTAAATATTAGGGTCTAGAACGGTTGAAGTGTTTTAAAAAATCACTATAACTAGTTCATGACTACAAAAAACCCTTATAGAAAAAATGCAAAGCATAACAGGCAAAAA
>CAZCTB010000054.1:0-8011 GCA_964501605.1 uncultured Candidatus Peribacteria bacterium
CCATCATAAATATAAGTACTAGCTTTGTTTGGATTGTCCAATTTTTCTGGATCAAAAAGCTTTGTACATTCATCTATCAGTTTTCATCTTTGGATTGGATGGATTCATTCACTTCATTTTCTATTACTAAACTCATATCCCAAAAATTCCTTTTCTATATTTTTTTCTCCAGATTTTATCAAAACTAAATTTTGAGGATAAGTCAGAACAAAATAAAATAATTTTTCTTTTTCTATTTCCAAAACTTTATCAAAAAGTTCTTTTTGTTGATCTTCTGATGATTTTTTGCTAAGTTTTATTTTTTTTGTATATTCTTTGTATATTTCATGATTTTTTATTTTTTCGTTTGGATTTTTTTGCACCATAGAAATATAATCTTCAAGACTTATTCACTCCCAGACTTCATTCACATATTTTGATACAGCTTTTTCTATTCAATTTAATGTAATATCCTGTAAATTTACAAAAAAATTGTCCGTAGATGTTTTTAGATTTCTAGCAAAAAATTTATTTCTTTTTCTCAAAAATAATATCACCGTATTTGTCCCTGTAGCCATAAAAGTATTTGACCCCAATTCTGTGATAGCCACAATATCAAAATCTTTGAGAATTATTTCTCTAGCTCTACTATAAATTCCAGTATTACTCAAAATTGAACTTGGCAAAATTATACTAGCAATTCATCATTCTTTGAGAAGTTGAGAAGTTCTTTCTATAAATAAAGTTTCTATTTCCGAAGATTGATCTGTTAAATTTTTAAATAATTCAAAATCTTTTTCAGCATTATCATTTACTTGTTTTACACTTCATCTACACGCAGAAACAGAATAAGGAGGATTAGACAAAACAAAGTCAAACTGTGCATTTTCTTGTTTATCTTCTGGATTAAATTTTTTGAGTTTTTCTTTGTAGGTTTTTGAATTTTCAAAACTATCAAGTCCATCTCAGTGAATTACAGTAGCAATCCCATCACCATGAAGATAACAACCAACTTTTGCAGTTTTTACTAACCTATAATCTTTTTCAATTCCATATATGTAGTCATAAGCCCAATCAAATGCAGTTGCTTTCCATTTATCTATTTCTTTTTTGACATTTGGTCTTGTTTTTGAAGTATCTATATTATATATAATGTTTTGGATTTCTTCCATAGCTTCAGTCAAAAAATGACCACTTCAAGCTGCATAGTCAATAGTCGTTGGCAATAAATCACTTGAATCTCATTTTAAAATCTTATCTTCAATTACTTTTTTGATAGGTATAGATTTACAAATAAACCTAGCAATAGGCACTGGGGTAAAAAACTGTCATGCTTCTTGTTTCAATCATGTTGTCAACAATAGCTCAAAAAAATCTCACAAAAAAGGTTGTTTTTTTGTATATCTTACTCTGTAATTTTGCAAAAGTTCAACAACTTCTTTGAGAACAATAGCGTTGTCTTCAAATGTTTCATCATCAAAAACTTCTTTTATGGCAAATTCATTATTTTTTTGTAATCTAATTTTTGTAAATTTTTCCAAGATTTTTATTCTCACGTCTTCCCCTAAATATCAAAACTCATCATTTATTTGTTTGTCAGAAAAATCTGTAATTTCTTTACTCAAAAACTCCATCATTCATCTTTTGTAAAGATCTGTTAATCTTGTTTGAAATGTTATATTATCGTCAATTCATTCCTTCCATTGAAATTCCAATTCTTCATCTTCTCTTTTGGTTCACTCATCGTGTATCTTACACAAAAAAAGTGTAAATATTTTATTGAAAGCGTTTCATTTGTCTGAAACAGTATTGTGTCTAAGTATTTCAAGAAATCTATTGAAAATGAAAGATGCATCAGATTCTTTGATATCTTCCAAATCATTTAAAGTTAATGCTCTTGATTCGAAATTATAAGAATTTACCCAATTTTCGAAAATACCATTTTGTTTTGTGAATTTATTCCATCTTGTATAAAAATCAACCACATTTGATGTTTCTCTATATTGATCTTCGATTTTTATTATATCGTTTCTGTATTCTATATCTCCTTTTGACTTTAAATTTGAAGCATACAGAACCAAATATTCTGTATCTATATCTTGTCTAAAATAAGTAAACAATTGTCATCAATTTTTGAAAGTGTTTTTCAATTCTTTTTCATATTCACTTCCCCAAGTTTTACATTCTATCATAAGAAAAGATTTTCAATCTTTTTTAATCAAAATATCCAACCATCATCAACTAGCACCGTGTCATACTGTGAACTTTTGTTCCAAAATAATGTCTTGTGGTTTATATCATTTTTCCAATAATCTATTTACACACTCCAATACAACCCAATTTTCTTCTTGTGAAAAATTTTGAGTAGTTTCTCTACCTGCTTTAATTTTATCTCAGTAGTTTATTTCTTCTTTAGCAAAATCTACTTCAACAATATAATTGTTTGCCATTGAATAGTTTTTGTAAAAAACTCAATTTGTATTTTCTTTTGCTATAAATCATAACTTTTTCAAAAAATCTTTCATATGACATTTAGTAAATTATAAATTTATTTAGTATATAATTTTCTTATGCAATTTGTCAAATCATTTTTTGACAAAAAACTTAACATTTTACTCCATAAAACTTTCCAATTCTTCAATTTCCACTCTTTTTTGTTCCATAGTATCTCTATCTCTCAAAGTCACAGTTCCATCTTCACAACTTTGTTGATCTACTGTTACACAAAAAGGTGTTCATATTTCATCTTGTCTTCTATATCTTTTTCCAATCGCTCATCCATCATCATATTCACACATATATTTTTTTGAAATCTTAGAAAAAATATCATTAGCAATCTCTACTTGTTTTTCATCTTTTTTGATCAAAGGAAGTATTGCATACTTTATAGGAGCTATATTTTTGTGAAATTTAGCTACAGTTCTACTAGCTTCATTTCCATTTCCATCTGTATATTTTTCTTCATCATAAGCATCTATCATAGCTGTCAATACAGCTCTTGTTAGACCCCAACTTGGTTCCACCACGTGAGGAATATATCTTTTTCCAGTACTTGGATCACTATATTGCATATCTTTTCCACTATGTTCTACATGTTGCTTTAGATCATAATCAGTTCTATAAGCAATACCTTGCAATTCTCACCATCCTCGTGGAAAATTATATTCTACATCACATGTACCTTTACTATAAAAAGATAGTTCATCTTTCTCATGATCTCTAAATTTTAAATTATCAGGATTAATTCATATTTCATTTTCTCGCCACTTTTTACTTTCAGCTTTCCAATATTCAAACCACTTTAATCATTCTTTTTCATCATTTTCACAAAAAAATTCTATCTCCATTTGATAAAATTCCATTACTCTAAACATAAAATTACCAGGAGTTATTTCGTTTCTAAAAGCTTTTCATATTTGAGCAATTCCAAAAGGTATCCTATTTCTAGTAGTATCCAGCACATTTCTAAAATTTACAAATATTCATTGTGCAGTTTCTGGCCTAAGATATATATCTTTTCACGATCATTCTACTACTCATTGTTTAGTCTTGAACATACCATTAAATTTTTTAATTTCTGCCCATTCATTAGAACCACATTTGCTACATTTTATCTTTTTATTAAGAATATATTCACTTAAATCTTCAAACGGTGTAGATTCTGCCGATCGATTATTTGGTAATTCTTTATCTCAAGATTTTTCTATATATTCTTCTACCAAATGGTCTGCTCTAAATCTACTTTTACACTTTTTGCAATCTATTAGTGGTTCATTAAAATTTCACACATGACCACTAGCTTCCCATACTTTTGGATTCATTAATATTTGTGAATCTAATCCAATTACATCAGACCTAGATCTTACAAAAAAATTCCATCGATTATCTTTTATATTTTTTTGTAATTCTACACCATAAGGTCACATATCCCAAGAATTAGCCAGTCAACCGTATATATCAGATCATGGATAAGTAAATCATCTTCTCTTAGCCCAAGCTACAATAGTTTCTAAATTGAATCACATTTTAGTTAAAAGTTTATAATTCTAAAAGTTTATAAAGTACTTTATTTGTTGTATAAAAAACAGACTAGAAAACAATAAAAAATAAATATAATCATTATAATAAATAAATGTTGACTTTATGTGTGTTTTGTTTATAATTAAATTGCTCAGGTAAGATACACCAAAAGATGTCTTATCCCAAGCTCAAAATTTTTTCAGCCGGGTTATTTGGATCAGCACAGGCTTGACCAGTGCAATATGCAAAGTAACAGGCTATTCTAGAATATTTTAGGATATCGATAGAGTAGTTTTGTATTTTACATATTTCATTGTCAGTCTGTGCTTTTTTCTAAATGAAATTTAATGGAGGTGTATTCTTCGACTGACTGTAAGAACATTTGCATTGTGCACAGCTATACAAAGCTACTATTGGTATCTTATTAAAATGTTTTAATAGAATATTTCAAAAAAACATTTTATTATTAATAACTTAGCATGAAAAAATTAAAAACACAGGAAAGAATTATTAATTTAGAACAGAAAGAAAATATAGAATCTGTAGATAAAAAAAACACTAACTTTGTAAAATCTTTGATATGTTGACTACTTTTAACTGCCTTTGTACTTTGAGCAAATTCATCTAAATCTCAAGAAAAAACAGCTCCTAATGATATAGAAATCGAAAAAACAGAAAAAGTAGATAAAATAAAAAAAGAAAATAAATCTTGATCGTTTATGGTTGATCCCACCTATTCAATCAATAATAAAGAGTTTGTGTCAAGATTCCAATGATGATGAAATTTATGAGATTTAGATATTTGATGATTCGTAGATTTTAGTTCAACTAATTTTGAAGATTGAATTTCTACAGCATTTTGAAAGCTTACATTATCAAAAAAGATTTGAAAAAAATGAACTTCTGCAGCTTTGGAATATACGCTTAATAGTGAAAGCAAAGACCAAGTTAGGATTTGAATGAAACAAGTTTTTAAACATGATAAATGATCTGTTTTCTTTAAGGTTTATCCTTTAGATAATACTTGATTTAAGCCATTTTTATTAGTTTGAACTAGTCATAAAATTAACAAAAATTTATCTGTATCATGATTTGTTTGAACAGACATAAAAGATAAGGTATATTATTGAGAACTTGAGTTAATAATAGGTTCTTGAAAAGTTCAATGACTTGTTCAATCCAGAACTTGATGAGATTATAATACAAAACCAAAAACTTCGTTAAATGTATGAGCTAGAATAAAAATTTAGTACAAAAAAGTATTTTTTGGGAGTCTATATAAGCTATCAAAATAGACTCCTAAAGTAGAAATATTGTTAACTATAAAAAAGTCCTCAAAAATTTGACAGGAAGATAAAAAATAATTATAATAAGACATACAACAAAATGAATGTTATATTCAAAGTAGTTGTATATCTAGGAAGAAGGTCATAAACAGAAAAATATTGATAAAATCTTTTAAATTTACAATATATTTGTGAATTTGGAAGAGTGTTCATAAAGACTACTCCTACTGTGGATTAGACTGACATGAGTTTTGTATAGTATTGTAAATCAATAACGGCCATTTTGATTTATATTATTCAAACTTTATTTCGATTGATTCGATATAAAAGTAAGAATACATTACAATTTATTTTAGAAAAACAAACTTTGATTTAATCAGAGATTTGATTGATTTAAATTTATAATTGTATAGATACCATATATATTATATGCCAACCTAACCCTCTAGCAGAAGCAGCCAAAAATTGAACTTTAAATTCTATTTTGTATTTTATACAAAAATAAAAATAAAACTTTGGCCAATTTATTCTTTAAAAATTTTGTAAAATACAATAATAAATCTAGTATTTAGGCGTAGGTCTATTTCTAGGTTAGACCAAATCAATATTTTATCTTTATTGATTCTTCTTCCTTTCTTTTTGAGACAAAATAATCACATAAAGATTATTTTAGTCGAAAAAGTACCGATGATTTGAGTCAATATTATTTGACAAAAACAATCGGTATCCTTTAAACTTGCGATTTGCAAGTTTTTTTTATTGACTTTTTTATCTTATTATTTATAAGTAATTAAACCAAAAACAAAATATCATGAAACAAAAATCAGATTTTGAAAAAAAGAGAAAGTCAGCAATGAGAAAATTAGTCTCATTATGGTTGTTTGTACACCTATCCATTTTAATAATTCATTGTACTCTTGGCCCCGATATATCATTTCAATCGATTATTGATGGTATTGCCTCAATTATGATTATTATATTCTACCTATTCCTAATAGTAATAACAAACCTTATTGTAATAAAAAAAGGTAGGTATGAATTTAATTTGGATCATATTGTAAAACAATTATTTAAAAAATTAGAAAAGGCAAGAAAAGATTATATTAGTTTTTCCAATAAATTGGAAAAAATTAAAAAAGAAGCACTATCTACGGATGATTGGATTTGTCTTTCATCTTATGGCGATTCAATGCTAGAAATTAAACAAACTATTATTAACAAAGTTGGATCTACTAAAGAAATAATGTTTGAATTGGAAGATAAGATCCAAATTCTAAACAAGATGGAATATAGAACCTTTTGGTCTTATTTAAAATCGTTTAAGTGGTTTTAAAAAAAATTATAAAAGTTTGGTCTGTAATCAGATTCAAACTTTTTTTTATTGTAAGTTGTTTTGATTTAATTATCTTAAATAAAATTTATATAAAATATTATAAATGAAACACTATGTAGTACGAGAATGAAAAAGAAAATGAATTTTTTCATCACGAGATGAAGTAAAAGATCTTGTCGTATGAGTAAAATGAGCAAAATATAAATCTTTTGAAAACGAAGATTTAGCTAAAGAGGCGTTCTCAAAATGATATCAACCATACTATCAAAACAAATGAGAATTACGAAAAACACAAGATTTGCCATTTGAAAAAAATAGTATTGCAGTAGATGCAGCATGTTCTCACAATCCTTGAATTACAGAATACCAATGAGTAGATTTAATAAGTTGAGAAACTATTTTTCATAAAAAACTTTGAGAGTGAACAAACAATATTGGTGAATTTTTGGCTTTAGTACATTGACTTAGTTATTTGAAAAATCAATGATCAGATAAATCTATATATACAGATTCTAGACATGCTATGAAACGAATTGAAGATTGAAAATGTAAAACAAATTTAAAAAAAACCTCAGAAAACAAAGAGGCTTTTGATTTGATAAAGAGAGCAGAGGACTGGTTGAGAAAAAATAAATTTGAAACAAAAATATTAAAGCGAAATACAAAAGATCGATGAGAAATACCAGCGGATTTTGGTAGAAAATAAATTGAAATTACAATTAGAAACATTAAATTATAAAACAGTTAGTCATTGCGAGCCTGCCTATCGGACAGACAGGTTTACAAAGCAATCTATTTTTACACTCCAAGAGATTGCCACACTTCGTTCGCAATGACAAAAGAATTTATTATTATTCACACATCATGACAGACCCAAACTGCATATTTTGCAAAATCATAGCATGAGAAATTCCTGCTGAAAAGATACGAGAAGACGATGATTTTATAGCTGTATTAGATGCCTTTCCAAATCGTAAGGGTATGACATTGTTAATTACAAAAGATCATTATGATTCTGATATATTCAAATTGGATGATGATTTGTTGGCGAAATATATTAAAGCTACTAAAAAAGTTACAGAAGTATTAAAAAAATGATTAAATGTAGATAGAGTAGGAATAGTAGTAGAATGATTAGAAGTGAATCATGCTCATATCAAATTATATCCATTTTATGAGTGAATGTGATTCCAAACCTGAGTAGGTTCTGGTCCCCAGGAAACTTTGGAAAATTTACAAAAAGTGGCTCAAGAAATAAAAGATAATTTATAATTTACATATTAAAATGTGAATAAAAAAATATCGTCAAGCTATCACATCAGCAGGTTCATGATGTATGGCTGCTTTGGAGGCAGAAAAATATTTATTAGCTATTGGCTCATAGCTAATAGCT
>CAZCTB010000055.1:0-8820 GCA_964501605.1 uncultured Candidatus Peribacteria bacterium
TTGCCTGTTATGCTTTGCATTTTTTCTATAAGGGTTTTTTGTAGTCATGAACTAGTTATAGTGATTTTTTAAAACACTTCAACCGTTCTAGACCCTTAAATTTTATAAAGAAATTTATATTTATATGTTTTTTATATATGATATAAAAAACAATCCTTAATTTTTGCTAAACCCTGCTTTAATCTATCTTCATCACCACTAAAAATTTCAAACAATAATTCTCATTTTTTTACCTTATCACCAACCTGTTTATTTAAATAAAATCATGCTTTTTTATCAACAGGAGCTCACAATTTTTTTGATACATCTTTCAATAATTCTACATCTATTTTTTGAATACTACCAGATTTTTCTGCAAAAAATTTATGATTAAATCATCATAATGGCAAATCTTCAGAATCAACAGATCAAAGATGAGAAGCGTCTTTTTTGTTTGGATTGGTTTTGTGTAAAGAATTCTGTGTATTAATTAGTTTTTGCATATATTCCCAAGCTTCTCAAGACTCTATTTGTTTTCTAGCTAAAATTTTTGCTTTTTTTCATTTTGCTAATCATACTAATTCTATTAAGTTAGCAGCTAACTCTATTGATTTATTTTTCAAATCTAAAGAAATATTTTCTTTATTCTGTAATATTCTTAAAACTTCTCTCACTTGTAACACTGCTCAAATTCATTTACCTATTGGTGCATTAGCATTTGTAATATCCACATTTATCCTCATTCATAATTTTTTTCATATATATTCAAAATGTCATTTTACTCTTTTAGCAGTTTTCAAATCATTTATCTTTCAATACTCACCTACTGGCAAATCTATAAGACAATATTTTGTTCATCAAGCATAAATCTTTGCCATAATACTTACAGCTACCTTAGAATAAGCCTCTGTCTTCAATGGATATGAAACCTTAATAATTTTATCATTGGCTGGAGCAAATCTCAAAACTTTTCACCAAGCCAAACAAGATCATGTTTGTTTTACCAATTTTTTCATTTCATCTACAGAAAATTCTATATCCATAAGAACTTCTACACACTCTCAAGTCGCAGCAGGAGATGTAATAGCTTTTGAAAAGGTTTTTGGACTAGAAATACCCAAAGATCATAAAATTGGAACTATGAGCATAGTAGTTTCATTTCATGGAATTCAACCAATACAATACTTTACAGCAGTATCATGATCAAATTTTATCATATCTCACATCTCAGCAGAATATTTTGCAGTCAAATAAAGTTCCTCTTGATCACTAGAATAAGTAAAACTACAAGCAGCATAATATGCAGACAAAACATCACTTATTTTTCCATCAGTCATATCTCTCATAAGAGCTTTTATTTCCTTTTCATTAATTTTATTACCCAAAAGCTTTTTTTTTATAGCTTGCAAAGAAAGTGGATTAGTTTTTGTAGCAGATATAGAAATAATATCTCATTCTTTAAAATTATATTTTTCATATATATCTTTTGTAATTCAAACCTCTCCAATATCCACCAAATCATTTGTTAAATCTGCATTAACAACCAAGTTCTTTTTACCAAAAAAATCACCCTTAGAAGAATGTTTAATTTTTTTATCATCTTTATAAATTAATGTAACATCATCAACTGAAGTAATACCAAAATCATACGCTTGACCTTCATTCAACAAAACATTTAAAGTATTTCAAACACTTATATCTATAAATTTTACTTTTGCACTAAACGTTTTCTTTTTCATTATATTTTTTATTTAAAATATACATCCAATTGTCATATCGAGTTGCTCTATCTTGCGAGAGATCTCTTAACATAGATTAACAAGAGATTTCTCCACTACGGTCGAAATGACACTAACAATTATCCATTTTCAATTTACAATTATTCCAACATCCAAGGATAATGCTTTTTTACCATTTTTTTAATATCTTTTGGTTTAATAATACCAAACTCTGTTATTATCCCTGTAATAAACTCAGCAGGAATCATATCAAAAGCATAATTCAATATTTCTAATCCTTTTGGTCTATCTTTCCAAACTTCATTAGCAGATCTTTTTTCTATTTCAATAGAATTTGTCACATCTACTTTCATCAGACTACCAGCTATATAAACAGGTATTTTACTATGATGAGCAGCCAATCAAATACCAAAACTTCATACTTTATTCAATACATCTCCATTTATCCTAATAGAGTCACAACCAATAATAACTTTGTCTATATCTACATGACTTTCATACATATTGTCTACAAAAAAAGTAGAAGAACCATCTGTGACCATTGTGTTTTTAATTCACAACTCTACTAAACTTTTAGAAGTTTTTCTTCACTGATACAAAGGTCTAGTTTCATCATTATAAACATGTATTTTTTTACCATCATCATGTGCTTTTTTTAACAATCATATAGCTGAACTTGAATGACAATGAGTAAAAATAGTATCTCCATCTTCAATCAACTCAGATCAGATATCTCTTCTAATTTCTTTTTCTCACTCTACTCTTCAAATAAACTCATCCAATGAATCAACAGCATTTTTTTGCAACTCTTTTAAAGATAGCTCACCACTTTTTACTTTTAACTTTCAACTTTCAACTGTTGAAAGCATATATTTCATACCATTGAACAACATTGGTTCTGTACTTCTAGCATCCATTAACATTTTAGCTCATTTTAATACAAAATTACACAACTCATCTAAATCCTTAAAATCCAATGTATTAAGCTCTAATTTCATAATACTAAAGGCTGATAAAGCAATATTTGTTGCTCACTGTATAGTGATTGTTTTTATATCATTTGCTATAGTTTCAATATTATCTAATTTTTTCATTTTCCTAATTTATATAAATTATTACCCATAAACTTTCTTGTCATCCTAGAACGCAGTGAAGGATATAGAAAGTTTCTTTATATCCTTCGTTTCAAACGTAATATTACGTTTTTCACTCAAGGATGACAATTCTTACTTTAATTATAACCTAATCCCTATTTTTTTGCAAATTTTTAGCCTTTTTTACAATTATTCACATAAATATCAAAACCAACAAAACAAGTCAAATCTGCAACCATATCTGTCAACTAAGTGGAACTGTTTGAAATATTTTTGCCAAAAATGGAACATAAACTACCAACATAACCAATCCTACTGACAATCCCACAGCACCAAATAATCGTTTATTTGACCAAAATGGAATATTATAGTCTTCTCTTATCATCCAAATTCTCAACATTTCCAACAAAGTAAGTAACACAAAAACTCATGTCCTAGCTTGATTTAAATCAATATTATAATTTTTTACAAAAACATAAATGGATCAAATTGTCATAGCCAAAGATAATATAACAATATTAATCAACATTTTTTTGTCTACTATCTTAACACCAGATTTTCTAGGCTTATTTGACATTATATTTGGATTTGCTGGATCTACTCACAAAGCTAAAGCAGGAAATCAGTCTGTAACCAAATTAATCCACAAAATCTGTATTGCTATCAAAGGAACCGGCAATCATATCAAAACAGATATAAATATAATCAAAATTTCAGCAAAATTGGTAGAAAGTAAATAACTAACAAACTTTTTTATATTATCATAAATTCATCTTCACTCCTCTATCGCATTTACAATAGTTGCAAAGTTATCATCCAAAAGTATCATATCACTAGCTTCCTTTGTCACATCAGTACCCGTTATTCACATAGCCAATCATATATCAGCATACTTCAAAGCTGGTGCATCATTGACTCAATCTCATGTCATAGCAACTATATGTCAGTGTTCTTTAAGTGCTTTTACTATCTTCTTTTTGTGTCTTGGACTAACTCTAGCAAAGACTCAAACAGACTTTACCAAACTCTCTATCTCCTCATCATTTAAATTCTCCAAATTAATTCACTCCATAGCCTTTCATTGGATTCAAAGCTGACTAGCTATAGCTTTGGCTGTTACAATATTATCTCATGTAATCATAACCACTTTGATTCAAGCCTTTTTACATTGAACAATAGAATCTTTTACTTCTTGTCTAGGTGGATCTATCATCGCTTGTAAACCTACAAATATCAATTCTTCTTCTAAGTGTTCAGAATTCAGAGTTCATTGTTCAGAATTATTTAAACTCTGCACTCTTCACTCTGAACTCTGCACTAAATTATAAGCAAACCCTAACACTCTCAATGCTGATTCTGCAAATTTCTTATTTTGAGTAAGAATAATATCTTTATCTTTCTTTGTAATTTTTCTAACTTTACCATCAATCAATATTCTATTACATTTTTCTAATACTATTTCAGGAGCACCTTTTGTAAACAATATATTAGAGTCCCTCTTAAGAAGGGGGAAAGACTCGACAGATTTGTCGAGTAAGGGGGTTTTAAAACTATATATAGATGTCATCATCTTCCTCTCTGAATCAAATGGTATCTCATCAATCCATTTATAGTCTTTTTCCAATAGTTTTTTTGTAATTCAAGCTTTTCAAGCACTTACCAACAATGCAACTTCAGTTGGATCTCAAACAATATTTGTTCAATCTATTTGTGAATTATTACAAAATACACCTATATTTAAAAGGTCTAAAAACAACTTTTTATCTTTTGAAAACTTTCATTTTTTACTATATCAAACTCCTTCTACATCTACTTCTTGATTGTTTACAAAAAGTTTTTTTACAGTCATTTCATTTTTAGTCAAAGTACCAGTTTTGTCCGTACATATTACATCTACTGATCAAAGTGTCTCTATACTTGAAAGCTTTCTCATGAGCGCATTTTTCTTTACCAATCTTTTTACTCAAAGTCACAAAGATATAGTTACAACTGCTGGCAATCATTCAGGTATTGCAGCTACAGACAAAGCAATAGCTATAAGAAAAGCCTCTTGTAAACCATTGTGACCAAAAATTACATTAATTAAAAAAATACCGACACATATAACCAAAATAACAGCTCAAAGCCGTTTACTAAGCTTGTCTAAATCTTTTTGTAAATTAGTTTGTTTTTCTGGAGCATCTTGTATCATTCAAGCAATCTTTCATATCTCTGTATTCATACCAATAGATGTTGCAATAGCTTTACCACGTCATTTGGTCACAACAGTTGTTGCAAAAACCATATTTTTTTGATCTCACAAAACTACATCCTTTTTTATTTCTTCAGTATTTTTGGATATTGGCAACGACTCTCATGTCAAAGTGGCTTCTGCTGTTTCTAAACTTACTGCCTGTATAATACGAGCATCTGCACCTATTTTGTCTCCCGCTTCAAACAAAATGATATCTCAAACAACCAATTCTTTGGAGTCAATCATTGTTTCTTTTCCATCTCTAATCACTCTAGATTTGGAACTAGACATTTTTTTCAAAGATTCAATAGACTTTTCTGCCCTATATTCTTGTACAAATCAAAGTATAGAATTTAATATTACTATCGCAATAATCACTATAAAATCCACTACTTCTCATACAAATAATGAAATACCAGCAGCAACAATCAAGATTAATATCAAAAAACTTTTGAATTGATCAAAAAATACCTTCCAAGGATTAATTTTGTTTTCATGTACCAAAATATTTAATCAATATTTATCTTGTTTTGATTTTACCTGAATCTTTTTTAATCATAAATTAATATCTGTTCAAAATTCTCTTGATAAAATTTCAACTTTCTTTTGATAAAATTTCATATGATAATTAAAAGTTATAAAATTCAATATTATTATACATATACAAACCAAGTCTAGCAAAAGAATACAACACAAAAGCTACTATAAAATTGACAAAGAAGAAAAACACAAAAAAAACTTGACTTAGAAAAATATATAATTATATGTAATAATACAAGAACATATCGATTGTTTTTTTATCCTCCTTGAATAGGTATGTGTGACAAAATAGAGTCATGTAGCAAAAAACTCATGATTAATCCGGAGTTAAACTTCAAGTCACGAATAAGGATCCAGTTTTTTGGGTCCTTTTTTCATTGCAAAAAAAATCTAATTCTTTAATATAAATTTACAATAATTCACAATTATACATTATGAATTATCAATTAATTGTGGGGATGTACAGGTTTCGATGAAAGATTCTCATATCTAATGACTGCCACTACTCGATGAACGTACCGAGTATAAAATAATCGTTCAAGCATCTAAAAATGCAAACTCTAAAAATTTGTTAGCTAGAGCTAACGCTTTCGTTGGAAACTTCAACTACGCTTAGTAGTTATCGTCTTTCACGATCGTATCAACCGATTCTACTGGACTCCTACTAGGTAGACGGTGATATAAGTAGGAATAGCTACTTTTTGTAGCAAATGTCGATATAATAAAAAATTCAATGCCTGTTTGTTGGCTTTTGAATTTGCCAGTTATAAAGACACTAAATCTACGGCTTAATAAACAAACTATTGTGGTAAACGTTATTATTTATGTCTTTTAGACGCGAGTTCGATTCTCGCCATCTCCAGATAATAAATCTACATAGTAATTTTCATTTAAAATTTAATCTTTAAAAAAATCTATTGCGTATCGATGTATAAATCATATAATACACATTGAGTATGTTACTCAAATTTTATTATTTTTTTCTAATACAAAATGACAACTGGTACTGTAAAGTTTTTCAACAGAGACAAAAGATTTGGTTTTATCAAAGATAATGAAGTAGAAAATCAAGACTATTTTGTTCATCAAGAACAATTAAACGGAATCGAAATTAACGAAGGAGATGTTGTTAAATTTGATGTAGTTGAAGATGAAAAAGGAGCTCACGCAGAAAATGTAGAAATGGCTGACTAATCAAACTTCAATTAAAAAAACCAAAGAATGAGATTAATTTTTCATTCTTTTTTTTACAAAAAAATAATAATATATTTTTTTAAATAATATAACACAAATTAACTTTAATTTTTAATTTTTTTTCGTATAAGATAATTAAAATTTGTTTATTATTTTAGTTTATAATTAAAAAAAATGACAGGAGAAGAAACTACTCTATTACAAAATTGAGCCGAAGCAAGCTCAAAAAGTCTAGACACAAAAACAATATTACTTATTATTTTGTGACTGGTTATTCTTTATATGATTGTAAAATACAACAAATTAATAAGACTAAAAAACAATATAAAGAATTCATTTGCAGATATCGATGTACAAATTAAATTAAGATTTGATTTGATAGAAAATTTAGTAAGTACAGTAAAATGATATGCAAGCCACGAAAAAGAAACATTAACAAAATTAACAGAAGCTAGAACAAGCTTTTTGAACGCATGATCTGCAAAAGAAAAATTACAAGCAGATGACATGCTTACATGAGCTCTTAAAAACTTATTTGCCGTATCAGAAAACTATCCTGACCTAAAAGCAAATCAAAACTTTTTACAACTTCAGACAGAATTATCTGATATAGAAAACAAAATCGCTGCAGCAAGAAGATTTTTCAATTCTAGTATCAACGAATACAATTCTACAATACAATCTTTTCCTACAAATATTATAGCAAAATTATTTGGATTTAAATATGAAGACTTTTTTGCTATTAAAGACAATAAAGAAAAGGAAGTTCCAAAAGTAAGTTTCTAATTAAACACTAAATTACTTTAATCTTTTTTTTGACTCATGTATAAATGAATTTATGATTCTATTGGACAAAATAAATTTAGAAGCTTTTTTCTAATAATACTTTTCCCTTTATTCTTATATTTAGTTGTTGCTATAATACTTACAATTGTATTAGTAAATAGCGGAGAATGAGTGTTTTTTTCTCAAGCATGGAGATCTGCACTATATGAAACAAATAATATGTTTATATTTTTATGACCATTAATATTAATTCGATGAATAATATCATTTTTGTTTCATAGACAAATGATATTCAAGTTTACATGAGCCAAACCAATAACTAGAAAAGAAAATCCTGAAATTTACAATATAGTAGAAAACTTGTGTATTTCTAAATGACTTTCTACACCAAAAATATGAATTATTGAAGATAATAGCCTAAATGCTTTTGCTACATGATGGAATACCAAAAGTGCCTGGATAGTATTTTCTAGATGACTTATCAAAAAACTAGACAAAAAAGAAATAGAGGCAGTAGCAGCACACGAACTAACACATATAATAAATAAAGATTCTTTAATGATGATTATTATAGTGGTATTTGTCTGAATTATATGAATACTATGACAAATATTGATTAGATTTTCATGAAGTTCAAGAAACGAAAAATGATGAAATGCTCTACCACTTATATGATTGTGACTTTTAATACTTTGATATTTAATTTATCCTTTAATCAGATTAGCTCTTTCTCGCAAAAGAGAATATCTAGCAGATGCTTGAAGTGTTTATTTAACAAAAGATAAATATGCTATGATATCAGCATTACAAAAAATTAGCCAAGATTCAAATATACAGTCGATACAAAAAGACACTGTAGCAGCAATGTGTATAGAAAATCCTTTCTCAAAGAAAAAAAAGTCTTGATTTTTTAGAAAGATGCTTGCCACACATCCTAGTGTAGAAGATAGAATCAAAGCATTACAAAATTATTAAGTTTTCAAGAAAAATCTCAAAATCTTATAAAATAACCTTGGCAATAAATAGCCAAAGTTTTTTGAAATACAACTGTCATTCCTGCGAAAGCAGGAATCTTTAAACATGACTATTAATAGAATTACTGCCTCTGCAGAAATGACAAAACTCATTTTTAAAATTTTTAAATTTTTTATATATTAAGGGTCTAGAACGGAATAGCTAAAAATTTCTAACATATTCCATTAAAATTTTCTTAAATTTAGTATACATATTTTCATTACTCAATCAACAGTTGAAT
>CAZCTB010000056.1:0-3230 GCA_964501605.1 uncultured Candidatus Peribacteria bacterium
AGTAAAAATAATAATTAAGATATTTCTTATATTTTTTTCTTTATTAATATTATTGGTTGGTTTAGATTTGTTAAAATATTCCATTATTAATGCTTTTAATCCTATATATTTTGTAAAATTTTTGTGATCTCCTGTCAAATCTTTTTTCTTATCATATTTGATGACTGAAATTACTATGTCTGGTTCTCCAATAGCATGAGCTTTTATAGGTCTTTGAGAATCACTTAGAATACCAGCAAAAAATTTGATGGCTATTGTAATGGGTACTAGATGATGAGTTAATTCTGTATTACTTATTACTGGATTATTGATGCTGATAAAATGAAGATCTCTTAGAAGGGCTTTGTGAATTACGGTTATACAATTTTTGGTTACCTTTTCAGTTACATTATTTTCTGCTAGTTTTGTTTTTACATTGATGAAATTATCTATATTTGATAATTTAGCATTAAATATAGTGGGATCATTAAGTAATTGATTCGGATTAAGTGATTTGGTTTCTTTAGTTTCAAATTGGATAAAATTTCATATTCCATGAAATATAAACATATTAATAATTTGAATTATATTTTTGGTTTGATGATTGTTTGCTTTTGATAAAAACTTCTCATTTATAAAAGATGATAAATTAGAATTTAAAATAAAAAAAATTGAGAATAGGAGAAATGCATTTTTGTCTGGACTGATTATTACAGCTTTGACTATGTCACTTTCTATAAGTGTAACATTGTTGTTACCATTATATGTTAGAAAAATAATCACTAGAAGACATTTAATCCCTTATATACTTTGAGCAAATATTACAACCCTTTTGGATACTTTTCTTTTGTGAGTTTTGACTAATAGTGTTTTGTGAATAAAAGTTATATTAGCTTTTATGGCTGCTACGATTATATCAGTTACAATATATATGACAATATTTCAATACTATAAAAAAGCCATATCTTACTTCACAGACAAAATATTGGATAACAAGTATGTTTTTGTAATTTTTTTGATTATTATTATGTTTGTCCCTATATTATTTTTGTTAAGATAAATAAAAAACATTTTCTTTAAAAAAAATCTACCAATTAATATTGGTAGTTATATATTGTCAATTTTTAACTAATTTTAAATTAAAAATTTTTATTTGTGTTTAAAAAAATTTATTAAATATTTTTTTATTTGGAAAACTAATCATTCAGGTCTACTTAAACCAAGATTTTTTAATATTTCATTTTTAGAATTTTCAGCACTTTTTTTCAATCAGCTTTTGTCTTTTGTATTAGTAATTTGTAATTTTGATAATTCCATTGTAAAGTTAATTTATAATTTATAAAATTCTTCTAATTTCATCTAAAGTTGTTTCTCAGTTTAATACTTTGATAATTCAATCTTCTCTTAATGTTAGATATCAATTTTCTCTAGCTTTTGAATAAAGATTTATTCAAGTTTTTCATTCTACTATTAGATTCTTTATGTCGTCTGTTATTTCAAAAGTTTCTATAATAGCTATTCTTGATTGATAACCACTTCAATTACATTTTTCACATCAAATAGCTTGTGGAACTTTTCAATCAAAATCCAATTTTATATTTGGATTTGCATCTGTAATTTTTTTTATATTATCTTCTATTTCTGTTTTTTCTGCATAATTTGCTTCTCTTTTTGTAGAACAATGAGGACACAATCATCTTACCAACCTTTGAGCAACTATAAGATTTAACGATGGTGCAAGCATATATGGTTTTACTCACATATTTATTAATCTTGGTATACTTTCAATAGCAGAATTTGTATGTAAAGTAGTAAATACTTTGTGTCATGTAAGAGCTGCATTTATACTAATTTCTGCAGTTTCTCAATCTCTTGTTTCTCAAACTAATATAATATCAGGATCATGTCTTAATATAGCTTTAAGACCTGAGGCATATGTATATCATTTGTTATAGTTTATTTGAGATTGTTGTATTCATTCTAATTCATATTCTACTGGATCTTCAAGTGTAATAATTTTTTCTTTACCATCATTTAAATAATTTAATATCGTATATAATGTGGTTGTTTTACCTGATCACGTAGGACCTGTAAAAATTGTGATACCAGTATTTTTTTCTAAACTTGATTTTAATGTATCGTATGTTTTTCAAACAAAACCTATTTTTTCAAAATTTGATATTCATTTAGTAGGATCTAAAAATCTAATTACTGTACTTTCAGATTCGATACCTGGCATAAAATTAATTCTAGCATCTACTTTTTTGTGTTCTCATTTTCTACTTGTAGCTTCAAATGAAAATCTACCATCTTGTGGTACATAATTTATATTCATTTTTGTACCTGCAATAAATTTCATTTTTTGAAGATATTTTTTGAAATCATTATGTGTAAATTTTAAAACTTCTTGCATTACACCATCTATTCTAATTCTAACGATAACTCAGTCTTCTTGTGGTTGAAAGTGAAGATCAGATGCTCATGTTTGAAAAGATAATCTAATTATTTCCATAATAAAATCACCAGGTTCCATACTTGTTCTTTTTTCAAATACTTCTTTCAACATTCATATTGCTCATTTACCAGATGCTTGAGCTTGTTTTGTTTCAGCATCTTGTTCTTTTGATATAATTTCATTATATTCATCATATCGTTTTATTGCTTCTTCAAATCATTCTTTGGATGTATACGAGATATCTGTATTTAGTCATTTGCTTTGTAACATATTTATAATCTTTTTTACTTCTTCTGGAAAATTATTTGTAGTAAGTATTTTTAATGTATTTCATTCTTTATCGAAAATTATTGTTTGTGTTTTTTCACAAATTTCTCTTTTCAAAATTTTGATTTCATCAAAATTTGGTTTTATATTTTTTATATCATTCACTTCTAATATTGATTTTGTTAGTTCTCACATGTTGTTTATTAAATAATTAATATCTTAAAATAAATAAATACTGATTCATAAACAATTATAGTTAAAATTATGTTTTTTGCAAAAATTTTGATGTTATTTTCTGTTTTTTGTTTTGCTTTTTTTTATAAAATATATAGAAGTTTTTTTGCTTTTATTTTATAAAAAAATATTACAAATAAAAATCAACATTAATTATATTGACTTATAATACAATATTGTTATAATATATAAAAATAAAAACACCTACATTAAAGGGTGAAAACCGACACTGGGAAAGTTTTATGAGTATGTAAGTGGAAAATCTCGTTTGGTGTTTTAAATTTCAGTACTTTCA
>CAZCTB010000057.1:0-26884 GCA_964501605.1 uncultured Candidatus Peribacteria bacterium
AGATTGATATAATGTAGATTGATTTAATAGGTTTTGACGAAACAAGGATTGAGAATATAAAAATGGAACTAAGTATAATGATTTATGATTAGATATAAATTGAATTGATAAGGATTGATATAATAGATCTTGATTTGACAAAAATTGATTACACAAAAACGGCACTAAATATGATGATGGATGATATGATTGTTTTTGATATAATCTTGAATGATATAATAGATCCTGATATGATAAGAGTGGTTACAATAAATATGGTTATGATGAAGATGGATATAACAAGATGTGATTAAACAGAAAATGATTTGATAGAGAAGGTACTTTTTGTGAAATCCTATTTAATAATAACTTGATTTAGACATGGTTATAGTATTGTTTTTTGGATGAATAATTGTATTAAGTATAATTACAAAATGAAGAATTAGTCCTTTATTTGCGATTTTATATTTTGTTATACGATACTTAATTGCTCTAATATTCTGACTATAAAAATTTAATTAAAATTTAAAGTAAATGATTAGAACACTACTAGTCCACAAGATTATAGCAGAGATGGTAAAAAGGTATCCACTAAATAATAATGATTTGGAGATTACCAAAAATGAGTTGATGTATAAACCAATGAAAGAATTGGAAGATATATTGGAGAAGTTAAAGAAGGAGAGGGAATAACTTTACCAGCTACTAGGACCAGCCCAAATAGGGGAATGTCTTTTTATTCCATCTGAATCTATACTATCTGTTCAAGGTCTCCAAATTATTCTGGGAGAATTAGTATCTTCTCATCATATACACATACAAGAAGGGTTTATTTTTTCATCACTTCTTAATTCACATTTACATATTACAGGTACTGTTCAATTATTCTTTTCTTCAATAGTTCCTTTTAACTTACCACATACACCACATTTGAGTAAATTTTTTTTAATTATTTCCATTGTTTTTTTAAAAAAATAAAAATTGTTTTAGTTGTTTCGTTTTTTTTAAGATAATTTATATTTCTTATTAAGAAATGTGTTTTGGATTTTTATTAATTGTGTTTACTAATTTTTTTAAAGGCATTATGAATGATTTTCATACAAGACTGTAATAAATTTCTCGTCATAAACTCATTAAAAATTCCCAAGTATTCTCACCTTTTAATCAGTCTTGACTTGATTCATTTGGTTTTTGTTCTACTGATTTTTCCATTTATATTTTTTTTATAAAATAAAAACTTTTCTACCCCGAGAAAAGTCTGATAATTTTTTTATCACATCTTTCCCTTTGTTGGGGCTGGATGTAGCACCTTACAAAAGTAGGTTGCTGAGATAGTTATAACGAGCCAGTACTCTTCTATCTTCTCTTGATGTGTTTTTAGAATATTGATTGGGTTTAAAAAATCAACCATTTTACTTGTTTTGTTTATGATTATAATTAATATAATACCATTCTAGTTTATATCTTAATTATAAGAAAATGAAAAAATTAATCTTAAGTATTATTTGATTATTATTTAGTTTATCTATAGTTTTTGCTGTTGATGACAATACTCTACATAAATATGGTAGTATGTATTGAGCAAATCAAGCTATACAGATTAATGATTTATTGATATAGTTAATGATAAACCCATAGATGAACATCTATATTATTGGGAAGCATATCTTAATACTGTTGAATTAATAATAAAACAAGCATATCAACCAAGATTATTATGAACATTATATCATTTAAGAGAGTTTATAAGACAACACATTACAAAACTAAAAAGTACTAACGCCTGTGATACTATGTATTTACTATGATGTATTTGGGGTTGAGATTATGATAATTGTATTAAAAAGTGTCAATAATTATTTAATTTTTGGTTTAATGATAAAAAGGTGTTGTTGGATTAAATTTTCAGAAGACTCAAAATTAATTTTTTTTGTATAAAGTTATTACTTCATTTTTCCCAAGGGTTCTCATTCTGTGAAGCCAGCATTAGTCTGTATTCCTACTACCGCTTTTTCATGAAATTCTTTTAGATTGTTTGCTCATATGTAGGTCATGGCTGAGCGAAGTCATGCTATGAAATCGTCCACTATATCTCCCACAGATTCATGTCATTTTTTGATATATATTTTGGATGTAGTATTATTTGTATTGTTTTTTTATTTTTAAATAGAGAGAATTATTTTCTATAAATCCAATCATTCTAGATATTAATATTAAATCTTTTTTTTAAGTAAATTAATTATTTCGAATTGTATTTTATTTAATCAACAACTTCAATCTATTATTATATCTACTTTATTTTTTAGATCTAAAATATTCAAACTATCTTTTCTTTGTGTTATTTCTTTTTGTGTCATTCATCTATTTTGTAATCTTTCATTAAATAATTTAAAATCAATATCCAACAATATTGATAATTTAAATCAAAAATATTCTTTTTTTCTTAAAATTTCTTCTGCTACATTAATTCATGGGGTAAGTATTTTTGTTTTTTTTTCTCAAAAATTTGTTAAATTGTATCAATAATATCTATTATTATAATTCTCTAAAAGGTAATCTGTTATGTTTTTGTGATTTTGAATTATCAAATCACGTGTTACAAAATTATAATCGATTCAATTTTTTTCTCAAGATCTAATTGCTCTAGATGTGTCAGCTATGAATAAATTATAGATTTCTATTTCTTGTGTTATGTTTTTTGCAACGGTTGTCTTTCATGATCATGAAGGTCAAATTAAAAGTATATTTCAATACATTGTTATTAAATTATTTTTAATAAAATTTTTCAAATTTGTTTAAAAATTTCTTTTCTTTTTTTTATTGTTTCTTTTTTTCTTTCGTTGGATAAATCTTCTTTGTAAAGTTCGTTGTTTAAGTTATTAGAAATCAAGTGTATATATGAAAATCATATTCAATTTTTATTGGCAAATTTAGCAAACTGGCCAATTTCAGGATCTACAAAATCATATTCATTGTTTTCTTTTAATCGTTTTTTATTTTCTAGTATAATTGATTTAGATGTGTAGTGTTTTCAATGTATGATGTTTTTTCATTTAATTCATGTAAATAAATTTTTTCGAAAAATTGTTTTTCAGTTTACTATTGAGTTATTTCAAGTTGCTATATGTTTGTTTGGTTCAATGTTTTTTTGGATTCATCACACTTTTCATATATAAATTATGTTTTTTATTCAGTACTGTGTCAAGTTTTCAATGAGATATCATCAAAAATCTCCTCGCAAACTGAATTCTGCTCACAAAAGTGACACTTTTTTTCAATTTATTTTTCAAATTTTATATTTAAAATCTTTTATTGTTATGTATTTTTTTTCTTCAAAAACTCATATTTTGTCTATGTGTCATAGAATTAAATAGTCACTATTTTTTAGTTCTAAAAAATCATAATTATTAAAAAAATCTTTTTTGTGTTTTGTTCAAGGTAATTCATATGTAGTAAATACATTTTTAATATTATTTATTTGTAAAAATGTATTTATTAAATAGTAATAATGTTTGATGTAGTCGTCTCAAGGTATACAATTAATTGTTACTGTGTTTTCTTCAATTATTGCTGTTGGTCTTTTCCAATTAAATATTTTATCGTTTTTTTCATATATAGATATTTCATTGTCTTCTCTATTATAGTTTCATTTTATTTTTATATGTTGATATGTTTTTTCTTTTAATATTTGGTGTGTTTTGATATCAACGTATTTGTGTAGAGACTTTCACATTGAATGCTCTTTTGTATTTGAAGATATGTTTTGTATATTATATTTTATGTTTGTATTTTATGCTATGTAATTTAAAATTAATTCTTTATGTATAAAATTTCATATTGTATTTATGTCTACAAATCCACAAAATTTATGTTTAGATGGTTCATTGTTGTTTAATTTTTTTATGTTATTGCATGTTGCAATATAATATATTCATAATCGATGTTCATTTTCTATTAGCATTGTTCTTGTGTCTATTATTTTTAATGAATTTAATGATAAATTTACTTCTTCTTTGACCTCTCTTTGTAGTGTTTTCTCTATGTTTTCTCAAAACTCTACAGTACCTCATGGTAACATCCATTTTCATGCTCAATATTTTTGTTTTGGTGTTTTTTGTAACATTAAAACTTCATTTTTTTTGTTTAATATGATAGCTCTTGTGTAAATTTTAAATGATTTGTTCATGTAGAGTTTATTTTAAATATAAAACTTAAAATTTATTTTCTCATTTTCCCCAAAGGTTCTCATTCTGTGAAGCCAGCATTTGTTTGAACTCCTACTACCGCTTTTTCATGAAATTCTTTTAGATTATTTGCTCATATGTAGGTCATGGCAGAGCGAAGTCCTGCTATAAAATCATCTACTATATCTCCCACAGATTCATGTCATTTTTTGATATATATTTTGGATGTAGAAATTCATTCACGAAACATTTCTCTTTTGGATAATTCAAATTTGGATGTGTTTTGATTTCTCAAACTTACTGCTTTTTTGGAAGCCATACCATAATTGTCTTTGTACATACTTCAGTCCATATCATATTTTACATCTCATACAGATTCAAACGTACCAGCAAAAAGTGATCATCGCATCACGTGGTTTGCTCATGCTGCTAGTGCTAGGTTCATATCTCTAGGAGATCTGATCCCTCCATCTGCTCGCACAAATCATCAGTGTTTTTTGGCTTCTTGTGCACATTTGTATACTGCTGTAAATTGAGGTCTTCATACTCCAGTTTTCATCCTAGTAGTACACATAGCTCATGGTCATATTCACACTTTTACTCCATTTGCTCATGCTTTGATAAGGTCGCGAGTAGCACTTTCTGTAATTACGTTTCCAGCTATTAGAGTAGGTTTTTCTCCAAAAAGTTTTCTAAATTTTTTGATATTTTCTATCATAGATTTTTGATATCAGTGTGCTGTGTCTAGTACAAATATTTCAACTCATAACTCAAACAATCTATGAACTTTTTCTTCAAAGCTATTGATTCATATAGCTACTGCCACATTTAATTTTCAATTTTTATCAAGTGTTGGCTCATAAATGCTATTTCTGATTGTGTTTTTTTTGGTCAATATTCACTTTAATATTCAACTATTGTCTACTATGGGCAATGATGAAATATTTTTTTCATCCATTAAATTGAATGCATCTTCGTTTGATATTCATTCTGGTCATGTGATCAATTGTCATCTTTTTATGTTTCCAAGTAATGAAAATTGGTCTAAATTTTCTAAATCTTTGGGTTTGAATATTCAAGTTGCTTTGAAATTATCGTCTATCATGACAACACAATTGTGGTCTCTTTTGTGGATTATTCACATAACATCTCTAATCGTATTGTTTTCTTTTACTGTAATAGGTGTATCATATTTTGGATTTGCGTTTTTTACATGGGTTATAACTCTTTCTAGAGTTTCCATGGACATGTCTTGTGGAAGCACAACTAATCATCAATAACGTGCCATAGTTTCTGCCATTCTTTTTCATGCTACAGCATTCATGTTTGCGACTACTATTGGTATTTTTGTCCCAAAAGAATTTGTAGGTGTTACATCAATTTCAAATCTAGATTTTCACTCAAAATAATTTTGAAATAAAAACACATCTTGATAGGCTAATTCTTCATTTTGATAAGTTTTGTTGTTGAATTTCATCTTTATTTAGTTATATACTATATAAATAAAAGCAACTTTAGGTATAAGAAATTTGTGTATAAAAAGCAATAAAAAATCAAGATACAGATAAGAACTGGTTTCTTAAACAACCATTTTTTTTAAAAAATTACTTGATTTTGGAGGTGATATTGATATAAAGTTTTTCACGTGCATATTTTTTTTATTATGCGGGTATGATGTAATTGGTGTAGCATAGCAGACTTCAGCTCTGCTTGCACGGGTTCGAGTCCCGTTACCCGCTATTTGTTTTTAAAATATAAAAAATGTTCAAACAAATAGTTTTGGGTCTTTTGTTTATGTGAGCTTGAGTAGCAATGATATACTACTCTTCTCAGTTGGTTAGTCTTATGGGTAGAAATAGCTGGGCTGAGAAAAATCTTGGATGAACAAGAAATGCTATTGTTCTATTTGGTTTTTGATTAATAGTCTTGGGTACATTATTTATGTTTTGAGTATTGGAGATGTCTTCTCCAACGGATATTGCGACAAAAGAAATTGTTGGTTAGATTTTTGGGGGAGTGGCAGAGCGGTCAATTGCATCAGACTGTAAATCTGACGCCTCACGGCTACACAGGTTCAAATCCTGTCTCCCCCAAATTGTTTTTTTGGGTTCTTAGCTCAGCTGGCTAGAGCGCCTGCCTTGCACGCAGGAGGTCATGGGTTCGACTCCCATAGAATCCAAATTTATAGCCTGAGGGCTCTCGTAGTCTAGTGGTTTAGGACGTCGCCCTCTCACGGCGAAGATCGCGGGTTCGAGTCCCGCCGGGAGTGAGTTTGTTTATGTTGTTTGGTATGCGCTTATAATGGATGCTTATGTTTATATTTTAAGTTGTGATAATTGAAGATATTATATTGGAAGTACTAATAATATATCTAGGAGGCTTAAAGAACATGAAAGATGACATTGTAAATATACAAGACATATAAGACCAGTTAAATTAGTTAACACAAACAAGTATGGTAATTTAAAAGAGGCTAGACAAAAGGAATGGAGAATCAAAAAGATGAAAGACAGAAAGTATATAGAAAAGCTTTTGCTAAAGGTTTAGGACGGTCCGGTTAGCCGGACAGAATCGTGGGTTTGAGTCCCGCCGGGAGTGAATTATTTGTTTAGGTTGGCTAAAGTTTTAAGCCCTCATAGTTCAACTGGATAGAGCAACAGCCTTCTAAGCTGTAAGTTGGTGGTTCGAGTCCACCTGGGGGTAGTTTGCTATTTAAATTATAAAATATTATATGCAACATAAATCTTTTGCAAAAAGAAATGATAGAAAGACATATACAAATCAATCTATTAAGGCTCCAACAATAGTTATTGTTGATGAGGATAAGAACAATTTAGGTTCTTTTCCTAGAAGAAGGGCTTTGGAGATGGCAGAAGAAAGATGATTAGATTTGGTTCAAATGCATTATGATCCTGTGAAACAGGTTTGTACAGCGTTGATAACTGATTATTGAAAATATAAGTATGACAAGCAAAAAGAAATGAAGGAAAAAAAGAAAAGACAAAAACAAAGAACCTTGAAAGAATTAAAAATTAGTTATACAATAGGAGAAAATGATCTAAATTTGAAAATAAAAAAATGAAGAGAGTTTTTGGAGTCTTGAGATAATGTAAAGTTTCTTATAAGATTAAAATGAAGAGAAAAAATATATTGAGAAAAGGCTGTGGAAAAGTTAAAATGAATAATTAAAGATCTTGATGATGTTTGAAGGACTCAGTTTCCAAGACCAAAAAAAGAAGCACAATGATATAGTATTATTTTATTCAGTAAATCTTAGGTAAAATGAAAGGATGATTGAAATCTCATAGTTGAGCAAAAAAAAGGTTTAAAATAACAAAAGGTGGTAAGGTTTTTGCAAAAAAATCTTGTAATAATCACTTGTTGACAAACAAATGATATACAAACAAAAAAAGTCCATATGGTAAAGAGGTTGAAGGGGCAAACAGTAAAATGATCAAAAAAATACTTCCTTATACTTAATTTAAAGGGAGTGTAAATTTTAATTATATATGTATTATAAAAAATGGTTAGAGTTAGTAATGGTTTGCAAAGACAAAGAAGACATAAAAAATATATTGCTAAGGCCAAGGGTTTTAGACTTTGAAGATGAAATCTTTATAAACAAGTAAGATTGGCCTTGGTAAAACAATGACAACATGCTTATGTTTCTAGAAAATTAAAAAAAAGAGATTTTAGAAAGCTTTGGATTGAAAGATTGTCAGCTGCAATTAGAGAAAGAGGATCTAAATATAGTTCTTTTATGGGTCAAATGTCTAAAAAAGATATAAAGATGGATAGAAAAGTTTTGTCTAATATATCTGTTGCATTTCCTGAAGTGTTTACCAAAATATACAAAGAAGTTACTAAATAAAGATAACGTTACAACAAAAAAGGGTTGCAACGTTTTGGTGCCGGGGTGGCGGAATTGGTAGACGCGAAGGACTTAAAATCCTTTTCCATCTCAATGGAGTACCGGTTCGATTCCGGTCCTCGGCAAATTAGAAGTTTAGAGTTTATAATTTAGAGTTCAGAAAAGTTAATCTGTGTTTTAAATTATAAACTCTGAATCAAACACATTTATTTGTTTATAGTAAAAATTATGTGATTTACAGTTCGAAGAACTTGAGATCTAAGTACAAACGAAAGGATGATTTCTTTTTATAAAAAAGAGTTACGATCTTCTCATATCTTAGATAAAGCTAAAAAGCAAAGACATTATGGTACTAAATGGTATAGAAAATTTGTTTCTTATGATTTTCCTAGTTCTAGGAGATATAAAAGAATTAAGGCTATAGTTTCAGGTGCTTATAGAACCAACAAGAAAAAATATAACACATTGGCTCAATTGTGAAAAATTGCTTAAGTTATATATACTTTTAAAATGTTAAATAAAATTAAAAAATGTATGCTGTAATAGAATTACAATGACATCAATATATAGTAAATAAATGAGATAAAATCATTGTAGATAAAATAGAATGAAAAAAATGAGATAAAATAAAAAATGAAAATGTTTTGTCTGTTTTTGATGAAAAATGAGAAAAGGTTTTTGTATGAAAACCTTATGTTGAAAAAGCCAAAGTTGAACTTGAAATACTAGAAACTAAAAAATGAAAAAAAATTAATGTTTTGAAATTCAAAAAGAAAAATAGGTATGAAAGAAATTTTGGATTTAGGCCCCAGAAAACAACTTTAGAAATTAAAAAAATAGATTTTAATGGTTAAAGAATGAGTTTTAGAGCGAGATTGAGAAGTTTTAGAAAAGCTACCTGCTTGAATCATGAGAGTTAGGCTTAAGGATGTTGGTACAGAAATACGCTGTAAGCTTTCATGAAAGATGAAGCAAAGACATATTTCGGTTATACCATGAGATCGGGTTAAGGTAGAGGTTAATCAATATGATATGACACAGTGACGCATCACTTATAGGTATAACAATTATAATAGTGAAAAGGTGGCTACTGAACAATAGTTTTTAATAAATAGAATTTAAATATTTATATAAGTTAATTGTTTATTATGAAAGTAAAAAGTTCAATAAAAAAAAGATGTATGTTTTGTCAAATAGTTAAGAGAAAGTGAAAACTTTATGTTATTTGTAAAAGAAATCCTAGGCATAAGACAAGACAAGGATAAAAAATATTAAATGTGTAATTTAAAATGCACAATTAGTTTGTAATTATTTAATACTTAAAAATAATTTGATGTTTAGATTGATGTGACATGTTCTACCAGAAGAAAAATCTATATGGATAGCACTGACAAATGTTTATGGTATTTGAAGAAATAGATCTAGAAAAATCTTGGATAAACTAAAGATTCCTTTTATGAAAAAAGTAAAAGATATTTCTGAAGAAGAGCAAAAAAAGATATCTGATGAATTAAAGGGTTATGTTTTGGAAAATGATTTAAAAAGAGACGTTGCTTCAGCAATTAAAAGACTTAAAGAGATTAAGTGTTATAGATGAATGAGACATAATTTATGACTACCTGTTAGAGGTCAGTGTACTAGAAAACATGCTAGAACTGCTAAAAAACTTTTGGGTAGATCTAGAGTTAGACCTGTTCTTAAAAAATAATAAAAAGGCTGCAATCTTAGGATTTGCAATGTTTAAAGTTTTAAAATTAAAGTTAAAATTAAATGGCTGCTCCAAAAAAAGGTAAAAAGAAAAAAGACATAAAAGTAACTACTGCTACTTTGTTTGTTAATACAACAAAGAACAACACATTAATTAATTTATGTGATCAAGACGGTAACAAACTTTTGGGTTGAGGTACTGGTCTTTTGTGATATAAATGAGCTAAGAAAAACACTCCATATGCTGCTGAGGTTTTGACAAAAAATCTTTTGAAAGAAGCTCAAAATTATTGATTAAAAGAAATGGGTGTTGTTTTAAGGTGAGTTTGAATGGCAAGAGATGGTGTTTTTAAGGCTATTAATGAAATATGATTAATAGATTTACTTTATATAAAAGAGGCAACTCCAATACAATTTGGTGGTTGTAAGGGTAAAAGACCAAAAAGGAACTAAGAATTCAAAAATGAGAATTCAGAAAATAATTTATAATTATTAATATTTAACTAATGAGGTATACATGACCAAAGTTTAAATTATGTAGAAGAGAACAAGTTAACTTGTTTTGAAGTGCAAAGTATGATATAAAAAAAAGAAGATCGCTTCCGTGACAGCATGGTTCTTCTATGAAAAGAAATTCTGAATATGGTAAGCTTTTGAGAAACAAACAGGTTTTAAAAAGATCTTATCTTTTGTCTGAGAAACAATTTTCTAAGTTAGTAGAAAAGACTTCATCAAAATATTCAAAAAATAATAAAATTAGTCATGATATGGCTTTGTATATTATGCTTGAAGGTAGAATGGACTCTTTAGTTTATAGGTCTGGTTTAGCAAAAACCATTATACAGGCTAGACAAATGGTAAATCATTGACATTTTTTGTTGAATTGAAAGAAACATGATATTCCTTCTACTTTTTTGAAGGTTTGAGATAAAATTACCTTAAAACCAAAACTAAAAGAATCTTCTTTGTATGCAGGTAATTCTGTAAATAAAAGTATAAAAATACCATCTTGGATAAAAGTAGATAGAAATAAATATGAAATAGAAATTTTAGCTTTACCTAAAATGTGAGAAGTTGGTGTTTTGGCCGACATACTTAAAGTTATTGAGTTTTATGCGAGAGCATAATAATTGCGAATTGATGATGGAAGTTGAATAATTATGAAATAAAGTTAATATTAAATACATAAATAAAAAAATTTATATTCTTTAAAAAAACTTATGTTAGACATCCAAAAATTTATAGGAACACCTAAAATTATTGTGTCAGAAGAAGATAACAACATTACAAAATTTGAATTAAATTATTTACCTAGATGATTTGGTCATACACTATGAAATGCTCTTAGAAGAATTATTTTATCTTAGAATCTTTGATGAGCTATTACATGAATGAAAATTAAATGAGTTCCTCATGAATATCATGTGGTAGATTGAATGAAAGAAGATGTGATAGACGTTATGTTGAATTTTAAAAAACTGAGATTTAAGTTTGATGAAAGTGTAGAAAATATTCAATGGGTTCCACAAAGATTTAAAGGTATTGGTAAATATGATTCTAAGTCTTTGAAGCTTCCTAGTGGAGTAGAATTGTTGAATGATGATCAATATTTGTTTGAAATTACAGATCCTTCTTTGGAATTAAATATGGATGTAAGAGTAGAAAAATGATATAAATATTATAGTGTTGATTTTTTGAAGAATCGTGATGATGAAGCAGAAAATACAGATGTAAATACTTTGGTTATAGATAATGAATTTAGATTGGTAGATTATATAAAATACGATGTAGATGAGGTTATTGATGATTTTACGTGATGAACAAAAGATAGTTTGAAGCTTGAAATTAGATCTTTATTTGGTTGAGTTTCTTCAAAAGAAATAGTTATGTTTGCTTGAGAAGTATTGGCTTCTTATGCAAAATTGTTTATATTTGACAATGTTTATATAGATAAATCAGTTTTGATGGAGTATGAAGATTTAAATTTTGAAAGGGAACAATTAACAGAGGAAACTAATATCAAAACAATGCCTATTGATGCTTTGCCTTTGAGTGAAAGAACAAGAAATGCATTGATTAAAAATGAAATATTGTATGTGGAGGATTTGGAAAAAAAGAAAAAAGGTGAATTGTTGTTGATGAAATGAGTATGAAGAAAAGCTATTGATGAAATAAATCAATCTTTATGAAATATAGGTAAATCTTTAACTGGATAAATTTAGTGCAGAATGCAGAGTGAATAGTTTAGAGTTAACTCTGAATACTGAACCACCAATTCTGAAATGATTTTAAATCGTTTGTTTATAAAAAATGAGACATAGAATTAATAAACTAAAAGAACTTAATACATGAGCAAAAAAGAAAGAAGTTTTTTTGAGAAATTTGCTTACTAGTTTGGTTAAAAATGGAAAAGTTGTTACTACACCAAAAAGAGCAAAAGTCCTTAAATCAGAAGCTGATTCATTTTTTTCTAAATTAGTTAAAACATATAACAGATATAATGAAGAGAAAGAATCTAGAAGAGAATGTATTAGAATTATAAAAGCTACAATATATTGAGAAGAAGAAGGGAAAAAAATTATAAATGATTTATTACCAAAATATATTGCAGACAAAAACAACTCTTTTGTAAGTACATACAAATTAGGTTTTAGAAAATGAGATGCTGCAGAGAAAATCATGTTAAAGCTTATGTAATTTAAATTAATATACTTTTTGTACTTGTATTTGTGATAATTAAAGTTTTGATAGCATATACAAAATAAAAAGTTTACTTTTATATAAAGAAATTGGTTAAAAATGGAATTTACTAAAACAGACTTGAATAAAACTCTTTGGGTAAAAAGAGAAGATCAAGAAAAGAATAGAAAACGATACAAAGTTGATGCAAATGGACTGACTCTTGGTAGATTGGCAGTAGATATTGCAAAAAAACTTATATGAAAAGATAAGGCTTATTTATCTGATTTTTGGGATTGATGATCTTATGTCGTTGTAGAAAATGCGGGTAAATTTAAGGTAACTTGAAATAATAAATTAGAGCAAAAAAAATATTATTCTTATAGTTGATACAAGGGTAATGTAAAAAGCATTAATTTGGCTAGTTTAATAAAAAAAGATCCTTCAAAGGCTCTTTGGTTTGCTGTAAGAGGTATGCTTCCTAAAAACAAATTGAGAGATGGAAGAATGAAGAGATTGAAATTAATTGTAGATACAACTACAAAATATGATAATTTTAAACCTGTAAAATTATATAAATAATGGCTGTAAAAGAATACAACTACGCTGTAGGTAGAAGAAAAGAAACATCAGCAGTAGTAAAATTGTTTCCGAAGGGGAAAGGTAAATTTAACACAAGACTTGCTAGTAATAAAGAAATTGAGCTTAAGGAATATTTTGGTGGTAATACTCATTTGTATGAAAATGCTATTATGCCATTATTGGTTCTTGGAAAAGATTATATAAAACAATTTGATGCTGAAATAGTAATCAGATGATGAGGTTTGGCTGGTCAATCAGACGCTATAAAGCTGTGATTTGCTAGAGCATTGATTGATTGGAATGCAGATCTTAGAACAGAATTAAAACCTTATGGATTGTTAAAAAGGGATCCTAGAATTAAAGAAAGAAAAAAGCCAGGTTTGAAAAAAGCGAGAAAATGACCAACTCGATCAAAAAGATAAAAATCTTACTTACATACAAAAATCTTCATGTGAAAATATGGAGATTTTTTTTGATAAAAAATATTGTTGTCATTTCGAGTGATATAGCTTGCGAGAAATCTATTTAATAAATTGTTGTTTAGATCTCTAGCAAAAATGACATTTGAGGATGACAAGAAAGCTTGATAGAAATTTGATTTTATTAGAAAAAAATATAAACTATAAGTAATTAATTTTATTTAATATAAATGAAACATGAAAAAAGATATAGTATTGTTTGGTATACAGTGATCGGGTAAAGGTACTCAAGCTGATTTATTACTTAAAAAACTGCCTGAATATCAATATTTTGAGCCTTGAAATGTTTTGAGAGCACTTAAATCAAATGATAATATACTTTGAGGTCATATTAGATGAAGTATTTTGGAGTGAAAAATGGTAGATGATGCAGTAGTTTTTGGTTTGTTTGATATATATATGCATTTGATTGAGGATGGTCAATATATGTTGGTAGATGGATTTCTTAGAACAGAAAATCAATTACATTATTTTTTGACACAAATGTATGTAAATAAAAGAGATTTTGTATGAGTATATTTTGATTTTTCTAGAGAAAAGGCTATTGAAAGGCTTTTAGCTAGAGCTAAAAAAGAATGACGTGAAGATGATAATATAAAATCTATAGAAACAAGGCTTGATATATATCAAAAAGAGACTATGCCAGTGATAGAATTTTTGAAAAACAAGAAAAAGCTTATAGTAGTGGATGCAAACTGAACCATAGAAGAAGTTTTTGATGATATGGTAAACAAGTTACAAGAAAAATGATTGTTGTAGATTTGTAAAAAACGTAACGAGTAGATCTAGTGTTTCTACCCATAAAAAATATCTTAAAAATAAAAAAAAGCCCGAATAAAATAAACGGGCTTTTAAAGTGTTTCAATTATTTTATCTTTGTGGAATTCTCTATATGAGATTTTATATCCACAATGATTTTTTTTGCTACATCTTCCAGTTCAGATTTTGTTACTCCCTTGTTTCCTCCGGAAACGAATTTATTTAAAATTGTTTCTAGATGGGAGATATATTCAAAATTGAATTTGGAATCTACCGTTACACTACCAACTTCGTATTCGGATATGATATCGTGAATTTCGATCAGATATACATATAGTTTTTTGTTATCTTCTTTGGAAGATAAATACTCTTTTGCCATTTCTTTCATAAACTTTTCATCTCTAATTTTTGGATGAAGAGTTTTTGTTTTCAAAAATGGTATGTATTCATCACTTTCTTCTTCAGATAACCAATTATTTGTATATCTTTCTACCCCACTACATAGAGTTTTCACATAATACTTTCTCAAAATTACTTTTGTAATTGAATTGATATATGTACTATCTAGTTCTGCAAGGTTGTTTTCAAGCAAATGCTCACGATATTTGCTTAAGTATTCTGTTGTCAATGATTCTATTTTATCATCTTTAACAGATACTTTGAACTTTTTGTCGTTCATTTTTTTAGAGTTCTCTTTAGCTTGTTCTTGATAGCTAGAGAGAGTCTCTTTCAGATAGGATACAACCTCTCTTTCAGTTTCTTGATATCTTGTTGTTAGCAACTCTTGAGGAGATTTAGAATCAAGTTCTGATTCGATATCTTTATCTGAAATTTTTTTACATTCCTTAATAGCCTCATCAAGACTATTGTTTTGGAATAATCCTTGTGCTTCAACATTAAATGTGAATATTACAAGGACTGAAGTCACGATAATAACTATTAAACTTTTCATAATTTATAATTTTTTTGTTTATACTTTTATTTTCTTTGATTATTATAATATTTTTTGTGGTTAAGTCAAGTAGTTTTTTAAAATACTTTCTATAATAAAAAATGGACCTTTATGGTCCATTTTTTATATTTATTTTTTGTTTAAACTTCTTCATCTTCTTCTGATTTGTTCATTTTAGCTCTTATGGCAAAAACCACTATGACTAAAATAAATAATCATACAACAATTCATAATATTATAAATATGATTTTTAATCATGATTTTACTCATTTTTCTGCCGTTATTCATTCTTCTTCTACTATTTTTGTTTCTTCTGAGCTACATTTTTCACTAGGTATTTGATAATACTCACTTATTTGACAAAATTTTGGCATTATTACCAAGTCCATATCATCTTTGGTTATTTCGTCTGGTTTTTGATTTTCAATATTTTTGGTGATTTTTTGTGAAATTAGACTTAATATTTTATTTAATATAGATTTTCTTTGGTCATTTTCTGACAATCATTTTTCTTTGTCTCATTTTGCATTTTCAAATTCTATAAACAATTTTTCTACATCTGTTTTTAAGTTTGTTGGCAAGATTCCCAATATTTCAGCCTTTGCTATATCATAATCTGTTCATCCATTTGCAGATATTGTGGTTTCATCTCACAATTCATTAATTATTCGTTGTAAATCTTTTTTTTGTTGATCGGTGATTTGTACATTTTCTATTGTTGTTAGATAATTTTGTATTGCTACAACATTTGATTGTACTTCTATTGGATCTATAATTCATTTTTGTAAATTTAAAAGTAATCATTTTAGTGGTTCGTCTTTTATGTTCATAATTAATTCACTTGTTTTGTTGTATATTGCATTTGTTTTTTCGTCTAGTTCTATTGAGAAATCAAGAAAGGATATTATTAATTTTTTAGAAATTATTTTTCATCATTTTTGATAATATAATTTTCATTCATTATTTTTTAGTTTTGGATCAAACTTTGTAAAAAACAACTGATTACAATAAAAGTCTTTTTCTGTATCATCACTTATATCTAAGTCTACATAACACTCTTTGTCATTTTCTGGATTATCGTACAATATATAGAATAAAATGCTATTATCTAAATTTTTACCTACCATTATTTCAATACTATCATCTTCGTTTGTTTGTGATTTTGGTATTGAAAGAAGTTTGAAATCTCAAGTATAATTAACATATTCTCAAGTAGAAACTCCTATTTCTCAAGTAGACGCTTCAATACCAGTTAAAGTGAGTGCTCGTTTTTTTGTAGCTTCGTTTGCATATTTGTCTGCAATATTCATCGATACAAAATATTTTCAATATTCTGGATAATCAAAAGAATAATATTGTTTTTCATTTCAATCAATTAGGTATCATTCATTTTCTCTTTTGCAATCTATATAACTTAGACAAACAGAATTTTCTTCTATTTCTCATATACTTATATCTCTGACTATTGTGAACGTTCCTGCGTTGTCAAAAAGTAACCTTGGTTTTAGTCATTTTTTTACTATAACATTTCATCATTTTCAAATTCATTTATATCATCTATACAATACAGCAGCTCTAGGCGTATATCAAATATCACTAGGATTTTTATATACATGGGATACGCGATCTTTTTTTGTTGTTAAGTCTCGTTCTCAATCTCAGTCAAAATCATACATTATTGTTCTTTCTTGTACGAAATCTTCTTTGTCAGATATGACTTTTGATATAACATCAAATATTATTTCATCTCACACTTCTACTGTAGTTTTGTTAGATTTTAATGTTACAAGTGGTATATCTGGTCTTTTTGTATCAGGAGGAAAAAAGACAATGGGTCCATTTCAAATCACATCTTCACTTGGACTTTTACCATCATCATTGTCATACATAGTTACTCAAAACATAAATTCTCATGGTATTTTTGGTAATGAAAAATATGCATATTCTATGTCTCCTGGTGTGATTTTTGTTTCTAAAAGTCTTGTTGGATCATCCTTATAATAGTAATATCGTTTGAAATAAGATATAAATCCATCATCATCTTTTGGATTTGTAGCTTGTACTTTTACTATTAGTGGATCAAATTCTGTATTAAATATGTCTTTTACATAATTTTCGTTGAATCAGACTCACATTTCATTTCCATATTGTGGAAAAAATAATATAATGTTGTCTATTGTGGGCAAAGCATTGTATACTTTGAATCGTACTCTTGTTTTGTCATTTATTCACATAGAAGTATCTTCTGCTGTGAAATCAATAAATTGACATCATAATTCGTTAAAACTATATTTAAATTGATTATTTTTAAATATTTCGCTGTTTCTTGGTTGGAAATAAAAACTAAGGTCAGAATTTTCTCATTTTATGTTTACTGATTCACTTGGATCTATTGTAAAATTTTCGTATCTTTCTATTTTGTATGCAGGATGTGTAATTTCTTTTCAATCAACTATTTCTTTACACTCTTCATTTTGTCTTATTATTTGTTGTTGTCAATTTGTTATTTTGTAAGCAGCAATTGGAGAATTTTTGTCTCATATAAATACTGTTTCTATAATTTCATTTTCCATTCAATTAGAACCATTTACTTTAAGTTTTATTTTGTATATTCATACTTTTTTGTATGTGTGTGTTACTTTGTTTGTTTGTGTACTTATTTTTTCTCAATCACCAAAATCTCGAGAATAGTTTATTATATCTTGATTGCTTTTTACTACAAAATTAACTGCATTTCATCGAGTAGTAGCTTTGGGCGCAACAAAAACTTCTGGTCTTAGTGTAGACTCTATTTCTATGTTTTTTTCTATTTCATTTATTTTTCAAAATTTATCTTTTACTATTAATTTTACTTTTTGTTCTCATACACTATCAAAACTTACTTCTATTTTTTTGTTTTTTTCTTGTGTCGTTTCTATGTTTGTAAAGTTTGGGTTTGAAAAAGATCGTTCATAGCTTAATTCGTCAAAACCATTTTCAACATCAATATCTGAAGATAATCCAGCATCAAAAACAAATTTAGAAGGATACTTTCGATCTTGTGGAGCTTTTTTTCTGAATTGAGCTATAGGATCTGAAGACTCTACATATACTTGTGTTGTGTCTATATTAGATTGACCAAGTTCATCTTCTACTGTTAGTTTTACAGTATATGATCATGGTTCTCTAAACTGTTGTTTTATGGATTTTCATTGAAAAGTTTCTTGTTTGTCTCAGTTGTTATTAAAAATTTCTCGAGTAAAAAGTCTTAAACTTGATACTACCGAATAAGAAGGACTAGAATCAAAAGAAAACGTATTACTAGTATTTCATTGTTCTGGTGTTTGTTTTATTATTGCTACAGGATCTGATATTAAAATATAATACTCTTCTGATATTTCATTTGATTCGTTGTCATATGTGGTTAATTTTGCTTTATATTCTCATTCATTTGGTAATATCACCTTTATTATTCAAGGTTTTCAAATTCATTCTTTTGTAAATTCAAATCATTCATTCGAGCTTATTTCTCGTACATGAGATAATATTTGTCTACCTCAAATTGGTATAGTAGCAGATCAGTCAAAAACTATTCATCTTTCTCATTCTTGAGTACCAAATTTTACTTTTTCAAATGATTTTAATTTTTTGCTATTGGCGTATATACTAATTACTGCTGCTTTTGGGGTAACATCAATAGATAAGGTTTCTTCTCAATCAAAAACACCTTCATTGACATTGTTTGAGCTTCTAACAGTTAGGTGTACTAGATAATTACCAGCTTCTTGGAATGTATGATTTATTACAGGTCAAACTCATATTGTTTGATCTATTCAATTTGTATCTCTATAGTATCGGAAATAGTTTTCTGAAGGAATTGTTTCATTTGATGGATCTATACTAGCTCTTGCATCAAATGTTACATTTAGTGGTGCTGGTCACTTTTTTGGATTTGCATTAGCATCAGCTTTTGTTGTAAAATTAGAGTTTATTTTGTTTAGTATTTGTGTAAATGGTTTGTAACAATTATCCATAAAAGATGCAAAAGTATTATAATTATATACATTACTTAGGCTGTTTGTTAAACTTAAACATTGTTGGTAAATTACCTGAAAATCATAATCTTGAGGAAACCTATTAAATATATTTGAAAAACTTTGATTTAAAGATCAAAATGTTGATATAGGTGTTTGTTCTCATATTTTGTTGTTTGCATCTATTTCTACAAAAATTTGAGAGATTTGTTCTCGATCATCTACAATATCATGATTTGCTATATAGTCATTTGGTATTGCTGCAAAAGTAACTCCAAGACCTACTAATGACAATAATGTTAATAAATTTTTTATGATTCTTTTTGTTTTTTTCATTTTTTTGACTTTAAAATAGTCTAAAATAACTATATCTATTATAAACAAGCTTGTATTTTTTGCAAATTTTTATTATGTTTTTAGCATTGAAATTTGACTTTTTTTGGTTAATATTTTTTTGTTTTATTTTTTTATCTTTTTTTGATGAAAAAAACAAGTAAATACGATATTAAAATTCTTTTTTTGTGAGTTTGAGTATTGGCTATAGTATTGGTTATATTATGATTTTTATTTAGTAAAGAAGAAAAAACTATGTGTGAAATGACAGTGGAAGAGTATTTGCAAGCTGCAGATTTTAAATGAGATTGACAGGAAGTTCAAAAGGGTGATGAAGTAGTTGTTCATTATATATGAAGACTAAAAGATGGTACTGTTTTTGATACAAGTGTAGAAGAAGTTGCTAAAGCTTGTGAAAAACACAATCCAGAAAGAGATTATTCTCAAGGATTATTATTTACAGTATGAGCATGACAAATGATTGCTGGTTTTGATAGATGAGTTGAATGAATGAATATGAATCAAACAAAGACAATAGAAATATCAGCTGAAGATGCTTATGGTGAATATGACAAAGAATTGATTATGGTTGTGGAAAAAGAAAAATTGGATTTACCTGGTCAATATAAGCAATGAGATGTTTTGTATGCACCAAATGGTCAACCTGTTAAGGTTTTGAAAGTAACAGAAAAAGAAGTTCATTTGGATTCTAATCATGAATTAGCTGGTAAGGATTTGATATTTGATATTACAGTAAAAGAGATTAAATAACAATATTTTGAGATATGAAAAAAGAGCGACTGAGTTCGTTCTTTTTTTGTTTTAAAATGTTACCGCTATGGTGTTATTTTTGTCATATTGAGTTACAAAAGTAACCAAAAGAACCCTAGTTTGATATTGTAGTTATACATTGGTTTTGAAATATTATCTATAAGTACGGAAAATTTCGCATAAGCTCAATTTTTAAGTAAATTTTGTGATGTTTGTTTATTAATTTAAATGAATCTGACAGTACAATATCAAACATTATTTTTTTTATAAAAAAATAACTGGCTGTCAATTGGACTCGCCAGTTATTTTATCGCCGTAACATTGTTTGGCGAACCTACGTTTTTAGTTTAAAATAGATTGTGGATTTGTTTTAAACTAAAGTGCTGATTTCTCAGCTAACATTCCTATGTAGGAATGTAAACCAATTTATTTAAGCACCAAGTTGTTTGGTGTGTTGGTTTCTAATTCTTTCCATAATTCTTCAATGTTTGTTTCTTCTCATAATATTTCACTATCCTCTATATACCTTATTCGATTTATTATTATTTGTAAATTTTCTGTATATTTGCTAGGTATATGATATTTTGTGGATAATTCATTTTTTATATTTTCTATATTTGTAACAATATCTTTTGAGTTATTTTTTGTGTTAAATAAATTATATATTTTATTTATTCTATTATTTAAATTTGACTTTTCTACTTCATATTGTTGTTTGTTTCATAGTTTGTGATATTTATATATTTCTTTTATGTCTGACATTACAAAATTGTTGTTTAGTATAGAATGTATTTCTTTTGATTGTTTTTCTGTTGGTATTTGTTTGTCTTCTACTATACCAAGATTTTTTGCTATACCTGTATTTGTTATTTCAGTATCATTTGTGTCAATATCATTGATAAATGTTTGAACAATTTCTTGTTCTTCATCTTTTGTGTTGTCAGTAATGGCAAATGTTTGGCTTAAATTGTTTTGTGTAATAGCACTTTCAAAATCTTTTACATTTTCAACCACTTTAACTTCATTATTATTTATTGAAAGTAGTTGTTTGGATTTTATTTGTGTAAAATTATTATCTTTTGTTACCGTTATATTTTGTCATTGGTTGTTTATTTGGTATTCATCATCATTTTTTGTTATCAAAAAATTGGCTTTTTCTTTGGTAGAAACTTTAATGTCGTCTATCAATATATCTATTGAACTTTGTTGATTATTTATAGATTCCATTTGTATAAAGTCTCATTGTGATATAAGTAATTTATAATCATCATCTTTTTTTGATAATTCAAATTTAGCTGGTCAAACTATTTTTGCTTTTGTCTTTTCGTCTATATTAAATATTATTTCTGATCATTTTTTGAGTATTACATGGTCTCAGTTGGAAATATTACTGGTTTTGTAATACTTATCATCATGTTTGATATAAAAATCTCAATTAAAGTCTATTACATTGGCTATATAGTCAGCACTTACTTCATTAATTCAGTTTTGTACGATAAATCATTCATATGAAAAATCTCCATTGAAAAAATAAATTCAATAGATTCATATAAATAATATTATCATAGCAAATCAATAAGCGAAAGATCTTATGCTTACAAAGCGTTTTGTGCGAGCAAAAGATTTTTTATCTTTTTGAGAAATAATTTTTTCATAAAGAAAAAACTTATCATTTTCATTTAATTTATTATTTTTTTGTTCTTTAAAATAGTCTTTTAATTTCATTGTATCAAAAAGTTTAAACACCACTGTATTGTTATACGAATGAGATTGAATTTTGTGACAAAAAAGTATATGTTTTTTTGTATTAATGTTGATATTATTATTTTTTACTATCGATTGTGTTTGGATTTGCGAGCTGGTGTAATTTTAAAGTATTATTACAATAGGGTTGATTTTACTTTAATTTATTTCTACCATTGTTATTGCGAATTTATGAAGCAATTTTATAAAAATCCCTTCGGGGACCTGCCTATGCCGGCAGGCAGGCTTACTTTTGGCTTCCAGTCCCAAAAGTATACAAAAAAGCCTCGGATAACTCAGCCATTTTTCAAAAATCGTCACCCTTATTTATAAGGGTTCCTAGTGAAAAATCTGAGATGATCCTTTGTCTATTTTATTAATAGCTAATATACTCAAGATTGAATATTTGATTGTTATATTATAATTTTTCATTTGCTTTGATTGAAAATTTCTTTTTTGAATTCAGTAAGATATCATTTATTTATTTTTAAAGTTATTTCTGCTTTATTTCAATGATTTTCATTTTCTATTTTTGCTTGATATTTGTTTATTAAGTTCATTATATTTGATAGTATTTTATAATCAAAAGATATTTTTATTGTTTCTGTGATTTCAATTTTTTTTATTCCTTGCCTACCGGCAGGCAGGTTTGAACTTAAAATAGTTTGTTTTGCACATTCTGAGTATGCTTGAATTAATCATCAGACCCCAAGTAGCGTTCATCCAAAATATCTAGTTACTATAATCAATATGTTGTGTAATTCATGTCCTTGTATTTGAGCTAATATTGGTTTTCAGGCTGTATTTACTGGTTCTCAGTCATCACTTTGTTTTAAATAATCTGGACTAATTTCTAGTTTTCAAAATAAGTCGAAATTTATATTTGTTCAATATGTATAAGCATAGCAATTGTGGTTTGCTCATTTGTGTTTTTCTGATATTTCTTTTATATATTTTTCAGCCTCTTGTTTGTTTTTTATATGGAAAATATTTCCAATAAATCTAGATCATTTGATTTTTGGTATTTCGTGTTCATTATGTTGTAATATTGTTTTGTAGAAGTATTTTTGCATTGGTTTTTGTAGAAATGAATTGTGTATTTTTTTTGTTTTTTTAGGAGATTGCTTCGTTTTTCCACGTTATGCAGATGGGCACGGCGCAATGATATATGTTTTGTTAATTCTTATAGAAAAGTCCCCTCTAGATCCTTTTTTACTTTTGAGGATGACATTGAGGGGACTTATTTGTTTATATTATTTTTCTTGTTTTTTATTTTCTTTTTCTTTTAATTTTTTTGCTGCATTAATAACTTCATCTATTGTTCATTTGTAGTTGAATGCACTTTCTGGTATATCGTCTAAATCTCAATTTATTATTTTTTCAAATCATTCTATAGTTTTTTCCAATGGTACATATTTTCATGGCATACCAGTAAATTGTTCTGCTACACTAAATGGTTGTCCAAAAAATCTTTCTACTTTTCTTGCTCTATATACTATTTGTTTGTCTTCTGAAGATAGTTCATCCATTCATAGTATAGCTATAATATCCATAAGTTCTTTGTATCTTTGTAAGATTGTAAGAGTACCTTGAGCAACATCGTAATGTTTTTTTCATACTACTTCTGGTGATAATATTGTTGAGTTACTATCTAGTGGATCTACTGCTGGATATATTCATTTGGCAGCAATTGCTCTATTTAGTACAATAGTACTATCTAAGTGAGAAAATGTAGTAGCTGGAGCAGGATCTGTAAGGTCATCGGCTGGTACATATACAGCTTGTATGGACGTAATAGAACCATTATTTGTAGATGTGATTCTTTCTTGCAGCGTCCCCATTTCACTAGCTAGTGTAGGTTGGTATCAAACTGCAGCGGGAATTCTTCACATCAGTGCAGATACTTCAGCACCAGCTTGTGTAAATCTAAATATATTGTCTATAAATAATAATACGTCTCTTTTTTCTTCGTCTCTAAAATATTCAGCCATAGTAAGACCTGTGAGGGCTACTCTAGATCTTGGTCATGGCATTTCGTTCATTTGTCCAAATACCATAGCTGTTTTGTCTATTACTCCAGATTCTTCCATTTCGTGGTATAAGTCATTTCATTCTCTAGTTCTTTCTCAAACTCCACAAAATACAGATAATCATGAGTGAGCTTTGGCTACATTTGCAATAAGTTCTTGCATAGTAACAGTTTTACCTACTCATGCTCCACCAAACAATCATACTTTACCTCATTTTAGTATTGGTGCAATAAGATCAATTACTTTGATTCATGTTTCTAATATTTCTGCTTCGTTTGTTAGTTCTTCAAATTTTGGAGCATTTCTGTGTATTGGTCGAACTGCTTTACCTTTGATTTCTGGTTTATTATCTATGGGTTTTCAGAGTACATTTGTAATTCTTCCCAATACTTCTGGTCATACAGGTACAGAAATTGGTGCTTTTGTATTTGTTACATCATCTCATCTTTTTAGTCCATCTGTCGTGTCCATAGCAATTCATTTTACTATACCGTCTTCTAATTGTTGTAAAACTTCTATAGTTACTTTTTTTCATTCACTGTTTTTTGATTTTGTTTCCAAAGCATCATAAATGTTTGGTAGTTCTCACTCAAAAGCTATGTCTATAACAACTCATCTAATTGATGTAATTTTTCCAGTACTCATTTTCTTTTGTAATTTTTAAAATTAAAATGTTTTATATTGCTCCGCTAGGATTATTTTTGGCTTCCAGCTCCAAAAGTAATCAAAAAAGCCTCGAGTCACTCAGCCATTTTTCAAATCTCGCTACGCTCGTGAAAAATCTGAGATGCCTCTAATTTTGCTATTTTTTAATATTATTTGTTTATTATTTGTGGTTTTTTTCTAAATTCTAATCGTTTTGCTTTTAGTAAGCTTCTATATTGTATAGTGTATTGTATAACACTAAATAAAGTAGTAGTAGTAATATACAAACCTATGGCTGCATGTGTACTATATACAAATGTTCACATAATAAATACCATAAACACAGTCATCATTCACATCATTTTACCCATGTCAGGAGTTTTTTGTCATGGTATAGATGGTGTTTTGGGTTTAACTAGATTTGTAAGTTTCATTTGTAGATATGTAAACCCAGCTGCCATTATAGTAAGTATTATATTTTTGGTAGCTAATAAATCCATTCACAAAAACATATGATTTATTGATCAATCATCGATTGCTGAGGTATGTGCATATTGTGATCAAAAGTTGTAGAAAAAACTATAGAGTCGAGATTCTGGTATAGTACCTTCTGACATTTTTCTTACTGTATAAAATAATCATAAAAATACTGGCAATTGTACCAACATCATAAGGCATCATTTTAGTGGTCACTTACCTTCTTTTTTGAAAACTTTCATAGTTTCTTGTGAAAGTTTTGATGGATCGTCTTTGTATTTTTCTTGTATTTCTTGTAGTTTGGGTTGCATATCTCACATACCATGTTGCATTTGATTTCATGCAGAGGTTAGGTTTATCATCAACAATCTTATCGTAAGAGTAAGTAGTATTACCGCTATTCATAGATTTCATCCAAATATTGCCAAAAATACAACTAGAAGGTTGAATATTGGACGCATAAGTAATTGTGTTCATAACATTTTGAAAAATCACATAAGGAAAATTTTAAGTTTTAAAATTTTCAGCTAATAGCTATTGGCTTCTTGCTACTAGCTGTAGGATATTTTATTTGATATCGGATTTTAATTTTTTAATTAATGAGTTTAACTTTTTGTGTATAATTTCAATTTTATTTATTGTTTCGTTGTATGTATTTAAATCTATATATAATATTTCTTTTAATATAATTATTTGAGTTTTTAATTCCATACAACTTCATCTGGCTATGTGTAAAAATCTTAAAAACTCTGTATCAGTTCATCTATCATTTCATTCTGCAATATTACTAGCTATACTTACAGAACTTCTTTGTATTTGATCTTTTAGAGAATAATCTTTTTGAAGTTTTGTGTTTTTATTGGTTATGTTGTATATTTCTTTTGCTAAACTTATAGACTCTTTTCGTATAGACAAATTTTCAACATTTCACATGAAAAAAATTTAAGGAGTAAAATTTTTTTTGCTACTGGCTACTTGGCTTCTTGCTTTTTACTATTGGCTAGTGGCGAAAGGCTATTAGCTAAACAGTCATAATTTCTTCTGATTTTACTTTTACTAAGTTGTCTATTTGTGTGTTGAAATCTTTTACCAATTCTTCTATATTATTTTCGTTTATTTTGTTTTGGTCTTCTGATATTTCTTTGTCATCTAGCATTTTTTTGGTGTTTTTCATAGCATCTTGTCTAATTTGTCTGATTTGTGCTTTGGTATCTTCTCACATGGTTTTTACTTTTTTTGCTATATCAGTTCTTCTATCTTCTGTAAGTGGGGGTATTTTAATCATCACATATTCTCACTCATTTTGTGGTGTTAGTCATATCTCGGCTTCATATATGGCTTTTTCTATATTTTTGCTTTCTTTTTTGTCCCAAGGTTCTATTTTTAATGTTTGAGCATCTAAAATAGTAACGTGTGACACTTGAGGTATTTTCATGTTTCCATAACTTGTTTTGACAGTAATGTTTTCTACTAATCAAGATGATGCTCTACCAAGCTGTAAAGATTGAAATTCGTTTTCTAGATAATTTTTTGCTTTTTGCATTTGATCTTTGTATGGGGTTGTGTCCATGATTTTTTAAAATCAAAAAAATAAATGAATTTTCGACTTAATATATATTTAAAGTTTGTTTTAATTCAAGGAGAAAGTAGAAATTATGGTTTTTTAAATAATTTATTATA
>CAZCTB010000058.1:0-15569 GCA_964501605.1 uncultured Candidatus Peribacteria bacterium
TCTATGGTCAAGTGTCACATATTTCATTATTGAGTATATAAAGTCCTTACCTTATAATACTCTCTTACTGTCGGTTTTCAAATTTAAATTTAGGACAAATTTAGTTTTTAATCGTATAAATTAATATAACAATTTTATATCTATTTATACAAAATGCATAGGCTTATTTGTATCAAAGCTAACTATAATATGCCTGTAGGTGTGAATACATCTAACTTTTTTGTATATCTAGATAAGCTTTGTATCGTCTCATATATAACGTAAATTAAATTGAAGATAAATATAAAAAGCCCCGGTCTAGATATCTAGAATTACGGGGCTTTTTTAATGTTTAAAATATGAAAATGAGAGAACGAAAATTGAATATAAAAAAATATTATCGATTTGAGATATCGTCTATGATTTTGTTTGCAACTCCTATTATTGTTTTGTTTTGGCAGGATAATGGTTTGAGTATGATGCAAATAATGATATTGCAATCTATATATTCTATACTTGTTACAGTTTTGGAAATACCAACTGGATATATAGCAGATATATATGGTAGAAGAAAATCTTTGATAATATGATCTTTTGTACATGCTTTGTGAATAGTGTATTATGCTATAGCAGGAGACTTTGTATGATTTATGATAGCTGAATGACTTTTTGCTATAGGTATTTCTTTGATATCATGAGCAAATTCAGCATTTTTATATGATGTTTTATTGGAGGCATGAGAGGAGAAAAGATATAAAAAAATACTTTGAAAAAGTACTTTTTATCTTTTGATATCTATGGCTATAGCGAATATTATGTGAGGATTTTTGTGAGAATTTAATTTTAGATTAACTTTTTATTTGTCTTTTTTGTTTAATATACCTTCTATATTTATAGCTTTTTCTATGAAAGAGTCTAAAAGAAAGACTAAAATCATCAAAAAATGATATATTAAACAACTTATGATGATTATAAAAAAATCCATCGTAGAAAATAAAAAATTGAGATATCTTTTGATATGAGCTGGCTTGATATATGGATTGAATAATATTGCTCTTTGGTTTTATCAGCCATATTTTGAATTAGCAGGATTGGATATAATGTATTTTGGTGTGATATTTGCTGCTTTTCATATATTTGCTGGTATAAGTGGGAAATATGCTCATAGGGTAGAAAGACTGTTGTGAGAAAAAAAATCTATTGTATTACTTTTGATATTGTTGTGAATAAGTTATATTTTGATGTGACAATTTGTCTTTGCGTTTGGATTTTTGTTTGCATTTTTGCAACAGTTTGTAAGATGATTTAGTAAAGTAGTTTTTGCTGATTATATCAATAAATTGATAGATTCAGAAAATAGGGCTACAATACTGTCTATACAAAGTATGCTATCTAGATTGTCTTATGCTATTGTGATACCATTTATATGATACATAGCTGATATATATAGCATATCTCATGCTTTATTGATATCTGGTATATCTGTGTTTGTGATTTGAGCTATATTTTTGATAATATTACATAGATACAAGATATTTTAAAAAAACCCACTTCGGTGGGTTTTTATATTGTATTTTTGTTGACTTTTGTATATAAGTATTATTGTAAATAAAATGTTAAACTAAAAAGAAAGAAAAAAAAGGAGGTCTTTATGAGAATAATATCTAATCCAAGGCGAAATATAAGACTTTCGCAGCTTAAGGATCGTCGAAGGGGTTTTATATCTTCTTCTGATGTAAAAGCAATAAAGGGTAATAAAAGATTTAATATGGCTATAAATTTAAATGCTTTAGTTTATTCTGTTAAATCTGATAATGCTTTTATACCAGTTTTTGGTACTGGTGAAGATAAGATTCAGTTTGAAATTGATTTATCTTCTTTTGTGATTGATGAATCAGAATTAGTTGATTTTGAATCTTTAAAAAAAGATACCAAAGATGATTGGTATGAAATAAAAGCTGATATTTTGGACAATGTTTTGTTTGATGATTTAGATTTTGAAGATGAATCTTTTGAGAATTATTTTGATGATTGGATTGTTTTTACAAACCTTGAAAGAAAAGAGCTTTTAATAGAGATAGAAGAATTTCTTTTAAAAGATTTTGATTCTTTGGATACTAATGATTTGGTATCTGAAAGAAAAAATCTGATTAGGGATATCAAATTTTTAGAAGAATCTACTAATTCTACTAATTCTACTAATTCAGTCATTAATAATGATGAAGATGATTTTGAAGACGATTTTCAAGATTATTTTAATCCTGATTTTCAAAGATATTCTGCTAGTGATAAAAAAAAACTCTTAGATCTTTTGGAATTTAAACTAGATGTTATTAATAACTATTTGTTGTCTAGTGATAATTGGCAGGCTTTATCAAAAAGTACCTTCTTGTCTATTCAACAATATATGATAGAAAAAGAAAGGTATGAAATTTTGGCAAAACCAAGTATGTATTTTGTTAAAAAAAAGTATTAAATTATAAAAAGAGTCGATTATTTCGACTCTTTTTCTTTATTTTGTTAATATTGTTATTTTTTCTTTTTTGTACTAAATTGGTCTCATATTCATTTTATAGCATCAAGCATTTCTATTGGTAACATCCATACTGTAGTATTAGATTGATCAGAACTGATATCATTGATAGATTGTAATGTTCTTAGATGTAATGCACCAGGAGCTTTTGCCAACATTTCTGCAGCTTTTTTCAAATTTTCTGATGATGCTAATTCTCATTCTGAAGTGATAATTTTTGCTCTTTTTTCTCTTTCTGCTTCAGCTTGTTTTCCTATAGTTCTTTTTAGATTGTCAGGTATATTTATATCTTTTAATTCTACCGAGAGTACATTTACTCATCGTGTATCTGATTTCTCATCTACAATTTTTTTGATTGTATCACTAGCTTCTTTTCTGTTTGTAAGTAATTCATCTAATTCAAATTGTCATACGATATTTCTCATAGTAGTTTGAGCAAATTGACTCATAGCATAATCTACATACTTTACATTTATTACGGCTCTATCTACTTGATTTTCTTTTATTTCATAGTAGATTACAGCATTTATATTACATGAAATATTGTCTTTTGTCATAGCCTCTTGGCTTGGTACATCTACAGCTTTTTCTCTAATATCTACAGTTTTTGTGGTTTGAATTATTGGCCATATAAATTTAAAACCAGGAGTCAAAGTTTTTTCATATTTTCATAAAGTAAATACTACTTTTCTTTCGTATTGTTTTACAATTTTGATTCACAAAATAAAATAAATAGCAACTATTCATACAAGGTAATTCATTTTTGTTTATTAAAAAATAAAGTCTATATATATTGGATATTAATGTGTTTGTTAATATCAATAGATTAAAAACAATATTGGATTTATTTTACAATAAAGTTAATTAACTCTACTATCATTCAAATTATAAATAAAGAAGATATTAGTATTGCTAGGCCTTCACTAAGAAAGACTTGATATTCTGGAATTCTGTTTCATTGAGTATTTGCTTTTCTGTGTATTATCAAAACCAAGATTACTATTAGTCATCCAGCGACTATTCATCATATAGTGATAATATTTATAAAAGAAAAAAAGTTGAACATTTCTAAGAACAAAAATATTGCTATTGGTATTATTGCAGATTTTAATCGTGCTATATTTTTTTTATTTTTGTAATCTATTATAAAACTTGATTCCAAAGATGTTCACAGCGCCAAATATGACGTAAACATAGTTATTATACCTATTATGATAAACAAAGGTCACAATGCTATAGTAGAAACTTGTGGAGTATTTGGTCAGCTGATTCAGACAACCAAAAAGGTAAACAAAGCGTATATTAATATAGTTATGATAGATCATGCTATTATTACTTTTTTTGTGAGTAATTCATTTTTTTTGAGTACTTTAACTGCTGCTGGTAAAGAAAAGAATTCTATTAGAGCAAATAAAACAACTCATAGAGGCAGAAATAAATATCATTTATTGAAAATTGTAAGATTTGCATAGTTTATATCTTTTGCAAAAAATATTATTATTAAAATCAACATTAACATTAGTCCTCATACTCCAATTCTTTCATATTTTCTGAGCGAAGAAACTCAGCGTCGTAATAGTATAGACATAATAAATCAAAACAAGGCTCATAGTATTGTTTTGTATTCTAAATTTCAAAATATCATATAACTTAAACTTTCTCAAACACCTATCATATAAGCCAACAATGCAGACAATATAGCAAAAGCAACAAAAATAAACATTATGTTTTTACCTTTTTTTCAAAGATATTTTTCTGCGTATCATACTAATTGGTGGTCTTCCTTTGTTCTCAATATTATTTCTCAAAAATATAGATTTATCAAAAGTATTAGCGACCCAAAAACAAAAAGATATCACATTGTTGTTCGAAATCATGATTTTACAGCAACATATGGCATACTTAAAAATCATACTCCAACTACTGTTCATATGATTATTGATATTGCTGTGATTATTTTTTTGTTTTTGTTACTTATTTTTAGCATTATAAAAAATAAACATATAAAAACTAAATCTTGTGGTTTTAATCAATTGTAATCTCTACTTTTGTAATATGGTATAACTAGAATATGAAGTTAGATTACTTCACCGATTTATCGAGTGTTCTCGACTCTTAATTTTCAATAGAGCAGGATGCTAGCTCGTAATGACAGCTATTTAATCAATTTTGATTTCCATTTTTGCCAATGGTTGTTTGATTTTTATGTTGTTCCTTGATCTTATAAACAATCACAAAGATATTATTTTTCTTACTAACTCAATTTCTCACATAAGTTTTTTATCGATATATTTGTCTGAAGATGTTGGGAAATGTTTGAGATGTATAGAATCTCAATCTATATTTTCTTTGTTGCTAAATTTTTGCAATTCTAGATATATGTGTTCACTAATAAATGGAGCGAATGGTGCAGATATTTTTACAAAAGTATTCAAGACTTCAAATAGTGTATGGTATGCTGAAAGTTTGTCTTGGTCCATACCAGATGCCCAAAATCTTCTTCTAGATCTTCTAATGTACCAATTAGTTAGTTTGTCTACAAATCACATAAGTAGTTTTGTAGCGCTATCTAGATGATAATGATTCATTTCGTTTTCTATCTTGATTCACAACTCATTTAAGCTTGCTATTATTCGTTTGTCCAAATCATTTGTAATTTGATAATTTGGTAGTTTTATAATTTCAGCTTTTGATAAATTTCATTTTTTATCATAAATCTTTTTTCGTAAATCTGCAAAAATCACGTCATGAGACAACAACAATATGTTTTTTCATTTTTCTTGTGATAATATTTTTTGATAAGTTTCTTTTGTGTTGTTTATATTTTCTTGTCGTAATCACTCTTCTTTGATGATCTCTATATCTCTGTTCAAATTTTCTTTGTATATTTTTTGTACTATTTTTGCGCTTTTTATTGTTCTATCAGAATGAGAAGAATATATTTTGTCCAAGTCTAGTCTTAGTATCTTACTTATAAATTCTTCTGAATTTAATTTATCTATTCATTCTTGAGTTAGTTTTGAATCTAGATCAAATCATTCAGCATTAGAATGTCTCATAAAAAATAAGTTTGTATTGTCTGTTTTAAAATTATCAACTTTTGCATATGTTTCAAAGAATTTATAGGCATTTGTGAGTGATGCTGTAAAATCTTTGTATACTTGATCTACTCATTTTTCAGTAAATTTCATAGGTTCAGCTTTTACTGATGGAGAAGATAGCATATATAATCTATACGCATCTGTACCATACCTATGAAATAAATATTCAGGATCTGGATAATTTTTTAGACTTTTTGACATTTTATGTCAGTCTTCAGCTAATATTAAACCGTTTATTACTACGTTATCATAAGAATTTTTTCACATCATAGCATTTCACAATACATGCATTACTCTAAATCGACCTCTAGTTTGATCTAATCATTCCATAATCCAATCTGCTGGATATATCAATGGTTTGTAAGATCTTTCTGTACCGTCCTTTTTTCTAATAAATCCAACTTGTCCAAATGGCATAGAACCAGACTCAAATCGACAATCCATTACTTCTGGTATTCTATGGTATATTTTACCATCTATGTTAAATCGATAGTTGTCTACATGAGGTCTGTGAAGATCCACTTCTTTTTGTGTTGTGTTGTCAAAATAATGAATTTTCGTTTCACAATTTTTTAGATAATATTCTTTTTTTCTTTGTCTATAGTCAAAGTCTCTAAAATATTTTTGCATTGAAACAAGTGTATCTCAATGTGAAACAGTGATTATTGTTTTTGTTTTAAATTTACTATTTATATCTTTTATATAATCTTTTGTTCTTTTGAATGCATTTTCTATAGCTTCTCCATCTGGGAAAAGTTTTTTATCTGTAGGTATTGTGGTAGTCATACCACATTCAAATTCAATTCATTGAATAGAAGGATAATATACTTCATGAATTCTCATATCTACAAAAATATTTTTTCATATCTCAAAAAGTTTTTGATTGTTTTTATTTTGGTTGTATTCCAACAGTTTTCAGTTTTGATGAATTTCTTCAAATTTTTTTACTATTTCTTGGTATTTTAATTCTATTTTTTTCTCTTCTTCTTCTCAAAACTTTGATTTTAAAAATGGTAGAATTGTTTCAAATGTTCTTTTGAGAGGAGATACAACTATTACAAAGTTTTTGTCATTTCATAATTCTTTTTGAAGATTGTTTTTAAGTTTTTCAGCTTGTAGTTTTCAATTTTCTGTCAATATCCCTTCTCACAAAGAATCTCACCATTTTTTTTCGTTAAAATCAGTCCTTCAATGTCTAATAAAAATATTTTTTGTGATATTTTGTGATCAATTTTTGCTGTTTTGGAATAACTCTTCCAATGTTCATATACTTATTCTATCTTCTGTGTTTTCATCATTTTGTCGTATAGGTATAGGCGATCATCGATATCTGTTTCTACTAAGATTCCAATCTGGAGCAGAATCTAGAGTGTCTATAAATCTTTTTTTAACACTTTGTGGTATAAATCATATTTTTTTTGCATTTTCTACTGTTTGTGGTTTTAATTCAGGTTCTTTGATAAACCAAGAATCCATAGCTTTTGATATAAGGGGAGTATCACATCTTCGACAATGTGGATACGAATGTGTATAAGATTGCAAAAATATTAATTTTCATTCATCTTTGAGTCTTTTGTTTATATCTTTGTTTGTTTCATATACGATTCTTCATTGATAGTCAGATACTTGGTCTGTAAATTCTCCATAATCATTTACTGGCAAAAAGAGCCGATCTTTAGCTTTTTCTCTAGGAAAGATATCTGTAACTACTTCGAAATCTTCTTGTCCAAATCAAGGAGCTATATGTACAATACCTGTACCATCTTCTGTACTTACATAATCTCACTGTATAATTTGAAAATATTTTTCTTTGTATTCAGTTGGTATTTTACTTTTGTTGATATATTCAAAAAGAGGTTTGTAAAAAATTCATTTCATTTCTTCTCATTGAAATTTTCTGATTAGAATATAATCAGATTTTTCTTTGTAATATTTTTTTAATAAATTTTCTGCTAGTATATAATATTCTTTACTATTTTTGTCAAATACCATTACATATTTGATATATGGTCATACAGCTAAAAAACTATTTGATGGCAGCGTCCATGGAGTAGTAGTCCAAGCCAATAAGTTTACTGGTCTATCTGTACTTGTTTCTTTTGCTATTTTATTTTTGTGTATATATAGATCATAAAATTGATTCATAATCTCATCAGCATCATCTATAATTGTGTTGTCTATTTTTAGCGCCATTCACAATTCATTTTGAGAATCAACAATCTCTACTCGTTCCAAATGTGTTGTTTTGTTTGGTTCCATATTTTTTGCTTCTCCAGAAATTTCTGCTTCTATATGTATTAAATTCCAAAGTCATCATCACAAAACTTCTTTAAATTCTCCAATTATAGTGGAGTTTTTAGTTTCTACTCATATTTCTTCTTTTAATTCTTTTGCTACTGTTTTTTCTATAGAATCTCATTTTTCTATTTTCCCTCCAGGGAAAACATATTTTTGTCATTTTTTATGATATCACATCAAAAACTTATTATCTTTTTTGATTATACAACAAACGACATTTATAAAACCGTCTTCAGTAGTGTCATATTTTTGTAATTGGTCTTGGTTTTTGTTGTATATTGGAAGTTTTATGGTTATTGCTGGGTCTTGTTTGTCTTTATATCATTCATTTACTTCTGAATTGGACAATCAAGTAGCGCATGAAGGACAATACCATTGTATTTTAAATCATTTGTAGACAAGATTTTTGGAATATAAGTTATCAAATACATTTATTACAGATTCCATAAAATCTAAATTCATAGTCATATATGCATGTTCCATATCCGCTCGTCTACCTATTTGATCTACAAAAATATTTCGTTCATCACTTACATTACTTACATAATCTCTACATTCTTGTGTAAATTTGTCTATTCATAGTTTTTTTTCTATATCCTTTTTACCATCCAATCATAGTTTTTTTTCTACAGCCTTTTCTACAGGCAATCAGTGACAATCTCGTCATCGATCTCTAATTACTTGGTATCATTTCATGGTTTTGTATCTACCTACTAGATCTTTCATTACTCCCACTAGTCAGTGTCCAAAGTGAGGAGTACCACTAGCAAAAGGAGGTCCATCATAAGTGATAGCTTGTAATTTATTTGATCTTTGCTCAATAGACTTTTGAAAAATATTGTTTTCTTTTCGATATTTTGTTAAATTTTGTATTAGTTCTTTTTGATTCATGATTTTAATTTTAATTTTATAAAGTTTTTTTATATTACAACATACAAAATATACTTTTAATTAAGTAAAATCTATTTTCAATTTAAAATTACAAAAAAACTGCCAAAACTTGGCAGTTTAAAAATGTTTTTATAATTTTTTTATTGTATCTGTTTGTACGTCAGATACAGTTAAAGTTGTTCCCGGATATTCTAGTATATCAATTTTAAATTGATATTCTTCAACTTTTTTTATCTTTCCTTTAATTTCAATTGGTGTGAATTCACCATTTGGAAGGTCAGAGCCTTCATAAATAAAGGAAACCATTTTTCCTTCAAAATTTTGCAATTTTTTTTTCATAATTTTTTTATTTTTTTTGTTTGATGTTTTTATATACATTTAATATTTTAAGTCAATGTTTTTTGTTTTAACTTATTATGTGTTTTTTTTGTAAAAATGGTAGTAAAAATATGGTCTTTAGTCTAATTTTTTGATAATTTTTTTTATAAGAATATAATTATAATGCTTTAAAGTATCAAATATTGATTTTTAATAAGTATTTGGTTCTTATAAATTTGAATTTTAAAAATTAAATTTAGTATTTATGTCTAAAAAACAAAAAAAGTTTCGTAGCAGATGAGAAAAAATATTTAGATTATTAGTATTGTTTTTGATACTTTCTTTTTTGAGCTTGATTTATTTAAAGGTAGATACTTATTTGATCAACAAAAATATAGAAGAAAAGCAATTAAAACTAGATCAACAAGAAGAAGAGTTGTCGCAATATGAGAGAGCTATTAGTTATGATAAATTTCTTTTGGTAAAAGAATTAGAAGAAAATGCTGTAGATATGCCATGGTTTGAACATATACCAAAAATAATCAGTATTTTTGAGGATTTAAAAAGCTTGGATTCTAGTTCTACTGATACTATAGTATTATCTGATTTTAATGTAACTTTGGATGAAATTAGTCTAAAAGGAAGTGTTTCTAGTTTAAAAGCTCTTTATTACACCTCTACTAATGGTGCTTTTAAATCTTTGTTTGATAGATTTGATGAATTAGATTTTATACAAGATATGAAAATCAAAACTTATGAAAAAGTATGAGAAAAATATTTTGAATTTGTTTTAAATGCTAAAGTAGTAAATGATGACACAAAATAATGAAATTTTGGAAAAATTGGTTTGAGAAAACTTTGAAAACAAAGAAAATCCAAATAAAGTTCCAACTGGTTCTGATGATGAAGTTTTGATTACAACATCTAGAGTAGTGGGTGTAAGATATAAAGTTTATACTGTGATAATTTTGATTTTATTGTTTTTCCTTTGATACAATTATATCTTGCCTAGTTGGGACCAAAACCAATCTAGATCTACTGAACTATCTAATATGGAAGTCCAGATGTTGAGTTTCGAAAACAAAAAGAATCAATATGACTCAAACAAATGACTTGTAGACAAAATAAAACAGGTAGAAAATCAATCAGTTGATTGTGTAAATACGTTTGAATGATGTAGTGAATTGCCAAATATAATAAAGGATAATTTTGGTACAGTAAGATCTTATCTTTTGTTAAATGATATGATGGACAAAAAAATGGAATTGGATGAAAAAACAATTTTAGCAAATATTGATTGATTTTTGCTAAAAAAATTTCCCTTAAATGAAAAATCTAGATCTACAAATTGAGTTTTGAATAAAATATCCATAGGAGAAAAAGAGCAGTTTGATGAAAGTTTGTATTTTGTTCCTGTGGAGCTTAATATTACTTTTGAAAACAAAGAAGGTTTGTTGTCTTTTATAGACAATGTAGAAAAAAAGATTCCTACAGAATCAGACTTGCGTATGTTATACAAAATAGATGAAATTAATTATGATATAGTTAATTCAGATCAAGTACAAGATGCCAATGTGTTTATGTATTTGTATTTTTATCAAAAATAAACTTTGATGGTAAAGTTGAAGAAAATTAAGATGGAATATAAAAAATATAAGAAACATAGTATTGATGATACTATTGTAAGGTTTTTACAATCTAGAGACAAATGAAGTTTTGGTAGTAAGGACAAGATTTTTTTCTTCAAAGAGTTGTCTTATATGTTGAAATGATGAGTTTGAGTTGTGGATGCGGTAGATACCATACGTCATAGTACCGATAATTATGCTGTTAAAGAAATTACTAGATGAGTAAATAAGTTTTTGCACAAATGAAAAACATTGTCATATGCATTGAATAGATTGCCAGATTATTTTAATGAATGAGATTATAATGTAGTAAAAGCTGGTGAAAAATCTGGTAATTTAGTTTTGGTTCTTAGTTCTTTGGCTGAAGAATATGAATATATGAAAGAAATTAAAAACAAATATATATGAGCTTTAATATATCCTATGATATTAGTCGTTATAGCTGTGAGTGCTGTTTTTGCATTGTTTGGTTTTGTGTTGCCAAATGTTTTTGATATAGCAAATAGTTTTCAATGAATGGAATTGCCAACTGTGACAAAAATATTAAAGAATATATCTGATTTTTTTGCTAATCAATGGAAAATATTACTTTATTCTATTTGATGAATTGGTGTTTTATCTTGGTTGTTTTTTTCTACAGACACAGGTAAAAGATCTTGGTTTAATATTTTGATGTCAATACCATTGATTGGTAGGATGACAAAATATTATTATTTAGTGAAGCGATGTAGATATATGAAACTGATGTTAATTTCTGGTATGAATTATTTGGAAACGTTTAAGATATTAAGAGATATTCTGGGAATTCCACCCTATCAAGATATGATAGAAAGGATTTTATCTTGATTGCAAAGATGAGAAACTATATATGATTCTATAAGAAATGAAAATTTTTTGATACCAAGTAATGTAGCTGTTTTGATAAAAGTATGAGAAGAAACAGCCAACTTGGAAAACTCTGTAGATAATGTATTGAAGATGTACCAAGAAGAACTGAATGTCACAATAAATAGATTGGCCAAAGTAATAGAACCAATTATGCTTGTATTTATAGGTTTGATAGTAGTGGTAATTGCTTCTGGAGTGTTTGGATTGATATTGCAGATAATGGAGGGAGCAGGACTTTAAATTAATTGATAATTGTTAATTGTTGCTGTTATTCCAGATAATTAGTTTATATTTATTATAAAAATGTTTAATGAAAAATAAAAAGGCTTTTACAATATTGGAGATAACTATTGTGATTGTAATTATATGAGTTATTATGTGAGCTACGATGAAATTTTGATGAGATCGTATAGGTTTTTTAAATAATAAAAATGTAAAAGAGCAGTTTGTATCTACTTATGATTCTATTTATTCAAACAATATGATGACAAGTTATTATCAAGGAGAAATATATCAGAATTTAGAGTTGAAAATGCAGAGTGCAGAAAATAAATTTGAATATTTTTATAATACTTATGGAGAGGTGTATTCGGGTAGAACTTTTGTGGATGGTGGATCTTATCAGATTGATTGATTGTTTTTGGATTGAAAAGATATTGATTCATTGAGTGTAGTAATGAAACCACATGTTTTGGGTTGTAAAATAAATCGTGAAGAGGATACAAAAGCTTCAATTTCTATATTGGTAAATAATTCTAAAAAATATTGTTTTCAAATTAATTCTGATAATTGTAGAATTTTTTCTGTTTCTTGTAAATAAATTTTTGTTTGTTTATTATTTTTCAAACCGTTTATTACAATTTTAATGTTTGATTTTTAATGTAAAAAATATAAAAGATTTTGTAGTTATTCTAATTTATTTTTCATTATTTTATGAAAAAAAACAAAGCTTTTACTTTTATAGAGATTATGATAGCAATAGTAATTTTTTCTATTGGTATTTTGGCTGTATTAAAATTAGTAACTGATAATTTGGAACAAATGGACAAAAATAATGTAAAGATACAGGCTACTTTGTTGGCAAAAGAGTGATTGGAATTGGTTTACAATTTGAGAGACTCTAATTTGTCTAAGGAGTTGAGTTGGGATTGTTTGATTTCTGAGGACATGTATTCTTGGGGTATAGAAGAATTAAACGATGAAATATGATGGTGAAATCAGTCTAATTTTGAAGATGTAATATGTGATTGATATTTTGATATACAAAAAAATTTACAAATATCTTTTGATCCACAAAATTATATTTATCAAAATAATGTTGATAAATGAAATAATTTTATGGAAAATTTTGAAAAAAATAAACTGTACTTTTACCAGTGAGATTTGTCTTGGTATGGATACTATGATGAGTTGAATGTTGAAAGTTGATTAAGTTATAAAGTTCAAGATACATTGTTTGCGAGATATTTGTCTTTTCACGAAGTAAAGGAATGAGATTGAGTATTACCTAGTGATAAAATATTGAAACTGGAATCTCATGTATTATATATGAAATGAGGAGATACTTGAGAAGTAGTGTTTGAAAGTTTTATTTGAAACTATTAAATGAAAAATAAAAAGGCATTTACGCTGGTAGAGATGATTATGGTAGTTTTGATTATTGGTGTTTTGGCTTGAATACTGTTCAAGACATATATTACTATGTCTCAAATTTCATTTAGAGTAGAGCAACAAAAAATAGTAAACCAAGAATTGTTGTTTTTGTCAGAAAATTTACAAAATTTGGCCAACAGAAATCAAATAGATTATCAAAAATATTGAGATGATTTGATTAAATCAAATGGTATATCAAAAATACTTTATATGACTTGACAAGATTGAGAAATATCTATATATGCTAGTGGAAATTGTTTAGATCTTGATGAAGAGCTGACTAGAGAAAATTTGAACAAATGATGTGGATTAGTTTTGGAGAAAAATGATAAAATTATTGATTTGACTAGTCATTTGGTATATACTACTAAGTCATTGTTTAAAATAATTCCTTTTGTAAATTCAGAATCATATATTGATGATAGTTCATTATGTGCTAGTAATTACCTAGCATGTATAAATGATCCATGATTTTGGTTTACGATCCAGTTGTATAATAAGTGACATGATGAAAATAATTGGACCAACAACGTGTCTATGTTTGTGCAACAGTTTTTTAATATCTAAGGGCCTTAATTTACATGATATTAAATAAAAAATATAGCTGAAATATAAGTATACTAGTAATCTTTGTATTACTAGCATCTTCTTTGATTGGAATATTGACTATGAACTTTGTAAAACAAATGGTGTCATATACTAACGATATGAATTCTTATAATAAATCTTATTATTATGCTAAAGCATGACTGGAATTGGCGTTGGTAGAAATCGATAATGCTGGTATATGATTTTCAAATCACATTTGATCTGGTGACGATATATTTGTAGATAATTTTAGCTGTAGTACATGTGATTTTGATGTAGATATTAAATGAAAAACTCAATATTTGTCAGATAAGTTTTGGCTTGGTACTGGCTGTAGTGATGAAAATGCTTTTGTATTGAGTGGTTGAGAATCTATAGCAATACCTTTGTTTGTGCAAGAAGAGCTTGAATTAAATAATAATCTTTTTGTTTCTTGAGTAAATTATAATAATAATTTACTCAAATATGTAGAAAATATTAATTTTCAAAAAAATCAAGATTTTGGTAGAGAGTTTAATTTGTGATTGATAATATTGTTGGACAATATTGTAGAAAGAGATTTGCTATTTATAAAGACATATGATGTTGATGAAAATATAATAAAAAATTATTTTAAAGATTATTTTGGTTATTATTGAAATGATTCATTGGATAATCCTGATTATATGTGATATTTGTTGATTACTAATGTGGAAAATGATTTAGCATCTTTTTGTTTGAGTATGAATGATGTAAATGTTTGATGAGTTGAAAAGTTGATATATTTGCCTACTACCAAATTTTTTGTGAGTAGTATAGCTGGATTTTTGGATAAAACTGTTGGTTTGAGTGCTATTTATTGACAGCCTATTCCATGATTTTTGTTGAATACTTATTCTAATTAGTTTAATTAAATATTATTAAAAACGCTGCAATTGCAGCGTTTTTTGTATTTGTAGATATTGGTTTTTATAATTTTCACATTAAATCGTCTAAGTTTTTTTCTTGTTCAACTTTGGCTTTTTCTTGTTCTTGTGCTATTCACATAGTATCTAATATAGCTTTTCGTCTTTTAAGTCTCATATTTCTTTCTTGTTCTATTGCGTTTTTTTCGTTTTCATCTTCTTGTTTTAGTATGTGTAGGTTTAATTGTTCTTCGATGTATATCTCATACAATCTTTGTACTTGGAAAGATCGTAATTCTGATACTTTTTTAACTACACTTTGGTCTCCACTTTTTACTGCTATATATAATTCTGGGTTTTGGTCTTTTTCTCATTTTAATTCATAATCACTTGAAAATGATCAAAGTACAAGTTGTTGTAATAAACCTCGATCAAAATCTTTTTCTAGTTCATCTGGTACCAAAAATTTTGTATTTTTAAATTTAACTAGGTATTCTGTATATCGTTGTTGATCTTTTATTCATCAAGATATTGGTCAGAAGTGTTTTTCATATTTTTCAATTATTTCTTTTTTCTCAGGATTTTCTCTAAGATCTTGTATAAATGATGTGAAGTCAAAGAGCATTATTATTTATTTTAGTACATAAAAACTTGTTCACTTAAAAATAATATATTAAATTTTCACTTCTTTGCAATAGAAAGTTTATAGCCTGTTACACCAAAGTTAAATTGACAGTAATAGCCAAAAGTTAAAATGTCAGTATAATAGAAGAATATTTATATTCTTCTAAAAAGAAAATGACATTTA
>CAZCTB010000059.1:0-4570 GCA_964501605.1 uncultured Candidatus Peribacteria bacterium
TTATTACTTTATAATTATAATTATTATATATTATATTTATAACAAAATATTGGATGACAGAAGAAAATAAAATAAACTTTTGAGAAATAAATTTAAATAAAGAACAAAATGAAAATTTAGAAAATTTTTCAAATAATAAAAAAACAGAAAGTACAGAAGATAAAACAGAAAAAAACACAAATGATAATCTAATAGCAAAAGCAAACGAAAAAAACAATAATTCTTTTAAAAATACAATAAATCTAGATGATATAAAAATACAAGAAGAAAAAGTAGAAGATAAAAAAAACATAGAATTTGGTATGGATTGAACAGAAAAAAGAGAAAAAAAACACTATCACATTAATTATCGAAAAATATTTATATTATCTTTCATTACTATATTTATAAGTGTCCTAGTTTCTTGAATATTATATTTATACAATGATTATATAGAAAAATACTCTACTAACACAGAAATTGAAGAAACTAAAATATCAGAAAATGTTTCAAAAATAAAAGATTTAATAAATAAATATTTTAAAAAAGAACATAATTCTTCAAATCAAATTATTATAAGTGGTAAATCATGAATATTAGAATTAACAAATTTAATTGAATCTGATAAAAATTATATCCAAAAAAAAGAAATATTAAAAGATTCTGTCATAAACTTATCTAATACGATATTAACAAAATATAAAACATTAAATGAAACAAAAAAAGCAATTACAAAAAATGGCTTTTTCCCAAAAGAAATATGAGATATATTATCAAATAAAGAACAAATTTGATCAATACAAAACTCTTTATTATCACTAGAAGCTATAAAATTTAATAGTGCAATAAATGTATTTTCATATCTAGATACATTTTTAGAGAGTCTTTCTAAATCCATTGAAAAACCTAAAAGTATTATTGAAGAAAATACAAATGACATAATATCAAGATGAGATAAAGATATTAATTTATATATAAAAAATTGTTATTTAAATCCATATGAAACAAATTATCAATGTAATGTTGTATGAGATTTTGACAAATATTATAAAATAACAAAAGATATGTATTTTGATACAAATTTTTTCAAAAAACTTATCCACTATACAGACACAAAACTAGAACAAACAGAACTACCAAGTTTTAGTATAATATTTAAAAGGTTTGACCAAAACAAAGATGAAATAACTTTCAATATAGATATAAATACATTTAAACAAGATGAGATTGAATTAGCCAAAAAGGGTATATTGTCTCCACACATATTTATATTTACAAACTTAATAAACAATCTTAAACAAAGTAAGTTTATATTATGAGAATCAATAAGTACAAAAAGTCTTGATATAAAAACAAAAACCTTAGATATTGGATCAACTCAATTTATTGTAAATAATTCAAATAAATCTTTTACATTGCCAATACAAAAGGAAAGCCAAAGAGAAATATTTGATTTTATAGAAACAATAGATTAAAATTTATATATAAATATTTAAAAATGTGAATTAGTACAAAAAGTATAGAAAAAGAAATACTAAAAACACAAAAAAAAGAAGACACAAAAAATAGAAATATAAACGAAGATTTATCTAAAATTTTTAAGAAAGCAAAAAAACGATTTGGTAAAAACAAAGATAAAATAAAAATTTTGATACCAATAGCTATAATATCAAGCTTGATAATGCTTTATATGATAGCAAAAACCATAATAAATATAAAAGAATTAAATAAAGAATGAGACGAATTATACAGATTAAATAACTTTAATATAAAATTATTAGAAAATAATGAATATACGAAAAGAGAAGTATCAGAAATGAACACACTCAATGAGCTAATAAATTATGAAACAAATATAGAAAATGAAATAGAAAGATACAACTGATATTTATCAAGTTTACAGAATCCTTATACAAATTTAACAAAACATTTATTTTTACCACAACTTAATATTTGGAAAGATCCATTTTTATGAAATGTTGATACAACAATACTATGAGCAAAATTTTTAGAAAAAAATCCATATGAAGATATAAAATTAATACAAAAATGGAGTGAATTCTTTAAAAATGTATGAGACAACAACGAATTTAATAAAATTGAAAAAATTTTAATATGAGATATTATTGAAAAAAGCAATTATTTTAAAATACCTATAAAAATAGAATTTATATCAAGCTCAAAACGTTCTTTCTTATTACTAGTAGAAAAATTATCAATAACATCAAACAAATTAAATATATCACTAATAAATGAATTTATTCACAATATACGAAATAATATAAAAACAGACAAAAAAGAAACAATAGAAGAGTTAAAAAAAGAATATTGACAAAATTTTGATACAGAAAAAACAATATGATATCATATATATCAACGAATTAATAATAATTGAGATAACAAGCTAATCAATGAAGAGATAATTGAAAAAAGTATAGAACAAACAGCTACATGCAACGATGAAGCAGATGAATATTGTTATTATAAATTTAGAGACAATTATAGATCAATACCAAGTTTAGCCTATACAATATGATTAGAGAATAATGAAAACAAAACTAAAGATTTTAAAAATTTTTTACAAGAATTACCACCCATAATAACTATCGATACTTTTACTTTTGATAGAAATATGGAACAAAGTATTTCAAATTATGAAAATATACAATACAAATGAGAAATCGAAATGAATATACACGGTAAATGAATAAGTGATGAAGAAGTTGAAGAAATATCTCAATTATTATGATCTCAGTGTTTAGATGAATCAAATTTAACACCAGAAAGTGCTTTAAAGAAAATAAACACAACACTAATAAATATATGAAATATAGCACAAATTGACACAAACAACACGAATAATCTTTGGGAATTAGAAAGTATAATAGAATGAATTAAAAATGAATATGAAAATCTAACCAATTACAAAAAAACAATAAAACTTTTTGAAATATACAGAATGCTTAAAGACAGTAACTTATGTAAAATATAGAAAATAATTTTTTATAAGAAATTTTTTTAATCTAAAATTATTTAACATTAGAGTAAACAGAATCTACATCTTCATCTTTTTTGCAAATTATCAATCAAAGAAATAAGATTTATGTTGTCTTGTTCAGATATATCCAAAATATTTTGAGGTATATAATGTATATTAGAATCTATTATATTATAATTTTTGTTTTTAATTTCATTTCTAATAGAAATGAAATTATTTTTGTCAACAACTATTATTATTTTTCAATCTTCTAAATCAAAATCTTCTATATCCATTTGCATAAAATCATCATCCGATTCTTCTATATCCAATGGATGTATTTTTTTAATATTATTTCATTTTTCTTTTATCATTTCAAATTTTCAATCAATCACAAAAACACCTTTTTGATCAAATTGCCAAGAAACAGATCATGGTTCTCAAAGACTACCTCAAAACTTTGATAAAATTATTTTTATATTTGAACTAGTTCTATTTGTATTATCAGTCAAAGTTTTTATCAAAATAGCTACCCCACCAGGACCATATCATTCATAAATAATTTCTTGCAATTCATCTGACTTCAATTGACCAGATCATTTTTTTATTGCTTTATCAACAACATCTTTAGGTAAATTATAATATTTAGCCTTTTGCAAAGCCAATTCTAAAGAGGGATTCATACTGGGATCTGCTCAATTTTTAGCCGCCAATTGTATAATTTTTCATATTTTAGAATAATTTCTAGCTTTTGCCTGATCTCAAGATGCTTTTTTTGCTGCTATACTATGTCGTTTTCACATACTAATTAATTTAATAAAAAAATTAAATATTTATTTTTTTTCCCGAATCCTTCATTTCCAATAATTCATTTGGAAAAGGCTCAAATACAATTTGATTTTTTATATAATCTTTATCATACTGTATAGCCCAATTACGCAACATCCAAAGCAAAGTAGATAACGGTATTTTTCAATTTGAATACATATCTATAGATTTCAAGAAAAAATCTTTTTGTTCTACTGATATCTTATCTTTAAAATATCACAAAATATGTTGAACTACGTTTCTTATTTTACCAATACTAAAATCTTTGGAAAACAATTCTCAAAGTTTGTCATGATAATCACAAATTATTTGATCATAGTTTCTTTTATCATAAGAAGCTATAATATTTCACAAATCATTTAATATGCTTTTTGAAAACATCATAAATAAATACTTATGATTAGAGTGAAATTTTATAAGATCTTTTATCTTTCAATCTTGCTTAACCAATCTAAAGCGAGCCCATGTCCAAGTAACTATAAGCCGCTTATCTCTTATTTTATAATTCAACAATCTTTTTTCATCCTCAACAATTATACCTGGATATTTCTTAGTCAGCTTGTCAGCAAAAAAACCTATTCAAGGAATATGTTTTCAAGGTTTGTCATATATTTTGACAGAATTTGGACCACAAGAAGGAGATCTATGTTGTAATACAGCACCATCCAAAAATCCGATTTTTGCCAACAATTCCTAAATTTAAATTTGAAAACCGACAGTAAGAGAGTATTATAAGGTAAGGACTTTATATACTCAATAATGAAATATGTGACACTTGACCATAGA
>CAZCTB010000060.1:0-3187 GCA_964501605.1 uncultured Candidatus Peribacteria bacterium
TAAATGTCATTTTCTTTTTAGAAGAATATAAATATTCTTCTATTATACTGACATTTTAACTTTTGGCTATTACTGTCAATTTAACTTTGGTGTAACAAAGAAAGAAAAAATCTATTGAAATTTTAAACTATTTACGTATTTACATATTATATATATCGTATTTAATCAATAAAAAGAATTTCACATGAAAATCACTATCCAAGTAGAAAAATTAAACCATATCATTGATATCAGTAGTAAATTTGTAGCAAAAAATGCTACATTACCAATTTTGCAAAATATTTATTTAAAAGCATCTATAGATAGTCTAATAACTAGAGCTACAGACATGGAAAAATATGTAGAAATAGAATCTCCATGCGACATAAAAGTAGAATGAGCAATCACAATAAATGCAAAAACTTTTTCAGATATTATAAAAAGCATAGAAGATAAAGAGGTTGAAATTAGTGTAGACCCACAAACAAATATGATGACTATCAAATCATGAAAAGATAATTTTGAAATAAATTGAATATCAGCTAGTGAATATGTTGCACTACCAGATGTACCACAAGATAACAAAATAACACTAGATACACAATCTTTGTCAAATGGTATTGAAAATGTAGAATATTCAGTTACAGAAAAAAACTTCAGCCCAGTACTTACATGAGTGTTGATGAAATCAAAAGAAGAAGATTGACAAAAAAAATTAGTTTTTGTTGGTACCGATTCATTTAGACTTACAGAATACAAAACAAATTGAACAATACAATGAGATGATTTTTCTATCATAGTACCAAAAACATCTATAATAGATATAAAAAAAATATCAGATTATGCACAAGAAAAAGAATCTGAAAGTGTTGATGTAAAATATTCAGACAACCTAGTAGCTTTTGAATTTGAAATGGATAATATGAAAATTTTGGCTACATCATTACTGATACAAGGTAACTTCCCTGACTACGAAAGAGAGGAAGTTATGCCAAAAACATTCAATACAACACTTACTATGAACAAAGATGAATGTGAAAAAGCTATCAAAAAAATATGAATTTTAACAAGAGATATAAACAACTTCATACAAATAGAAGTAGAAAATTGAGAAGCTACCATATCTTCCGGTAAAACAGACAAATGAACATGAAAAACAAACATTCCTGTATTAATGGACTGAGAAGCTGTAACCTTTGGAATTAATGGTAGATACATAACAGACTTTATAAAAACAATGGATACAGACGAAATAATATTCAATATTGTAGACAATCAAAAACCAATGATTCTACAAAACAAAAACAATACTAGCTACAATTGTGTTGTTAGACCACTAATCAACGGATAAATAAAAACATATATACAACTGTCATTCCGAGCGTAGCCGAGGAATCCCTTTAATCATTTAAAAGGAAACTCTACACTATACTCGAAATGACATTTTTTCTATTTGAATTATTTTCCATTTTACCTATTATAAAAATATATTTACATCAAAAAAATAAAAAATGAAAAAAGCCTATACACTTTTGGAAATATTAATAGTAGTAATAATCATATCTCTAATTATATGAATGTTTTGATTCTTTATGCCAGATAGAGATCAAGAACAAATAAAATATTGAAAAGAGTCTTCAAGTAAAATTTATAATGTTATAGAAAGTGAACTTATAAAATTTCAAAGAAACTTTACTAGCAGAAGCTGAGATCAAGTTAGCATAATTAACAATACTAGAATATCAAATAGACCAGAAAATCAAGATCTACAATTAATTAGAACTTACTACAACGAATGAAATAACAAACAAGAATATATAAAACTAAATCATAAAAAATATAAAATAAAACTAAATAATTCAACTATTAGTATTAGTATGGAAAATAAAGAAATTAGAATACAAAAAATAAATGTATTTTCTTGTATTGATATTTCAAATATAGAAACTTGCATACCAATCTCAAAAATAGCATTCAATCAAGCTGCTCAAAAATTAGAACAAAAATTTTGCCTAGATTTTACATGATCTACATGTAACGAATGGGAACAATAGACAAAAATCTATTATTTTACAAAATTATGAATTATCCTGTTCCAACAGACAAAGAAATTTTTGCATTAGAAAAGAAAATAGAACCAAAACCAAAATTAACCAAGGGATTTTCACGAACAGAGAAAAATCAATACTTAGATAAGTTTTTAAAAATCATAAACAAACACTGAAAACTTTACAAATCACTACCATTCATCAAAGAAATATTTCTATGCAATTCAATTACATTCAATGCGCTCAAACGAGATTCAGATATAGACCTATTCATTATTGTCAAAAAGGGGAGTATGCGAAGAGCTAGATTTTTCAGTGCAATATTTTTAAAAATATATTGACTCAAAAGATCTCTAAAAAATAAAAGACAAAAATTTTGTCTTAGCTTTTATATTACAGAAGATAATAAAAACTTATATCCAATAATGATAGATAAGACCGATATTTATCTTACATATCGATTGGCTCACCTAATCCCATTGTATCAAGAATCAAGTAACTACAGTAGTATTTATCAAAATAACAAACGATTTAAATCTTTGATGCCCAACCATCCACAAGAGCATTGTATAAACATTGGAAATAAATTATTTACATGAAAAACAAAAACTAAAAAAAGAATAGAATTTCGATTTGGATGATTATTTTGAAATATTATAGAACTGATTATAAAAACTATACGAATACCAATATTAGTAAAAAAAATTAAAAAACTATGAAATAAATGAAAAAAAATAATCATAAATGATAAAATGCTAAAATTTCATGACGATATTAGAGAAAAAATTAATTTTTTATATCAAATGGCATTGAAAAAACAATAAAATAAACAAAAGAACCGCAGAAAAAATGCCAGTTCTTTAGTGAGATTTTCAAATTAAACAAAAAAAAAGCCTTTTTTATATAAAAAAAGTCCTCAAAAATTTGACAGGAGAAAACTTTTTGATTATAATATAAATGTACAAAGATATGGATACATTATATTCACTTATTTGTACAACAAAGGAAGGAGGTCTTATACAGTAATATTGATAACAAATTGAGTTATTTTATTACAACTCAATAATATTATTCTTTACAATTCTGTTTAGATTTTTTAAAGATGTATTATGTTTAAATTTTAATATTTAAATAATTGGTGAAAAAAAAAAAGGAGAAAA
>CAZCTB010000061.1:0-11310 GCA_964501605.1 uncultured Candidatus Peribacteria bacterium
TTAAGCTGGAAATAATAAAAGTAACAAAAAAATAAATACTACTGTCAATTTAACTTTTGGAATTTCACTGACAGTTTAACTTTGGAATAACAAACAAAAATGACAGTTAAAACAAACAAAAAAAGATTAATCCAAGATAATAAACAAAAAAAACTATCCAGACAAAAAATATTTTGCCTTTTTTTTCATCCACCAATTTGACTGTCTTACAAGGTTCTCCACATCTTCTTGATTTTCCAATAAAATCTTAACAGCTTCCTCAAGAAAAATTGTGTTTTGACTACCCTTTGCTATAATCAATTTTGGTTTGTCTGATTTTATTAACTCTGATTTAACATATTCTCATAATAATATAGAATTATCAAAATGTTCTACCAAATCCATATCAAATCATGCTTTTCCCAACTCATCCATAAAATACTTTTGCATACTATCTCAAACCAAAAATACTCTATCTGCAGCTCATTGTATATAAGCTGCTATTTTTCTATGATCAGATTCTGTCAGGTCTCAAAGCTCTCTCATATCTCACAACAAAACCCAAACATCTCTTTGAGGGAAAACATCTTTTTTAATATTGTGTACTGTATTTAAAACCTTTTGAACACTTAATGGAGAAGAATTATAGGTAGAATCAAATACAATAGAACTCTCAATACCATCAAAAACAGAAAACCTTCATCACTGTAATTTGTAATCTAGAAACAGATCATCAAAATTATCAAATACAGAAGTATTTCAGTCTCTATAATTTATTATATCTAATATAGCCAAAGCAACTCATATATAACCATAATGAGCTTTTCACAATAAATTAGTTGAAATTTTTATATTTTTTTCTTTTACTTTTAAATCAAAATCAACCAATATTTTATCATTTTCATATTTGAAGACCTCATTATCAAATTTTATTTCTCATTTGCTATCATATCATTGGGTTTGATAAGTCAAATAATCTATCTCAATATTTTTGATCAAGGATCTTGCATATTCATCATCAATATTTAAAAAAGCAAATTCCAATGTATTTTCTATCATTTTCTTTTCTTCTTTTGCAATTTTTCATGGATCTCCAAATTGCATAGAATGAACTGAATCTATAGCTGTAAACACACCTATATTTGGTTGAACTATTTCCAACAAAAATTCCATTTCACCAGGACGATCTATACCATATTCCAAAATCAAAACATCATAAGGTTTTTTACCAAAAAAAGTTTTTATAAAAATATTTAAAAAAGTTTTTATAAATCAAAAAATAGAAGGAGTAAACTCCTCTATTTGAAAGATAGACAAAGATAATCAAAGTTCTCAATTAAAGTTTTTACTTGAAGTATATATTTTTTTTGTATTAACAAACTTATAAAGCGTTTGGTATATTATCATTCTAGCAGAAGTCTTTCAAACACTACCATTTATTCAAATAATAAAAGGAGTTTGTTTTTTAATATACCTCCTAGCAAAAAAAGCCAACAAATTACAGTAAAAATCAAAAAATTTCTTTTTCATAAAACAAAATAAATTTTAAAAATACTTAAAGAGTTAGTCTTTTTTGTGCATAATATTTTTAAAGAATCAATCTTTTTTTCCAATATCATCTTTTTTTAATTCTTCTTTATTTTGCACAAATAAGGTTATTATAACAGCAATTGGAACAGCTAAAAGCGCTCACAAAAATCACCAAAGAATTCATCAAATAATCAAAGATATAAATATAAAAACTGAACTTACTCACAAAGCTCTGTTCATAAATAAAGGAGTTAATATATTATTTTGTACTATATTTACTCACCACAAAGCTCAAACACCCAAAATGGATGCCCAAAGAGTATTATAAATCAATCATATTATAAACAATAAAGCTCCAGATATAAATGGTCATATATAAGGTATAATATCCAAAAGTCACATAATTAAAGCTAATCAAAATTTATTTGGCATATCTATACCAAACCAAGACATAACAACAAGTGCTAACCACATAGCTAATGTAATAAATAAACTCATTAACAATCTTGCTTTCAACCAAATAGCAAGTTTTTTATATATTTTTTTCATTTTCATAAATGTAGTACCATATTTTTCTTTTCAAGAAAGACGTGCAATAAAACGAATAACTTGATTTTTTTCTACTGAAAACAAAATAGCTAAAGTAATGAATATTAAAAAATTTGTAATTGCACTAGTAAGTCAAGAAACAAAATTCAAAACCACAACTCATAAAATTTGTACATAATCTTTTCATGTGTTAATTATTTGAGAAATATTGTTTTGTAAAACGTTTTGTATCTGCACAAGTACATCTGATCAGGCAAAATAATTTAATATATATTCTTTAGCATATTCAGGTAAAAATTGAGTATTTGAGATTATTTCAGTCATACTACTATTTGCCAAAAGTTTTTGAAATCAAGATAAATAATTTATTCATATAGAAACCAACTCAGCAAATTGACTAAGCAACAATGGAACAACAAATAACAAAATTCATACTAAAAAAATCAAAAAAATGATATATGAAATCAGTATTGCCAATCATCTCTTGAGTCAAATGGATTGTAAAGATCAAATCAAAGATTCTACAATTATAGAGATAATATAAGCTCATATAATCAAAAATATTATATTTAAAGTATTATAAACAAAATATCAAAGCAATCATATCAGTAAAGCAAAAAGCCAAAATTTAATCATTTTTTTATCATTCCATCAAGAAAAATTCTCACTCTCTCAATCTCAACCATTAGAGTTATCTGAGTTTTCCATTTCATCAATTTTTCAATTTTTTTTATCTAATTCTTGAGAATTTAATTCTATTTTATTCTTTATTTTCTTCATCTTATCTTTTAAAAAAACTTTTATACCTGACAATTGATTTAATTTTAATTTCATAATTTTTTTGAAAAATTTAAAAAACTATCTTTAAACTCTTTTAAAATATACTGATTTAGTTCCCTTTTGTCAAACTTTTCAATTTGACTTTTGAGCTCTCATATATTTTTTTTATTCAAAACAATAAATATTTTATAAAATTTATTATTTATCGGTTTTTTTTCTAAATTATTCTTTTGAATGTAAGTAATTATCTGTCTTTTCAAAAAAACCCTTTTAACTGCTTTTTTACTATATTTTAAAGGTATATTAATAGATATCTGATTAAATTTTAAATTTGGATACTGATAAAAATAAAAAAATCAAAAATATTTTGTAGGAAAATATTTTCTTCTTTTTACAAGAAAATTTATATCTTTACCCTTTAATCTAAAAAATCTTTTTAACATATTTATTTATAATTATAAATAGAGAATTAATCTTTATTTCTTAATTAACAATTAGAATACATTCTCATCCAATTACCTTCTTTCAAATTTCATAATTTAAATTCTCATTCACTAACTCTTTGTAAATCTAAAATTTTATATCATAAATGTTTTAATATCCTGCGAATATGTCTTTTCTTTCATTCTCACAAAATGATTTTAATAAAGAATTTCTTTTTTTGTTCAAAATATTTTACTGTTTTTATTTCAAGAAACTCTCATTCATCTAGTATTCACTTTTTCATCTTTTTAAAATCATTTAATGAAAACATTCTATCAACTTCAACAATATACTCTTTTTCTATTTTATTGCTAGGATGTTCAAATTTATTTACCAAACCAGAATCATTTGTCATTATCAAAAGTCCTCTACTATCTTTATCAAGCCTACCTATATAAAAATAATTTTTAAATTCTTTAGGTAATAATTGATAAATAGTTTTGTTATGTTTATCAAATTTTGAACAAACAAACCCCTTAGGTTTATTAAATACAATTATATCAATTTTTTTTGAAAAATTAGATATTTTTTCTTTTATATTTAATCACTTAATTTCCAATATCTCTCATCATTTTAACTGTCTAGAATAAGATTCTACCATTTCACCATCCAAAAAAACCTTAGAAGAATTGACAAGTTTCACAAAATTCCTTCTAGATATTCAAAGATTCTCTTGTATATATTTGTTTAAACGCATAATATTTATTAGTTTAAAATAAGGGGTAGAAAATTTCTAAAAAAAGCTTGTAGTCACTTTATTATCAACTAAATCAAACAAAAGTTTTTTAGAAATTACTCTGCTATAAAAAAAAGTGGTATTATAACCACCTTCTTTTATCTTTATAATAATTAATTTCAAGAATTATTCTGTTACTTCTTCCAATATATCTTCTTCATTCTCTCAAGTTTTGTTTTCAACATCCTCTTCTAGAATTTCTTCTGCTGCTCATTCCAAAGCTTCCTCTTCTTCTTCAGTAACTTCTAATTCTACAACTACATCTTCTTCGTTAACTGTCTCGTCAACTAATTCTTCTACATCATTTGTCATACATCAAGCAAGAACTAATGTTGCTAAACCTAAAACAAATACTGCTAATAAACTTTTTTTCATTAACATAAATTTTACAAATTAAAATGATACTATCCATATAAATAAATATAGAGTTTTTGCAAGAGAAAATTGTTGTTTTGTTTTGAAATACAAAAGAATATTTTTATATTAAACTCATATTTAATATATATTGTAATAAATGACAGATAAAAATACAAAAACAAATGATGAAGAAGAAAAAAAAATAATATATAAATACTCTAAAGTGTATAACTTCATTTTTAAATATTCAACAATAATATTAACAATAATATTATCTTTGATAATAATTAATAATGGTATTAAAAAAACAGAAAAATTAGATATATCAAAAGATTTTATAGTGGAAAAAGTAAAATTAATTTGAGAATTTAATAAAATAACAAATCAAGATATAGAAAAAAATGAAATAGATATAAAAATATTACAGTGATCTTTTAATATGTCTGGAGATTTATTTTTTTCTACAAACAACCTAATACTATATAATGATATAGTTATGCCTCAAAATGTTTTCTTATATGACAACAATCCAATAAAAAGCAAAAACTATTTTGAAAGTTGAGATTACAACATATCAGATCTAGAAAACTTTGCTAAAAATATATTATTTACAAATACAAATCAGATAGAAACAAAAAAAAGATTACCAATATCATTACCAATAGAAGAATCAATAATCAAAACTTTTTATCTAAAATGTACAAACAATATAAAACTTTTTAATAATACTTGTGATTATTATATTAATAATTTTATAAAAACATTTTTTATATATGATATATCAAGAGATTATGATTGATTGAAGAAAGTATACAATAATATCAAAAAAAGTAGTCATAAAACAGGATTTTGTAATGGTATGAAAAAATATAGCCTATATTCAAATGATACAAATCAAAAATTAGAAGACATATTTATATCATGCTGAAATAAATATTCTCAAGATTTCAATACCTTAAAACTATTTTTAGAAATACAAAATCAATTAGAAAAGTGATATATAAACAATACTATACATCAAAACAAAGAACTTAACAACTACAAACTCATATCATATCAACAAATTTTATACAATGATATACATGAAAACACCATAGATATTATTCGCTTTGAAACATATATAAGTTATTTACAAAATATACTCAAAAAAAATGAGAAAATAGACCAATTTTATTTAGATCTAACATATCGATTTAACAATAATTATATAATAAATATATTAAACAAATTAAAGTATAAATCTTCAGATAGTAAAAAACTAGAAATAGAAAAAATAATAAGCAATTTAAATAAATTAAATAATTGAGATCAACTTGTTTGATATAATTGATTAAAAACAAAAATATCAAATAAAGAATTAGAAAAACAAAATATTTTTGATATCAACACAGAAATAACCTTTTCTACACAAGACAACATAAAGCAATCATTACAAAACATAAAAACACTTTCCTTTTTTAAAATAATAAAGGAAAGAATATCTTGAGAAAAAATAAAAGTAAGTTGATATTTTTCAATAAAAACAAATGAATGATATATACCAATATATTCATCAATTATATTAAAAAATATAGATAAAGAGCTCATAATAGAAAACATAAAAATAAATGAATATGAGGAATTAAATAACACAATAGAAAATCTAATACAAATAGAAAAATATACTATCTCAAAATTATATCAGTACATTCAACAAAACATATATATATATATGTCACCTGATAAAGTATCTACATGTAAAATAATTGAAAATACAATAAATAATATTTTTGAAGAAACAAAAAATATGTCTTCATTGGATATGTTAGAATGTAATTCAGAAAATATATCTATATTAAAAAATCAAGAAATTGAAGATTCGAACAATAAAATATATTATAAAATATATATGGATAATTTTAATATAGAAAACATAATGATATCAAACAAATATATAGAAAATGAAATAAAGAAATCTCTACCAAATATAAATACAAATAATATAACAATATCAAATATGATCTGAAAAATAATATCCTATAATATAGAAAAAAAAGAATTTATACAAGAGTGAAGTAATGATATTATAATAACAATAGAAGACTTTAAAAAACACCTAAATACAATACCAAAAGATATTGTAGAGTGAAGTAATAAAATAATATTAGAATTCTCAATACAATGAGTCAACTTCATTGGTACATACAATACTGAAACAAAAAAACTATGAACAATAAGTTTTAAATATAACGAAAGAAACAATGAAGTAGAATGAAACAAAATAGATAAATACAACTTTGAAATCAAAAACTTTGAATTGTATTTAAAAGAAGATAACCAAAATGAAATAAATAGATTTTTAATAAATCCTATCGAATTTTTAAAAGAAAACAACCCAACAGTAGTTTCCAACTATGAGAATCTTAAATATAAATAAAATATTTTATATAAATAAAATTTAAACAAATTATGTATAAAAAATTTTCATTAGAAGAGATAAAAAATGTAAAAAACAACTTTATACCAAATTTATATAACATAATAAAAAAAGAAAAATGTCAGTGAATAAACGATTTGGTTAAATTTATTTTTAAAGAATGAGATGATGTATATTTTTTTGACAGATGATATCCAAGTTTTAGAATATCAAAAAAATGAGAAATTCTTGAACTAACAGATGAAAAAGAAAGAATACAACTAATGATACCAATAAATGATAAATCAAAACTACAAAATTTGTTAAAAACATATATAATCAAAAAAGAAAAACAAATATGACAAAAATCTATTGAACAAATATTATTTGATGAATTTAAAAGTGGTAATTATAATACTATACTAGACAAACCCTATATTGTATATGATATTGAAACTACAGTTTGAGTTTGAAATAATCTTGATTCCTATAAGTTCCTTTTGGCTTATTCTATGACACCATGAAACGAAAAAATGGACTACAACTATATAGATCAAAATACACTCAAGGATTTTTCAAAAAAAATATTAAATTTTGATTGATATATAATATGATTCAATAGTTTTTCTTTCGATAATCCTATAACTATAAAACAATCTTGATTATCAGAAAATGATTTACAAAAATTAAATAAAAAAAGTTTGGATATATTTTATTTTATACGAAACATAACATGAAAAAGAATATGATTAAATAAAATATGAGAAGCTTTAATTTGAATACAAAAAACATTAGAATCATGACAAGAATGAGAAGTATTATGGAAAAAATATCAAGAAACATGAGACAGTAAGTTTTTAGATGAATTTAAAAAATATTGCAAAAATGATGTTAGAATGACAGCATTTGTCTTATTATATTTATTACATTTCAAAAAAATATTTATAGAGTGAGAAGAAAAAACTTTTGAGATAAAAGACTTTGTAAAATTAGCAAAACCAAAAGAGAATATTAAAAAAGAATCAGAACAATTTAGTAATAAATCAATATTTGAATAATGAAAATTAAAAAAGAATTAGAAGAATTTTACAACAAAGAAGCAAAAAAGTACTATTACACAAGAAATAAACATCGAAATGATGGTAAAATAATTTTAGACGAAATAAAAAAATCAAAAAAGAAAAACATATCTATTTTAGAGTTTTGATGCTGATGATGAAGATTAATTAAATTTTTAAATTCAAACTTAAAAAACAAAAACATAAAATATATCTGAGTAGATATATCACAATGACTATTAGATTTTGCAAAAAAGGACAATAAAAAAAATAAATTTATATGTGAAGATATTGCAACATATATTAAAAAAAACAAACAAGAATCCCTAGATATAATAATTGGTATAGCTAGTTTTCAGCACGCGCCAAACGAAAAAGAAAGATTATTTTTAATGAAAAGTTTTTATAAAAGTTTAAAATATTGAGGGAAATTAATAATGCTAAATCGATCAATATCAAAATGGTTCTTAAAAAGATATAAAAAAACTATAAAAATATCAATACTAAAAAGTATATATACTTTATGAAAACATAGCTGGAGAGACTTACAAATACCTTGGGAAAATAAATGAAAAACACATTATAGATTTTATCATATATTTAATAAAAAGAAGTTAATTATACTTTGAAAATCAGCATGATTTAAAATAAATGAATTGTCATATATAGACAAATCTTGACAAAGAACTAATGACTGGAGAAAATCAAATAATACTCTATTTATTTGAGAAAAAGAGGTTTTTCAAAATACAAAATAAAGTATTTATATTTAGATATAAATATATCACAAAAAAAAGAAACACACATAAAAGCTAGTTAAAAAAATAAATAAGTTGCAATAATATTAAATTTAAATAATAAAATATTAAGTTTTACAAATAAAAAATATTAAAATGAAAAAAACCTACATTATTCTATGAATTACTTTTTCTTTATTTTTAACATGATGTGGAATAGATTCTCTTATTATGCAAGATGAATCAAGTGATAAAAATATCAACATAGAAGATCCAATAGAAAATAATGAAGAAGTTACAGAAGAAAATAATACACTATTATATGAAAACAAAGAACATAATTTTTCTTTCGAATTACCAAATGAACGAACATTTGAAGAAAACAAATATGGATTTAAAACAATAGTGTTTTCTCCAAAAGATGATGAAATAAAGGAAAATGTATGAATATCTGTACAACAATTACAAAAATTTTTAAGTGTACAGGAATATTATGAAGAAACGATTAATAAGTTAAAAAAAACCATAAAAACATTCACAGAAACAAAAACTGAAGATATAAAAATATGAAATCTTAAATGAAAAACAATTTGATATGAATATAAAGAATGAGATATTATAGTAAAATCAAAAGAAACTTTCTTAATGTCTGCAGAAAATAAAGTATATATAATAAATTATACAGCAACTAAAGATACTTTTGAAAAGTTTTTAGAGTGAGCAGAAACAATATTAAATACATTTAAAGTAGCTAAGTAAATTTTAATAATTACACAAAAATGAAAATATTGGTATTAAATTCATGAAGTTCTTCCTTAAAGTATGAACTTTTTGATATGCCCCAAAAAAAATCATTAGCAAAATGATTAATTGAAAAAATCGGTATAAAATGATGAATAATTTCACACAAGGTTAAATCAAATAAAATTAAATTAAAAAAAAACTTTAAATCACATAGTGACGCTCTCAATCAAGCTATTAATTTATTAACTAATTGAGAATTATCTATTATATCAAAAATAGATGAAATAGGTGCAGTATGACACAGAATAGTACATGGTTGAGAAAAGTTTTCTGATTCTGTAATAATTACAGAAAATATATTAAAAGAAATAAAGTTATGCTCAGATTTAGCACCATTACATAATCCTGCAAACATACAATGAATATTAGCTTGCAAAGAAATAATGCCAAATTCTCCTCAAATTTGAGTATTTGATACAGCATTTCATCAAAGTATGTGAAAAGAAAGTTATCTTTATGCTATACCATACGAATATTACACAAAATATAAAATCAGAAGATATTGATTTCATTGAACATCACACAAATATGTAAGTCATAGAGCATGTGAAATATTAAATACAGATATAAACACACAAAAAATTATTACATGTCATATATGAAATTGAGCTAGTATAACAGCCATAAAAGAATGAAAAGTAATAAATACATCTATGTGATTCACTCCTCTAGCATGACTAGTTATGTGAACTAGAAGTTGAGATATAGATCCAGCAATAATTAATTTTTTAAATCAAAAAGAAAAAATAACAACAAAAGAAATCAACAATATATTGAATAAAAAATCATGACTTTTGTGAATCTCGTGACAATCAAGCGATCTTAGAGATATAGAAACTGGAGATGCACAATGCCAATTAGCATTTAGTATTTATATAAATAGAATCATAGAATACATAGGTTCTTATATAGCTTTAATGTGATGAGTAGACACGATTGTATTCACCGCATGAGCAGGAGAAAAATCACCAATAGTTAGACAAAAAGTTGTAGATAAATTATCTTATCTATGAATAAAATTAAATACGAATAACAACAATATAAAAAGTAAAGAAATTCTAATTTCAACATCAGACTCAAAAGTAAATGTAATAGTTATTCCAACTAAAGAAGAGCTAATGATTGCTACAGACACATTTAACCTAATCAATGCTATATTATAAAATGATCCTTCATCCACAGACTATAGAATTTCTAAAGTGACTTGAGGACTTTAATGATAGAAAATTTTTTGAACTATACAAACCACTCTATCTACAAATAAAAGAAAAATTCGATAATTTAATAGAATTTCTAATAAAAGAAATCTCAGAATTTGATGATCAAATAATATGAACTGAAATTAAAAAATGTACATTCCGTATATACAAAGATATGAGATTCCCAAGAAATCGTAAACATCCCTACAAAACAAATCTATGAGCAAATATAGCAAACGAATGAAGAAAATCCCAAAAAGCATGATATTATATACATATACAAGACAATCAAAGTTTTTTTAGTGGATGAATATACCATCCCAACGCCCAAAAAGCCAATGAAATTAGAAGAAAAATATACAAAGATCGAGATATTTTCAAAAAAATAATACAAAACAAAAAATTTAAAGAAACTTTTTGAGAGGTTTTTTCACATCATCAAGAATTAAAAAGAATACCAAAAGAGTTTGATCCAAAACATCCTAGCATAAAATATATAAGATACAAAGATCGACTAATACACAAAAAAATAAGTAACAAAAAAGCTTTGTCACAAAATTTATCAAAAGATATTTTGAAATATACAAAAATTGCAAAAAAATTAAATGATTTTCTAGATTAATTTTTTAATAAAAAAACAGTTAATAATTAGAAAAAATACCAAAATACTTGAATTATATAAAATTTTTATTATACAATAATA
>CAZCTB010000062.1:0-14008 GCA_964501605.1 uncultured Candidatus Peribacteria bacterium
TTTTGCCTGTTATGCTTTGCATTTTTTCTATAAGGGTTTTTTGTAGTCATGAACTAGTTATAGTGATTTTTTAAAACACTTCAACCGTTCTAGACCCTTGTTTTTTTGTATTTTCATAGTTTTGATCTAATTTGTTTTAATTTTTGTATAAATATTTATATTTTTTAGGTCTTGTATTTTTTATATTTTTTTACTATATATTTTCAAATATATGTGCTTTTTTAGATATATACCACCCTATTTTAGTTATACTAGTTTATAACTGGCTTTTTCGTGTTGTGAAAATCTGAGCTATTTTTGTTTTTAGGTGCATTATTATACCACTAGAGTTAAAAAATCATTGAATTTGAAACTCTTTTTTTTAGATATTCCTCTTTTGGTCTATTATTACAAAATTTTTTATTTAAATAGATTTCTTGTAAAATATGAAACTCGAAATGACAGAAAAAAATAATTTTTGTAATATAAAAAAATTAAAGTGAAAACAAAACTTTACTTTGCACAATTTTTAATATTTTTTTTATGTTAAACAATTTTAGTATTTTTTTAAAAATATATTTTAGGTAAATTTTTTGTATAAAAAAAGACCAATTGAAATACAATTGGTCCGTCTAAGGTGTACACCTAGAGACGGAACAGTACTTTAACATAGTACTTATGAAATAAACTTGATTTGTGGGTACCAAACTTATTTTATAACTACTATATTTATTTTTTGTTAACAATACTTAACTTAATAAATAACAAAAAACCGTCTCTAGATTTTTGGATGTATACGTTTTCATTTTGGTAAATTACTCTTGTATACGTCTACAATTCGATTGAATACAATCTGAATTACAGAATTTCTTTTTTAATTTAATTTTATTTTTGTTTTTGCATCTTAAAATTATCTATATATTGGTATAAAACAATGTTTAAATGCTAAAAACCTCTAATGATTTGTTAGCACTTTTTAGAAAAAAAGAGTAGAATCCTCTACTCTTTTATGCGATATATTTTATAATATTATTTAATCACTATTAGATAATCCATCTGTTTAACTAGTTTAACAACGAATATTAAACTGGATCTGGTCACGCATTACTTTATGAGATAAAAACTTATCTTTACAAGGTTAAAATCCTATATTTAAGCATAAAAAGTACTACTTTTTACTTAATACAAAGATATTTAATAAGTTCAGTCTGTTTTTTCTTCAACTTCTGTAAATTTCATAATTTCTTTTTTAAACATTAGTTCTATCTCTCATACAGCTCAATTTCTATTTTTTCTTATACAAACATCTGTAGATCATTTTTTATCTGTATCTGGGTCATAATAATCTTCTCTATGAAGCATTACTACGCTATCTGCATCTTGCTCAATGGCTCAGGATTCTCTTAGGTCACTTAGCTGTGGTTTTTTATCTATTCTTTGTTCTACGGCACGAGATAGTTGAGATAGTGCTATAATTGGTACTTCTAGTTCTCTTGCTAGTTCTTTTAATCATCTAGATATTTCACTAATTTCTTGTACCCTATTTCATTGATAACTTGTTCCGTGCATTAATTGAAGATAATCTATAATAACTAAATCTAGATGTCATTTTTCGATTTTTAATCTTCTTAGTTTTGATTTTAAAACTGGTACACTTGCAGCAGCTTTATCATCTATATATATTTTCTTTTCTCAAAGTTTTTGCATTGCATCTCCCATTTTTGAAAAATCTTCATTATCCAACAATCATCTTGTAATTCTATGCATTGGTATTTGAGCTACTTCAGATATTATTCTATCTACAATTGATTCAGCTCCCATTTCTAGAGAAAAAATAGCAACAGCTTTATCTTGTTTGATAGCTATATTTGATACTACATTTAAAGCAAAAGATGTTTTTCACATACTTGGTCTTGCAGCCAATATGATTAATTCTCAAGGTTTGAATCATGCAAGCATAGAATCTAAACCTTTATATCATGAAAATACTTTTTTTTCGTTTACTTTTTCTGGATTATCTACAATTTCCATATATTCCTCTACTCTACCATTTAATATATCTTTTATTCGTAAGATACTTTCAGAAGTTTGATTTTGTGTTAAATCAAAAATTTTCTTTTCTATATCTTCCATGATATCTAGTGTTTCTCCTTGTTTATATACATCTCCTATAATATTTTGAGATACTTTTAATATTCACCTTAATATAGATTTATCTTTAACTATTTTTGAATAATCTGTACATCCAGACGTAGATACAAGAAAAGTAGATAATTCGTATAGATAATCTAATCATCATATTGTATCCAAGTTACCATCTTTACTTAGTTGGTCTCATATAGTCACAACATCAATTGTTTTACGTGCAGATCGTATCTTTTTTATTGCATCGTATATAAATTGGTGTTCTTTTTGATAAAAATCAGCTGGTTCTAATTTATCTCACTCATATATCCAAATAGTTTCACCATCCATTAAAGCTCAACATAAGACTCATTTTTCTGCTTCTAGATTGTGTGGAGGTAATTTAATATCTTCTGTACTAATCATATTAGTTACAAGTGAAAAGTTAAAAGTTTTAGATTTTATATATTTATATTAATAAACTTATAAAAAAAAATATTGAATATGCAAGAGAAAATCTAGTTTAAGACTGGTATCTTCTCCACATGAAATCAACATTTTTTCCACAATTTTAGGTTTATTTATTTGATTCAATTTCTTCAATTTGTTGTCTTACTGTTTCTTCATCTTCAGGATTTGTAACTCAAAACCATTTGTCAGGTGTAGAATACAATTTCATTTTAATTCAATTTTCTTTCATAATATTTGATATTTCTACAGGTAGATAACATTCTATTTTTCTATCTCATTTGTTATTTTCTTTAAATTTAGCTAATTTTTCATTTAGTAACTTTAGAGTTAATGTATTTAGACCAAAGATATTCATACTTGCTAAGTCATTTTCTTTTAGTCATTTCTCTGCTAACTTACTTTTTTCTATTCCAATATTTTCTTCTATAGCCTCTACATAGTCATTTCCATCTACTTGGAATATTCATCTATTTGTAGAACCTTCTTTAGGTATCACATTTTTTAATATATATCATAATGAAACTAATTCATCAGATTTTGTTAGATGATCTACCAGTATTTTAAATGAATTCTCTCAATAAATATCGTCTCAATTACATACAATAAATGGTCAATTGATGAATTGTGTTGCTGAACAAAGTGCATCTACTGTTCCTCGTGGTTTATCTCTTGTCTCTTCATTAAATGTTTGTTCTGCATAAAATATAGGTATTCATTTATATTCATTTCCAAACATTTTTTGAAAAGGGTCCTTTGTCATTTTTCATACTATGAACACAATTTGGTTTATTCATGAGTTTATTGCTTGATTCATAGAATATTCGATTAATGTAGAGTTGTTTGGTCCAACTTTTGCGAATTGTTTTATTTTTCATCCAAAACGTGATGACATTCATGCTACCATATAAACTAGAGAAACATTTTTATCCATCTTGTATTTTTAGGTTAGTTGTAAAGCTTTATTTCTTGAAAAAATTATAACTAAATTCAAGTCATTTATCTATAAGCTCTGTATCAAAATTTTCATTTACTCAGTGCATATTACAGTCATCATTTGCTAATGGTATTGATAATATATTTTTTGTAATATATTCTTGAAATGTTGATATAATTGGTAGAGATCATCATGAATATAAATTTATGACTTTATTTTTATAGACATTTTCTAATTTTTTTTTTGCTTTTTCATAAAAATCATTTTTATTATCCAGTCTTATTGCATTGTTGCAATTATCAAAATTTAATTTGTATTCTACATAATTTGATAAATTACTTTTTATTCGTTCTTCAAATAGGCTTTTGATATTTTCACATTTTTGATTAGATACTAGTCTGAAATTTAGATTAGCTTTTGCTATATTTGGTATAGAATTTTTGAAATAATCTGTTTGTCATCATGATATTCATATTATTTCTACACAAGGATATAATCATGATTTTGAATAAAAATCTATTTCTTTTAGTTTAGTTTTTTTGATTTGAAAATTACTTTTGAATTCATTTTCATTAAATGGTATTTTTTTATTTAATGTTTTTTGTAAGATAGACAAGTCTTCGACTTCATAATAAAAATATGGTATTGTTATTTTGTTGTTTGTATCATGTAATTTAGATAGTAATTTATTCAATTCTTCCACTGCATTTGGGACAGTTCATCAGTATATACCAGTATGTAAACTTGTATTAGCTGTTTTGACTTCTATTTCTGCATTGAATCATCATCTAAATCATGACTCTATTGTAGGTAAATCTTTTATTAAATTTCAATCAGATATTAAAATAAAATCAGCTTTTATCTTTTTGGAATTCTCTTTTATAAATTTTGAGATTCAATTAGATCAGGTTTCTTCTTCTCATTCTAAAATAAATGTAATATTATAATTTAATTTTCATTCTTTTATTAATTTTAATATACTTACCAAATGAATTAGTGTTTGTCATTTGTTGTCTACAACTCATCTTCCTATTATTTTATTTTTACTTATAAGTAGATCAAAAGGATCTCCTTTTCGTCATTCATTTTCACTTGCTGATTGTACGTCATAGTGTCAGTATACTATTCATGTTTTATAGTTTTTATCTATATGTATTGAAGCTTTTACTATTGGGTTTCAGTAATTCTCAATTATTTCTACATTGATTTTGTTTTCTTTAAAAAACTCTTTAAGCCAATATGCACATTTTTTAATTTCTAATTTATTTTCTTTTGTTTGTTCTGTTGAAATACTTTTAAATCAAATATATTCTTTTAGTAATTTATAATATTCAGCTTTCATATAATTACATCATTAATAATAAATTTATTCCGTTGTTTTATTGGAAAGTTCTTGTATTTTCTTTTTAGCTTTTTCGTTTCCTGGTTCTTGTTCTAATACTCTAAAATAATATTTTTTAGCATTATCTTTATCATGTATTTCTTCATATAATTCTGCTAATGTAAGCGCATAGTTTGAGTTCGTTGGTCTTAATTTTATTATTTTTTCCATTACAGCAACAGCATCTTTTTTCCTTTCTGTATTATAAAGTATTTCAACCATACTTATATGATATTTTGGATTATTTGGTTTTAAGTTTATAGCTTTTTCTATTAATAATTCTGCAGTTTCATAATCTCATGTTATTAAATATGTTTCTCATATTTGTCGTATAGCATTATGATCTTCAGGATCTTCTTCTATTATTTTTTTTAATAAAGATAATGATTTTTTATGATTACCTATTGTAAAATAAAGATCTGCTAATTGTTTATTTAATTCTAAATTATTTGGTTCTATAGCAAGTCATTCTATTAATTTTTTTTCATAGTTTTCTAATTTACCCTCTTTTTTATATACATTTGCTTCATAAAAAATTTTTTCTAATAATTTTTTTTGTTTTTCTTGTATTGTTTTGTTTGAGTGTTCTTTTTTTTCATTTTCTTGTTTCTCTTTTTTTATTTTTTCTTCGTTTGTTTCTTTATTTTCAAATATTTTTGATGTTATTTCTTCATCTATATTATTTTCTTCTTTAACTTCTTGGACTCTTTTTTTTAATAAATCTTCTCTCATTTTATCAAGAGTCTTTAAATTATTTATTTTTTGTTTTATTATTTTTCGTCATTTTGATCATTTTCTACTTAACAAAAATATAATTATACCTATAGGAAAGGCTACTATTATTATACTTAATATCATTCGAAGTATTGTTCCAAATTTAGTCATAAAAGTTAGTTACAAGTTAAATGTTTATAAAGTTATCAAGTTTTTTTTATTTTTTAATTTGATAAAATTTAAATTGTTTTATCCTTCTAGTTCTCATTTTATTTTTTCTAACTCTTTTTCTTCTTCACTTTTTATTTCTGGATTTGGTGCTTTAGTTACTTTTAGTTCTCATGTAGGTACTCTAAAGGTTTCTCAGTCTTTTGTTTTTAGTGTAACATCTCATGTCATTATATTATAAGATGTTGCTATTCACTCTATATTTCATTTGATAAATTTTACTTCACTTCATTTTTTTGGATATTTTTTACTTTCTTTTCTATACAAATCAAGTTCATAAATTAAAGAACATTTTAATTTTCAACATCTTCATTTTAATCTTTCTATGTCTCTTCATTCTAAATTTTGTAATATTAAGTTTTCCATTTCTATACTAGGTAGTTGCATTGTTGTTTTACAATGCATTGGTGTCACTCATCAAGCTCAGCAAGGTAATATATCTGTTCTTGGGTCCATTTTTACCATATCTCTAGCTCCTACTTGAAATAGAAATATATTTTTTCATATTTTTTCTCTAAATTTTTTAACGAATTCCGTAAAGACATATCTTTCTTCTGAATAGAAATAGAAATATAATTGATCTAAATATATATGAAATCTAGCAGTAATTGGTATTGATCATTTAAACTCTTTTTTAAATTCTTTTTTAAATATTGGAAATATTTTAAGAGCAAACTTATTTTGTTCTTTAAAAAATTCACTTTCTTCTCATTTCAATATTTTTGTGAAATGTCATATTCTATCAGTTTCAATATCGTGTCACAAATACATTCATATAGAAGGTTTTTGATTGTTATCTTCCATTGAATAAACCAACATATCTCAATGTTTTAATTTTTTTTTAACTTCCTCTTTTATACCCAAAACCTTTATATTTTTGTTGGTATATCGATCTAAAGTATATACAAAATTATCTTTATTTGTTTTTTTGTCATCTGATTTATTCATGATTTTTAGAATTTAATAAAGTTTTTACTTTTTTGTTGTTTTTGTATTTTTTTTTATTTTCATCATTTTTTGGAATTCATTTTTTGTTATATATTCTTTTTTAAGTAATGTTTTTGACATTTCTTCTATTAAATATTTATTTTTTGAAACTATTTCTTTTGATCTTTTATAACAATAACTCATGTATTCTTTTATTTTGTTGTCTATTTTTTCTGCAGTTTTTTCACTATATGTTTTGTATGGTAAGTACTCCTCTTTTGATTTGTCAAAATACATTATTGTACCTATTTCTTCGTCCATTCAATATTTCATTATCATATCAGAAATCATCTTGGTAGCAACCTCAAAGTCATTTGATGCTCATGTTGTGACCTCTTCTTTACCAAAAAACACTTCTTCTGCTGCTCTACCTCATAATAGAGATATTGTTTCTTCCAATATTTTTGTTTTTGAGTAAAGATACTTATCTTCTTCTGGAATTTTTCGAGTAGCACCTAATGCTTGTCCTCTACGTACTATTGTTATTTTTTCTACATTATCTGCATCTGGCAATAAATGAGATGTAACAGCGTGTCATAATTCGTGAAAAGCAATTATTTGTTTTTCTTTTTCTTTCATGCTTTTTACCTTTCTTTCAGGTCACATAAGTACCTTTTCTAAAGCATATTCAAATTCTTCTGCGCTTATTGTTTTTTTTCATAGTTTAGCTAGTTTTAATGCGGCTTCATTTACTATGTTTTCTATGTCAGCTCATACTAATCAGCTAGTTCTTTTTATAAGAGATTCTAGATTTAATTTTTCTTCAATTTTTTTATTTTTTAGATAATATCTAAATATTTCTTCCCTTTCTTCATATGTTGGTGCAGAAACCATTATTTTTCTATCAAATCTTCATGCTCTAAGTAGTGCAGGATCTAATATGTCAGGTCTATTTGTAGCAGCAATAACTATAACATTTGTTTTATTATCAAAACCATCCATTTCTGTAAGTATTTGATTTAGCGTTTGTTCCTGTTCTTGATGTCATCATGTATGTCATAATCATCTTTTCCTACCAATGGCATCTATTTCATCAATAAAAATGATTGCACTTCATGCTGCTTTTGCTTTTTGAAATAAATTTCTTACTTTAGCAGCTCACATTCATACCAACATTTCCATAAATTCTGATCATGAAACAGAAAAGAATGGTACAGATGCTTCTCATGCTACAGCTCTTGCTAATAATGTTTTTCCACTACCAGGTTGTCAATATAACAAAACACCTTTTGGATGTCTCGCTCAAACTTTATGATATTTTTGTGGATTTTTTAAATAATCAACAATCTCAGATAATTCCTCTTTTACTTCTTCCATTCAAGCTACATCTTTAAATTTTGCACTTGTTTTTGTTTTTATATTTTCTTTACCTGTTTTTGTTTTAAAAGGTAGTCATCATGATTTTGGTAAAGCAAACTTCATTAAAACCAAAAACAATCCAAAAAATATTAATAATGGAACTATATCTTGTAAAACATTAGAAAAGAAATTTTCTTCTTCTGTTTTTATATTTATTTCTGTTTTTGAGTTTAGATCGATTCATATGTCTTTTAATGAAGTATTTTTTGGTTTTTCAGATTCAAAAGTGTTGTATATTTTTTCTGTTAATGTTTTTTGTATTATCATGAAAGAGCTTCAAACTCCAGTTCATATAAAATTATATCCAATTAATTGGCTATCATTTATTACATCAATTTTATTAAAATCATTATTTTTATATTTTTCTACAAAATTATTTAAAGAAAGTTGTTTTGTTTCATTAATTTTTTCAACACTATTTCATGATATATTAGAATTTGCTTGGTATGTTTGAAAGATTGTTACAATTATTAGTATTCATAAGATTATTAATCGTACGTTTTTTGTTTTTTTTAACATGTTTTCTTTTGTATAATAAAAATTAAAAATGCCTAGCTAGTTTTTATCAAATAATATTTTTTATATAATTTATATTAGACTTAGCTAGATATAAAACTATTACAAATTTCTTAAAAAAAATTGCACATATTATTTTATATTAAAATTGGTTGGAATTTCAAATAGAAAACTTTAAATTGATTAATATAAAATAATTAAGAATTAATAACTTATAACTATGAAATCCATTCTAAAAACAACACAGAGATATATAAATATTCTTCAAAAGAACTGAATTAATGATTTGAAGAGTTTTTTGCAATACTTTCCTAGAGATTATGAAAACAGGAAAGACATTATAACATTGGATAAAATAGACTTAAATGATAAAGTTTCTGTTTCTGTAAAATGAATTATAACAGAGAAGAAGTTTTTTCAAAGATGAAAAATGAAAATATATGATATAAGGTTTAAAGATGAAAATGGTAATAATTGACAAATTTCTATTTATAATGCAGCTTTTTTGGCTTCAAAACTACAGATTAATAATTGGTATGTAATTATATGAAAACCTAACTTTAAATTTGGTAGATTTGTTTTTTCAAATCCTCAAGTTACTCATTCTGTATTAATTGAAGAAGAAAAAGAAAAAGTTCATGCTACATGAAGAATATATCCCGTTTATTCTGAACTTGGTGGTATTAAGCCTGGTTGGTTTGCAGAAAAAGTTTGGAATGTTTTACCAGAGGTAGATAATTTATTTGAAGAATACTTGCCTAAAGAATTTTTGAAAAAGTTTGGTTTGATAAATGTAAAAGAAACTATTAAAAATATACATTATCCAAAAGATATAGACAAAGTTAGACAAGCAAAAAAAAGGATTTTTTTTGATAGATTATTGAGGATACAATTATTTTCTTTGATAAATAGAGATGAATATAAAAAATGATCTATAATTTTAAATAAAGTAAATATTGATCGAAATATAATTAAAGAAATAATATCAAAATTATCTTTTGAATTGACTGGTGCACAGAAGAGAGTTTTGAAAGATATAATAGAAAATATACATGATACTAAACCAATGATGAGATTATTGCAAGGAGATGTTGGTAGTGGTAAAACAATAGTAGCTGCAATAGTTATTTTTTATGTTTACAAAAAATTTGGTGGACAATCGGTTTTTTTAGCCCCATTAGAAGTTTTAGCAAATCAACATTATAAAACCCTTGCAAAACTTTTGTTGCCTTTGTGATTACGTGTTGAGTTGTTAAAAGGATCTTTAACAAAAGATCAAAAGGAGAAGGTAAAATTTGATTTAAAGCAATGAAAAATAAATGTTTTGGTTTCAACTCATGCTGTGTTACAAGATAATGTAGATTTTGATAATTTGAGATTTGTAATAATAGATGAACAACATAAATTTGGTGTAAAACAAAGAGCTGTTTTTAATAGATTTAATAATCCTCATATTTTACAAATGAGTGCTACTCCAATACCTAGGTCTATGGCTTTAGCATTTTTTGGTGAATTTGATGTTAGCGTGATTGATGAAATGCCTAAATGAAGAAAAGAAATTTATACAAAAATTATTTCTGAAGCGGAATATGTTAAACTGAAACAATGGATTATAACTAGAATTATGCAGAAACAAAAAGTTTTTATAGTTACACCACTTATAGATGAATCTGAAAAAATGGAAGAATTAAAAGCAGCAACAGTAGAATACGAAAACGTAAAACAATTATTCCCAGAGATAAAAAATAGGATTGGATTACTACATGGTAAGATGAAATCTTCACAAAAAGATCAAGTAATGAAAGATTTTCAATGAGATAAATATGATATTTTAGTATCTACTACAGTTATTGAAGTGTGAGTTGATGTACCAGAAGCTACAGTTATGGTGATAAAAAATTCTGAAAGATTTGGTCTTTCACAACTTCATCAACTTAGATGAAGAATATGAAGAAGTAATTTACAATCTTATTGTTTTTTGGAAACCAAAAAAAAATCTGGAGATACTTACAAAAGATTAAAAGCTATGGAAGACACAAATGATTGATTTCAGTTAGCAGAATTGGATCTAAAAAGTCGTGGAGCAGGAGAAATTTTGGGTACTATGCAATCTGGTGAGGCAGATATTCCATTAGAAATTTTAAGTGATATTAGATTTGTAGAAGAAGTTAGACAATGAGCAGAATGGTTGTTGGAAAAATATCCTTGATTAGAATGATTATGATGACTTAAAAATCAATTAGATGAAAGGGTTGGAAAATTATTGGTTTAGATTGTTGTTAAATATGTAGGTCTTAATGCACTAGATGATAGAAGTTTGTTTGGTACAGCTGTTCATTTTATTGATTGATCATCTAGTCATTTACTTATAAGTTCTACACAATTTAATCATTCATTATTATTTTCTAGTCATGTTATTTCGCTAACCGCAGACTGTTTGTTATATTTTTTGTTTAATTGTTCTTCAGAATATTTTAGCATTTTTTCTTTATTGTTATCTGGCATATCCATTACTAAAATATCTGCATTTTTGTATCAATCTAGTAAATCATATAACTTTATTTCTTCTACTCACATTGATCAATCTTTTTTATTCATAGTTGAATGTCTTATATATATGTCATTTCATTCTATTTTACTAACTATTACTGAATGTAAAAATGGTGTTTTATATCAGTCAGATATTGCATCTATTTTTAATCAGCCATCTCAGAACTTTGAAAAGATATTTTTATGTTTTTTATTTTCTTTATTTATTAAAAGTACTTGTCAAGCTGCTATTCATGAATTTTGTCATCAGGTTTTTTGTAGTTCTGTTAGTAATAAATCATAAGGTTTCATCTCTTTTCAAGCATTTTTTTCATGAGATTTGTTTTTTATTTCTGATAGAATATAAGTAAATTTTAATTTTTTGTTTATATGATTTGTATTTTCTATTTTATTATTCATATCATATATCATATTTGATAACTCATTTAGTGTTTTTTTATCTAGTCATAAAGATGAAATATTTTTATTTAGATTTTCATAATTTTTCAATCAAATTTCTCATTTTTTAGAAAAAAGTCATCATATGAAAATAAACAATCATTCTATTGCTTCTTTAAATTTACCAGCTTTTAATAGTTTGATTATTTTTGGTCAATTTTCGATTTTTTTTTCTTTTTCAGCATCAACTTTTTGGAAAGTTTTTTTTAGTTCTTCTGGTGTTTTATATTTTTTTATTTTTTCGTTATTTTCTTTTCATGTTTTTTTTAATTCATTTTGTAATCAAATTAAATTATTTTCTGTGTTTAGAGTTATTCAATTATCTAATATTATCTTTTCGATTTCTTCTTCTTTTTTAGCTTCTAAATTGCTTAATACAATTAGGTCTTTCAATATGTCGGGATTTTCTTTTAATCGATTTTCAAAGATTTTTCCTATTCAATCAAGATTTTCAGAATTAACACTATTTTCTATTATTTGTAAGTTATTTTGATATCAAGTTGATCAAGTTATAAAGTTATTCCATAATCATTCTAGTTGTTTATTTACGGTTTTTTCTATTATATTTGAATCTACTGAATTATCTAGTTTTATTGATTCATTTAGTTCTATATCTTTTATTAAATCTAAATTATTTTCGGGCATTATTTTTATTTTTTTATAAAATAATTATATATCATATATAATTATAATTGAAGTCTGTTATTTTGCAAATTTATTTGGCTAAATTGTTGCCTTCCGGAAAAAAGTAGTCAAAAATTTGACTAAAATATGCTTTCTGAGTATAATTAGATATATTTATATTCTAATCATTAAAAATGATGACGAAAATTTTATCTAATGAGGCTGATATGTTTTACGAAATTATTGGATTAAATCCTAAGATAATCAAAGTTTCGTGATATGAAAAGACTGAAAAAAAGCATATTCTTACCATTAAAGGTAAGTTAAAAACCTGTGAATGTCCTATTTGTGGAAAAAAAACAAAGAAAAGAGATTGATTATATGAATCAACTATGATTCCTTTATGGAAACATATGTTAATGTCAGATGGGAATATGATAGAGCTTAGAATTATTAGAAGATCTTTTAGATGTAATTGTGGGGCTCGTTTTATGGAGAGATTTTATTTTGAAGCAGAAAAATGACAGCGCACAAAAGCATTTGAAGATTATGTAAGATTTTCACGATGACATATGAGTTGAGCACAGATAGCAAGAAATACACAATGTGATCCGTGGCTAACTCATAATATTCTCAGTAAAATAGATGAAGAATCTTTAAATAAAAGATGAATTGAGATTATGAATGAATTAAAAGATATTTATTTAGGGATAGATGAACATAGTTTTCATTGAAGAGATATGGTACTTGTGATAACTGATATCAAAGCAAAAAAAGTCTTAGCAATTCTCGATGAGATAACAAATGAAACACTTATGAAACGATTTAATTGACTATCAGATGAAATCAAAAATAAGATAAAGTGAATATCAACAGATATGAATAAATGATATAAAAATGTCGCAGAATTAAATATTCCAGGAATTGTAGGTACTGTGGACAAATATCATCTTTTTCAAGAGGCAAATAGAATGGTAGATGATGTAAGAATAATGACTATATGGCTTATTAAAAAATGATTTATGACAGAGGAGGATTTTATCAAGCGCAAAAAAATAACTCCTGGAATGATTAAAAAAAAAGAAAAAAGCAAGAATTAGATTGATATGGTAATGAGCAGAAAGAAGTTGTGCATATGAAAAAATATAAGGATAAAAGTGAACATATTTTCAAGGATGAATACATCACTCCTGATATGCTTATTAAACAGAATTGAGAGAAATGAGAATATAGAGAAATCACAGAAGATGCATTTTTAAATCGTTGATATAAAAGTTTGTTTTGGAAAAAAGAAAAAAATCTAAGTGGTATACAGAAGCTAAGATTAAGACAGATATTGAGAGAATTTGACCCTAATGGATATTTAAGAGATGCTCGAACATATAAAGAATGGTTTTGTGATGCTATGGATGAATTAAATATCCAAGAAATTAGAAAAGTAAGAGATGGATGTTTAGAATCAGATCATTACAGAATACATTGATTTTGAAAAACTCTCTTGAAACGAGATAAACAATTGGAAGCATTTTGTACTCATTCAACGAAAGACTTCAAATTCACGAATGCTTATACAGAAAGTGTTAATAATCAATGTAAAATAGCCAAAAGAGTATCTCATTGATTTAGATATAAATGTAATTACAAGAAAAAATTATCAGTTAGATTTTTGAATCAGTAAATTTCCGGAATTTAACAATAGACCC
>CAZCTB010000063.1:0-9926 GCA_964501605.1 uncultured Candidatus Peribacteria bacterium
AAAACAAGATAATGTAAAACAAGATAATGTAAAACAAGATAATGTAAAACAAGATAATGTAAAACAAGATAATCAAGAGTTAAACAATCCTCAAAAAAATATAAATATTGAGTCAACTAAAAATTTAGAAGAAGATTGAAAAAAATATCCTTCTGCAGATGTAAATGATAAATCTCAATTTATTGAAGAAGAATTAGAAACTTTGAAACCAATAAAAGATGATGAAGATTTGTGAATTACGGAAAAAGAATGATTAAATCAAAATAAAAAAGAAAATATATCTAAAGATGAACAAAAATTAAATATAGAAAAAAATTGAAAAGCTACTCAAGAAAACTCTAAAGAAGAAGATTTGGTTATTGATAATGATAATGATTGGTTGGCGCAAGAAGATAAAAAAGTAGAAGAAATAAAAAAGGAAAAACAACAAAAAAATTTATGATGAATTGATATTTGAGATCAAAATAATATTGATAAAAAAAATTCAGTTGAAAAAAAGGATGAAATGAATTTGGAAGATCTTGATATACCCTTTGTAGAAAAAGATATTAATAAGGATGATGCTTTCAAAAGTTTGGATAAAACTACTGAAAATCAAGATGAATTGAAAAAAGATTCTGACATTGAAAATAATAATAAAAGCAAAAATATAGAGTCAAAAAATGATGTTTTGGATCTTGATTCTTTGGATATATGACAAACAAATAGTATAGAACAAAATTTAGAAGAAGATAAGAAACAAGCATGACTTCATAAAGAAAATTTGTGAGAAGATGTTTTGGAAAATAATGATTGAGATATAGTTTCTGATACTGGTGAATTTAATAATAAATGAAGTGGTTATGTACTAAATGAGCATGATTTTAATCAAACTGTAGGTGCATTAAATTCTACAGAAAAATGACAAATTGATTTAGATTTCTTAAAAAAAGATTCAGAAAAGGCTGATAATTCAAAATTAGAAACAAATAATTCTGTAGAAAAACAAGATTGAATATTAGATTTGGATAGTATGATATCTAAGTTTGAAGATGATAATAAATGAAAAGTTGAAAATAAATCCTTGTCTTGAGGGGATACTAACATTGAAGAAAAGAAACCAGTAGAATTATATAATAATGTGCAAAATCAATGATTAGATAGCAATATTAATCTAGAAAATTGAGTAAACAATAATATTGATTTGTGATCTACAGAAATTGAAAATGATAATATAGATAAAATAAAGTCGCCAATAGAAAAAGATACAAACTTTGATAATAAATCTGTAAATCAAGTTAAAAATGAAAATATAGATTGAAAAAATTCTGTGGTTTTAAATGAACCACCAAAAACAAAAAACAAACATTGATGATTAAAAATATTTATACTTATTATTTTGTTGTTAGTTTGATGAATTTTGATTTTAACCAAAATGTATCCAGAGGAGTTTGGTGATATTATAGGTGCTATTAGGTGAGAAGACACAACAGTGGTTGAATATTCTGGTAATTCTAATACGGATACTGTTTTGGAAAATACTGAGAATATTATTTTAAATACATGAGAAAATGTTTTAAACACTGGTGAAATTGAAGAAGAACTAGATCCAGATAGTTTAGCATGACAAATAGAATGAAGTAATAGTGGAAATCAAAATATTATTGAATATGAGTCAGGTGATACAATTAACAATACATGACATGGTTCTGATACTGAAGATTTTAATGCTTTTGAAGAATTGGAGGAAGTTATAGATCCTGTTGATTCTCAAAATGCAAAATTATTGGAAGATCTAAATTCCTATAAAGATCAATGAGATGATTATAATGAGTGGGGTAGATCTCAATGAAATTCTACAGCCATGAAGTATGGTTTGTATATTTCTAAAAAAGCAGAAGATGTAATTAATGATATTGAAAATGATTTAGAAATAGATATCAGTGAGACAGAAGATTACTTTGCACAATTTGATGTTTATTTAGAAAAATTATCATGACTTCGTGAGAATATCGAATGATCTGATATGCAGAGTGGTAGTTTATTATCTTCTTGATATGATGAAACAGAACCAACAACACAAACAGGCACAATACAATAAATTTAGTCTTTCTGTAGAATCTCTACTAGAAAAATTTCTTTATTACTTAGAATATGAAAAAAATAATAGTTCAAAAACTTTGGAAAATTATAGTCTTTGGTTAAATAGGTTTATCAACTATGTTGGTTGAGATACTGATGTGACAAAAATAAAGTCTATGCAAATGTTGGATTATAGAATGTATTTGAATCAACTTTGACTATCAAAGAAAACGATAAACTATCACATTGTGGCAATTAGGTCGTTTTTTAAGTTTTGTCTGAAAAATGATATAGATTGTATGTCACCAGAAAAGCTTGAATTAGCTAAAATACCAAATAGAGAAATAAATTATTTGTTGGAAGAGGAGGTACAAAGAATTATGGAAGCACCGCTTAATAGTGAAGAGTTAAAAGTTAAAAGTGAAAAGGATACATTGAAGATTAAGAGAGATGTGGCGATTTTGTGGATGTTGTATGGTACTGGACTTCGTGTTTCTGAACTTATTTCACTAAAAAGATCTCAAATAAATGCTGATAGCAAACAGTTTTCTGTGATGGGAAAATGATCAAAAATTAGGGCTATATTTATGACTAGTAAAGCTAGAGAAGCTTTGGTAGAGTATTTAAAAGCTAGAACAGATGATAGTGATTATTTGTTTATCAGTTTGTCTGGAAATAGTTTTGGTAATGCGTTAAGTAGAAATTCTATAGAAGATATTGTAAGGAAATACAAAGATTTGGCTTGAATTAAAAAGAAAGTGACACCACACACACTTCGTCATAGTTTTGCTACTACATTATTAAAAAAATGAGCAGATATTAGAGCAGTTCAGACTTTATTAGGGCACTCTAGTATTACTACTACACAGATATATACTCATGTAGATGATAAATATTTGAAGGAAGTTCATGATTTATTGGATGGGTAAAAATTAACGCTCCGCTAGGGTTTCCAACTTTGTTGGATTTCCTTCGGTCACTTTTGGCTTCCAGCTCCAAAAGTAACCAAAAAAGCCTCGGGTCACTTATGATTTTTCAAAAATCGTAATCTCGATTTATTGAGATTCCTAGTGAAAAACATGAGATGACCCTTTTTTCTGATTTTGATTTTTTAGTATAGTTTGGAGGAAAATTATAGTACTTATAATATGATTTGTGCGAGATTTATTTATTTTCTTTCTTTCTTGCTTTCTTTTTTAATAAGTTTTGGTAAATAAGAATAAAATTTGTTTATTAAAAAGAAAATAATTATTCAAAAAACCAAATATACAACAATTTGTTTTCGTCAATTTAAAAATTTTGTTAATTGGCTTATGCTTATTGCTCCAAAATAACCTATACTTAGGTATATTATCTTAACTATTATAGAAACACCAATGGAATAAAGCATAAAAACTCGAAATTTGAATTTTTTTATTCCAGTAAAAATTAGTGATGGTGCAGAAAGATAAGGAGTAGTTTTGACTGTAAGAAAATATAAGAATGGTGTTTTATTTAAAATGTTTGTTAGATGTTTTTTCTCTTTTGAAAATAGTTTGAATTTTTTTAGTATTTTTATTTTATGGTAAGATCTTCATATTAAATATAATATTGTATCTCATATTATATCACCCATTAGTATTACAATAGCTACATACCATATATTTAGAGATCAGCTTGAGGCAAATCAAGCACTAGTAAAAGATGTAATTGGTCACTCAGCAATTGATAAGAAAAATAACAATATATATATGTGTGTTTTAAGAAAATTTAATATCATTATATTTTTTATTTTAAATTATTTTTGTTTATTCAGTTTATATTTTTTGATATTTTGTGGTTTGAAAGAAAGTGAGTGTTTTATATAGAAAAAGAATCATTGATATTTAAATATATCTAAAAACATAGACATATCTTTTTTTCGTCATCATAAAAATCATCGTTTATCTTGTTTGAATGTGTTTTTTGCAGAGAATGGAAATCGAACAATAGTTTTTTTATTTTTTTCCATGAAGTCATTTATTGCTATTTCTAGTTGGTATTTGTTAAATTTTTTTTGGTAAATATTTTTTAAATCAGATGTTTTTAAGATTCTTTGTCATGAGAGTATTAATTCTCTATAAAATAATTTTATATACCATTTTGACATAACACGTCTAAGTATTCACATATCAATTTCAGGATTTTGTTTTATATTTTTTATTACTTCTTTTATTTCATTTATTCTAATGTTTTTTAAGTCTGCATCAAACAAAAATAAATGACTTGTGTCTACTTTTTTTAGTCATTCGTATATTGCTCATGATTTTCATTTATTTTTTTTATAAGATATTATTGTGATGTTTTTATGTTTTTTTTCATATTTTTTTGCAATAGATAAACTATTGTCTGAAGATCAATCATTTACCAATAATATTGATTTAAATTCTTTAATCTTAGTTATTTTATTCAAAACTGAAGATAATCCTTCTTCTTCATTGTAAAAAGGTATTATACATGTACATCAAAAATTCATATATTATTTTTAATAGTAAACTTTTTTATATATCTTATATATTCATTTTTTATTTTAAATACTTTTTTTTATTTTGTTTTTTTAAATTTTTCAAATAATTCTTTAAATAATCTTGGTACTAATTTCATATGATCTGGTGTATCTACATATGCTATTCTCATTTGAGTAAGTCATGGATTTTTTTCTCATTCTTTGGTTTTGTAGAAACCTGTCATTGGAGAAACTAGTAGAGTATATTTTTCTCAGTTTATATTGACTGATCATTTTTGAGCACAGTATAATACAAATTTCATAGCATCAAATCAAGGTTTTGCAATATTTTTTACATCTATCACAGAATATATAGATGCGTCTGGAGATGATACAATAATTCATGGTAGTTTATTTTTAAATTCTTGTGTTAGATTTTTCATCATATCAAAATAATATGTTCTTTGTTTTTGATACCATTTGTTTAGGTCTTTTTTGGATTCATGAGCTAAAGCTCAAAATATATATTGTCCAATAGCATTAGAACAAAGTCATGCTGTGTTTTCTGCTACTGATTTTTGGTGAAAATCTTGGTTATCTGTTATTATTGCACCTATTCTAAGTCAACAAGCGTTCCAAACTTTTGAAGAAGTTTCAATGCTGATTCTTTTTCATTCAATACCAGGTACTTCTTTGTTTGTTATTCACCAAATACTAGATACCTTTTCTCCAGTATAAAAAAATTCTCTATATGCTTCATCACTTATCATTCGCATATCATATTTAACACACAATTGAGCAATTTTTTTCATAGCATCTAGATTGTAGTACTGTCATGTTGGATTATCATATGGTATTACAACTATAGCTCATGGTTTTTCTTTTTCAATTTTTTTTTCTATTTCTGCAATATCTGGCAATGTAAACTGACCATTATCTTGAAAAGTTCTTCTTACAGATATAGTTTTTCTACCAACCCTATCTGCCATAGATACATAGTTTGTATATGCAGCATCTATTAATAGTAAAGGACATTCATCTTTTCCAGCATCTCAACAAACTCCAATTGTTACTAATTCCATAGCTTGGCTACCTCAATCTGTAATTTGAGAATAAAGACCATTTGTATTAAATCCACTAGATTTAATAATATTTAAAAATGCTTCATTTGTTTCTTTTTCTCACACTGTGGCTGTATATTTTACTACTCAATTTTTGAATGGGCTATTTTCGTTTTGTAAATCAAACATTCTTTTTTGCATAGCAGGATGAGCTGGCAAAGAAACGTTTCCTATGGCTGTATTTATAGCTGTTGTATCGTCATTTCTTTTCATAAATTCGATTTGTGCTGTTCTTATTGCTGATGGTTTTCTTGATTGGAAGTGATTTGATAATTGTGGCATAGAAAGTGGTTAAGAGTTAAAAGTGCATAGTTAAGAGTTATTATGGTTTTTTAAAAATAATCAAATATTGTGATAAGAAAACAATTTTATTTTTCAATGGATATACATATGTCATTGCGAGTCTGCGTCTCGCTCTCTTGAGGATCAAGAGTCGAGGACACTCGATAAATCTGTGAAGCAATCTATTTTAGTATTCTAAGAGATTGCTACACTTTCACTTCGTTCTGTTCGCAATGACAGTAGCCTTGTGATAAATAACTTGAAAAGTATGAGTTTATCATTAAAGATTTTAATAGTTTAAATTATAATTTTTTGTTATGAAAAAAAATGAATTAGTTAACTTTTTGGATGAATATTTAAAAATTGACCAGTATGAAGATAGTAGTAAAAATGGTATTCAAGTAGATAATGAAAAAAATGAAATCAAAAAGATATGATATGCTGTAGATGCTACAAGTTATATTTTTGAAAAGGCTGTTCAAGAATGAGTCGATATGGTGATTTGTCATCACGGGATGTTTTGGTGATTTGATCCAGTGGTGGTTTGAAATCATTATGATAGACTGAGTAAATTAATTAACAATAATATCGCTTTGTATGGGTGTCATCTTCCTTTAGATGGACATGAAGAAGTATGAAATAATGTAATGATGTTGAATAAATTTATAGATTTTTTTAATATAAAAAATTCAAAGATTGAACAATTTGATTACAGTTTTGGATTGAGATTTAATAATTGAATTGAGATTGAACAAATAAAAAAATATTGTGACAAATTTGGTCTGCAAAAATGAATTTATAATTTTTGAAACTTGGATAACATTAGTTCTGTATATTTTAGTAGTGGAGGAGGACTTTTTCATGCTAAATCTGCTAAGGAAAAAGGTTTTGATTTTCTTATTACATGAGAATGAGCTCATTATGAAATGAGTTTAGCAAAAGATATTAAACAAAGTATTTTGGTATGATGACATTATGAAACAGAAATATTTGGTGTGCAAGCATTATCTCAAAAATTAAAAGATAAATTTGGTGTCGATATAGTATTTTTAGATGAGAAATATTAGAAATAATTTAGAAGTGGGAAATGAGAAATTATTTCTATATTTGAATTGTTAAGCTATTTATTTTTTTACATATTAAATATGTCTTTAATAAAAAATTCTATGAAGTCTTTATCTACATTTAAATTGGTAGATATTATAGTTTTTGAATCTTATCTTTTGTTTGTAGGTTGATTGTTGGCCAAATTGATACCTTGAATCTTAAATTTAAATGTTTGGTGGTATGTGATAGTTTCTGTTTTGGGTGTTGTATATTTGTTATTGATTTTAGTCTTTAAAAAAGACAATAAACCAAAAATATTGAAGTCAGTTGTAGATCGTTTTCATAAATTGAATATATGGCAGGTGTCTTCTTATAAAATCATTGTAGTAATATTTTGATTTATGTTGATGAAGTTGTTTCCAGAGCTTATGATGATAGATATTGCTCGATATGTTGCTTGAGTATGATTTGGAGCTTGATATTTTGTAAAAATGATTTGGGTTAAATAATTTTTGTAGTAAGTATTGCATTTAATATAAAAAAGGTTAAATTAATTGTGGGATTATTCCCACAATTAATTTTTATTTGATTTTTGTTGTCTATGAACTGATTTTGATGTGGTAGAAGAAGGGGTAGAATGAAAAAAAATAGGATAGTAAATTTTCAATCTAGTATAGAGTATTTTAAACCGGCTGGTATATCTATGTCTCAAATAGAAGAGGTGATTTTAGAAAGAGATGAGGTAGAGTCAATGAGATTAAAGAATATTGAAAAAATGGATGTTATTTCTTGAGCAGAAAGTATGGGTATTTCCAAATCTACATTTGCTAGAATTTATAATCAAGCAGTAGACAAGATTTCAGATGCAATTATAAATACAAAATCAATTAGGATACAAAAATAAGTTTTTAATATTTAACCAAATATAAAAATGCCAAACAAAGATGGTACAGGTCCAAATGGTCAAGGATCAAGGACAGGTAGAGGTATGTGAGATTGTAATAAAATGCCTAAAAGTTCTGATTCTAATTTAGATGAAAGGAATGTTAGATGAGTTAGAAATTGAAAATTAAATGGTAGAAGAATGTGAAGATGAAGGTTTAGAGATTAAAATTTATATAATAAAAATTTAAAATGATTATTGTAAAACCAGTTTTAGAAAAAAAAGAAGATGCAGAAATTGCTTTGAATTCGTCTAGAGCTCCTTATTTTATTTTTTTTGAAGATGATAAATTTGTAAAATTTGTAAAAAATCCTTTTACTGTTTGAGGTGGTGCGGGTTTTGCTGTTGCAGATTTATTAAAAAATGAATGATGTCAAAAGTTTATAGCAAAAAAAATAGGAGATAATATGAAAAATAAACTAGAAGATAATGATATTGTTTATGAAATTATTTAGAGAATATGTTAAAAAAACTAAATAAATCACTTAGACAAACATGGAATTGATTTTTGATAAATATACCAATAATATTTGGGATATTGCTTTTAATTTCTATTATTAAAGTTTATTTTCCTTTGGAAAATATTGTAAATTTTGGTAATAAGTTTTTTTCTATTGTTTTAGCAGATTTATTAGCTGGTCTTTTTGCTTGAAATCCAATTAATTCTTATATATTAGCTTGAGAGATTTGATTTTCTTTAGATAATATTTTAATTATATCAGTTTTTTTAATATCTTGGACAACTGTATGACTTGTTCAAATACCTGCTGAGTCATATTATTTTTGACTTAAATATTCTGTAATTAGAAATATTTTATCTTTTGTATTTGCTATATTATGAGGTTTTTTGATTATATTATTATATAATAATGTTTATTTTTTATAAGAAAATTAAAGATAAAATATGAGGCAATTGGATGTTTTTTTCATTTGCTATGATTTTGTTTTTATTAATTTTTATTTTTGATTTTTCAAAATTTACAATTATTATTGATTATTTTTTCAAAATTTTTGCAAAGATATTGTGGCCTTTCTTTTTTGTATATTTGCTTATATTTTTTTTCAATTTTTTCCAATTAGATTTTGGTTTTAAAAAATTTATATGAAGTTGATCTTATTTTAAAAGAAATGTTTTTTCTATGTTCTTGGGTATAATTTCATCAGGTCCTATATATTTGTGGTATTGATTATTGAAAAAATTTAAAGATTCGGGTTTGAGTTTGTGACATATAGCTACATTTAGTTATGCGAGAGCAATTAAATTACCATTATTACCGATTATGATTAGTTATTTTTGAATTAAATATTCTTTGATATTTATTTTTGTTTTATTATTTCAAAGTTTTTTTCAGTGATTTATATTAGACTTTTTAATTAATAAAAAAAAGAGCCAATAAAGGCTCTTTTTTTGTTCGAAAGTATTTTGGTATACTAATAGTTTCTTTCAGGTCTTTCTTCTCTAGGTCTTGCTACTGTTACTTTAATTTCTCTACCATCTACTTCTTTATCGTTCAATTCTTCAACTGCTTTTGCAGCGTCTTCTTCATTTACGAATTTAACGAAACCAAATCCTTTACTTCTACCTGTCATCCTGTCGATGATCAATTTTACATCTTCTAATTCTCCATATGGAGCGAATAATTCTCTCATGTCCTCTTCATTTAAGTTCCATGAGTAGTTACCAACAAATAAGTTGGTGTTGTCTACTGTTGTCATTTAATAATTACACATAATAATAAAAACTGCCTACAAGAGGCTACTTTAACAAATAACGTAATGTTTTTTGAAAAGTAATAAATGTATTATATACAAAATATTTTTTAATGCAAGTCCTTTCTATTTTTTGTCATATAAAAAAATTAAAAACTTCTTAATAAATAAAGTTTGATAAAAATATTTATTATTATTAATATAGGGTCTAGAACGGTTGAAGTGTTTTAAAAAATCACTATAACTAGTTCATGACTACAAAAAATCCTTATAGAAAAAATGCAAAGCATAACAGGCA
>CAZCTB010000064.1:0-9255 GCA_964501605.1 uncultured Candidatus Peribacteria bacterium
TAAATGTCATTTTCTTTTTAGAAGAATATAAATATTCTTCTATTATACTGACATTTTAACTTTTGGCTATTACTGTCAATTTAACTTTGGTGTAACAAACTGTCATTTTTGTTTGCATTTGTTTTTGAAATTACTATATATATTAGCACTTTGAAGTTTTTTAGATATTAATTTTTTTTTATGCCAAAGAGAAAACTTGAAAACAGAACTATAGAAGTTATTTTATTAGAATCAAATAAGCATCTTTGAGAGAAATTTGAGAAAATAAAAGTAAAACCTATTTATGCTAGGAATGTATTATTACCAAAAAATATGGCTGTTTTGGCGACAAAAGATATGGTAAATAAATATGCTCAAAAGATTGAAAATGCAGAAAAGGAAAGAAAACTTAAAGCGGAGTGATTCCAAGGTCTTTTGGTGAATATACAAAAAGATGGTGGTATTGTATTTACTGGTAAGGTAAATAAAGAAGGTACTTTGTATGCTAAAATAGATGAGACAGATATTGCTAAATTAATTAAAGATACTTATAAAGTTGATGTGCAAGATCATTTCTTTAAATTGAAAAAGAAGATTACTTCAGTAGGAGAATATAATGTTCCGTTTATTTACAAAGAGTTAAAATGAGATGTTTTTGTTAAAGTGTTAGCAGAAAATCCAGATGATATTGAAAAGAAAGCTAAAGAAGTGGAAGTAGAAAAAGATAAAGATAACAATAAAGATGAAAATGTTGCAGAAGTTAAGGATGAAAAGAAAGTTGAAGAAAAATCAGAATAATTAAATTAAAATACATTTAAAATCCTGAGTTAATCAGGATTTTTTTGTTTTATGATTTTTTAGCGGCAACTTGTTTAATTTTTTTTATAAAATATATTTTTGATATTTATATAGTAAAAAAAATTTAACTTATTCAACAAAAAAGATTTTAATATTGTTTTGTTTTTATATACTTTTTTATACAAAATTATTTATTTATATTATTACTGATTTTTATGATAAAAAATATTTTGTTTGATTTTGGTGGGGTTATGGTTTCGATAGAGAATTGACCAGTAAAGTTTGTGGAAAGAGAAAATAACTTGGAAAAATGATATATTTATGAGAAAATAAAATATTTAATAGTTGATTACGCCAAATGAAAAGTTGATACTTTAAATTTTCGTAAGTGATTGATAAGTAAGCTTGGTAAAGGTTTATGAGAACAGCTTTTTGAGCGTTGGTGACATAGAGAGTGAGCAAAAATCAATCCAGAAATAATTCAATTTGTGGAGATTTTAAAAGAAAAATGATATAAGTGTTATATATTGTCTGATACAAATCCAATCCATGCATCTTCTAATGAGACAAGACATATTTATGATATATTTGATGATAAAATTCTTTCTTATGAGATTGGTATTTGTAAAAGAGAAGATACTTGGAATAATACAACAAAGTTTTTTGATTATGCCTTAAATAAATTAAATATAAAAGCAGAGGATTCTATTTTTATAGATGATCTACAGGAAAATTGTGATGTAGCTAATAGGGTAGGAATAAAAACTATTTGGGCACAAAATTCAAAGCAAGTTATTTCTGATTTGTCTGGAATTTTGAATATTGATTAGTATAAAATTTATATTTATATAAAACAATATTGAAATTATTTTTTTGTTGTTTCTAGTTTCTTATTTTATTGATAATATAATTTATGTTTAAACTTGAATCGAAATTTAAACCAGCATGAGATCAGCCCAAAGCAATTAAACAAATGCTTAATGGGTTTAAAAATGGTAAAAATATTCAAACCTTATTGTGAGCTACTGGTACTGGTAAAACTTTTACTATAGCAAATATTATTGAAAAACTGAACAAACCAACCTTGTTGATTTCTCACAATAAAACTTTGGCTGCACAGTTGGCTACAGAATTAAAGCATTTTTTTCCAAACAATGCTGTGCACTATTTTGTGTCTTATTTTGATTATTATCAGCCAGAATCATACCTGCCTGCACAAGGTTTGTATATAGAAAAAGAAGCTACAATAAATCAAGAAATTGAGATGTATAGATTGGCTACTATGGCCTCACTTCTTAGTAGAGATGATGTGATAGTGGTTGCTTCTGCATCATCTTTGTATGGTCTGTGACAAAAAAGATTTTTTCAAGAAAATTGTTTGATGCTTGAAATATGAAAAGAATATGATTTTAAAGATCTTAAATGACAATTATTAAAAATGCAATATAAACCTGTTCATGGAAAGATTGAACATGGTATGTTTGATTTTAGGTGAGAAATGTTGGATATATTTGCTAGCACCGAAAAATTTGTTTATAGATGTATATTTGATGAAGAAAAATTAGAAAGAATAGAATTTAGAGATTCAACTACAATGAAGTTGATAGATGAGAAAAATAATAGTGAAATTTATTATGGTGGTTGAAATTCAAACAAGGTTATAGTTTGGCCAGCTACTCAATTTATACAAGATACATCTCGTTTGGAGGATATTTTGATACAGATGAATACTGAAAAAGATCTTAGAGTAAAAGAGTTTGAGAAAAAATGAATGTTGGTGGAAGCAGAAAGAATAAGAAAAAGGGTAGAGTATGATATAAGGATGATTAGAGAGACTTGATTTGTAAATGGTATTGAAAATTATTCTATGTATTTTGATCGTAGGTTGCCATGAGAACCACCAAATACAATATTTGATTATTTTCCAGACGATATGTGCTTGATTATAGATGAATCACACATGACAATACCACAACTACAAGCTATGCCAAAAGCAGATAGGTCTAGAAAATTAAATTTGATAAAGCATGGTTTTAGATTGCCATCTGCTATAGATCATCGTCCAATTAATTTTAAAGAGATGGAGATGATTTTAAATTGGAAACAAACTTGAAACAAAGATTCTTATGTAGATGTATTGGATGATTCTTCTCAAACATACAAAGATATTATATCAAAATCAGAGAAGCTATATAAAGCTCGTGGAGAAAATCAGTTATCGGTAGTTTTGCAAAAACAAAAAAAATCTTCAAAAACAATTTTTTTGTCTGCAACTCCTGCAAAATATGAGTTAGAGCTTTCTGATAAAATAGTAGAACAAATAATAAGACCTACATGACTTTTAGATCCAATTACATATGTGTATCCTAAATCTGTTGATTATAAGGATTTAGAAAATAGTTTAGATTTGTTGTTGAAGAAAAAACCTCATTTAGATGAATTTATGGATTGATATACTTTGAAAGTACCAGTAAAAGAAATTTTTGAAGAATAAGAAAAAATGTTAAATTTAGTTTTTTTCTAAAATTCATATAAGTAACAAAGTATTATTTAGTTTTTTCTATTTCTAATACTTTTATTTTAAATTCTACATCTTCACGAGTTTGTGGTTCGTTGAAATCTATTTTTGTTGTAATTGGTCAGGTTTCTAAAATTAAACCTTTCATATCTCATAATGCTATTATTTCTCAAGTCGTTGGTTTTTTTCATATCTTGTTAAATACTGTGTTTGATATATTTTGTACTTTATTGTTATCGTGATAAATTTTATATCATTCTTCGCTTGTAGCTAAGATTTTTTTTGTTTCTCATTTTTTCATTCATATTAATTCTGTATCAAAAAATGGAAAAGTTTGTCACATTCATATAACAAAAGATACTTTTTCTGATTCTTCTATTATTTCTCCATTTTGTAAGAATGAGTCATATATTACAGTAACTTTGTCTCATTCTGATGCTTTTTCACTGTTACATCAAGATATTATCAACAGTCAAATTGCTAAAATAGGTAAGATTAGTAATTTTTTCATTTTGTTTTATTTATAGAATAAAGTTTTTTAATTATATTATTTTAAACTAGTATATATTATTAATTATTTATTTTTGATTCTATAAAATGTTTTCGTGATTTTTGTGGAGTATTTATTATATTATTATTTTCTTCTTTTTCTTCTTCTGGTTTAATTTCTTTTGGTGATTCAAACCTTATTATGTATTCTCAGTAAAATAATATATTATTTTTATGTGCCAAAAAATAATCAGCATATTCTGAGTCTAAATAAGGTTTTAAAAAGTTTTCTGTGTATGCTATTTCTTCTTCTGTTTTCTCTATCTCTATTTCAACGTTTGTTATAGTATCTTTTATGGTTGTATAATTTATGTAAGTTCTTACTGCCATAATCATTGCAACAATAGCAACCAATAGTCATCATATTTTTAGTTTATTACCATGATTATCTATTGTTTTTACTATTTCTTTTTTTTGCAAAACAAATTAATTAAAAGTTAAATTTTTAAGATTTATGGAATTTTATAATTTTTATAATCTATATTATTTCGTCAGTCTTATTTTTGCTATTCTTTGTTGAAAATTCAAGAGAAAAAAATAGAAAAATGTATATATTATTTTTTTTTGATATTGTATGTGTTTTACTTTTGGATATAAATTATGGCTATAAATAGATTACCGGAATATGTAATAAATAGACTTAAAGCATGAGAAGTGGTAAACAGGCCCGCTAATGTTGTCAAAGAATTGGTGGAAAATAGTATAGATGCTTGAGCCAAAAATATTGATATAAATATAAAAGATTGAGGTAAAAACATGATTTCTATACAAGATGATTGAGAAGGTATTCAACTATCTGATATGGATTTACTTTTGGAAAGATATGCAACTTCAAAAATAAAAACAGACGAAGATTTGATGTGAATTTCTAGTTACTGATTTAGATGAGAAGCCTTGGCTAGTATTGCTGAGGTATCAAAAGTTACAATTGTATCTAAAACTGCTTATAGTGAGATTGGTACAAAACTTATTAAAAGATGAAGTGAATATAATACCAATCATTTGCCAGTACCATTTAATCATGGCACTTCTATAATAGTAGAAGATTTGTTTTATAATGTACCAGCTAGATTAAAGTTTTTAAAATCTTCACAAACAGAGTTTTATTATTGTTACAATTATTTTGTAGATGTTGCATTGTGGCATTATGATAAAGGCTTTATTCTTAAAAAAAATGACAAACTATCTTTTGATTTAAAAGCTACAGATTCTTTGATAAAAAGAATAAATAATATATACAAAAAAGATTGGACGAGCAATTTGAAGGCCGTAGAATATAAAGATGATGAAATAGAAATAAGTGGAGTGGTTTCTGATCCTAGTGTACGTTTTGGTTCTTGAGAAAATATAAAAATATATGTTAATTCTAGACCTGTTCAAGATAAAATAATTTATAAAGCTCTTATGGATGCTTATCGTAGACAATTAACTCCTTGAGAATATCCTTTGGTTGTAATTATGATAAATATTGATCCGACAAAAGTAGATGTAAATGTGCATCCATCTAAGTCGCAGGTTAAATTTTTGGATTCACAAAAAATATATCAAACTGTCTACAATTCTGTCTATAGTTGTCTAGGTGAAAACAAAATATCTGAGGTTGTATCAGACTTTTCGAGAGAAGATGTTTCTAATAAAAAACAAGGTTTGTCTAACTGATGATTAGTTAAACAAAACATTTTTTTGGGTAGTAAAGATTTGCATCATAAGCAAGAAAAAACAATTTTTTGATCTGAAAATTTTGGATCTCAAGATTTTTCTTTATCAAGTAATCAAAGTTTTGATAAATTAGATGAGCAAAAAACATTTTCAAATAATCAAATAGGGGATTATCAAATTGTATGACAGTTGTGGAATAGTTATATTGTTTTACAATCAAATGATGGTCTTTTTTATGTAGATCAGCATGCATTAGCAGAAAGAATATCTTTTGAAAATATGAAAAAAAATGTAAATTTGGATAAAGAAAATCTTTTGCAGCCTGTAAAATTTCACGTAACAGATGTACCTGATTTAAATCAAAAAATCTGAGAATTAAATAAATTATGATTTGATTGTTCTATTTTGGTGGATAATGTGATGGTTGTTTATTCTGTACCAAAAATTTTTGTGACATATCCTGTGGATTTGGAAAAATTGTTTAATCATATTTTATATTTAGATAATATAAAATTTGATCATATTTTGGATGGTGTTTTTGCTACCAAAGCTTGTAAAACTTCAATAAAAGCATGACACAAACTTTCCTATGATCAGATGTCTAATTTAATTCAGGATGGTTTTGAAAGTATAGATGGTATGTTTGTTTGTCAGCACGGTAGACCATTTTTTGTTAAGATAGACAAAAAACAGATTGATGCTTTATTTGATAGATAAAATTTAGTTAAAAGTGTAAAGTTAAAAGTGATAGTTTTTTATTTTGATTTATAATTAATGAGATTAATAATACAAAATGTGGATAGCGCATTAGTAATAGTCAATAATGAAGAATGAAAAGTTAATAAAAAAGAGGAAATAGGAAAGTGAGTTTTGATATATTTTTGAGTTTCTAAAAATACTACTGAATTGTGAATTGATAATGCAAAATCTAGGATTAACAAATTTGTGGAAAAATTTCGAAGGATGAGGTTTTTGAAAAATAGTGATGGAAGACTGGATGCGACTGTGCAAGATATTGCTTGAGAGATTTTGGTTGTATCAAACTTTACTTTGTATGCTAGGAATAAGAAATGAACTAAAATGGATTTTTCAGCTAGTGGAGAATATGAAAAATCAAAAAAAATATATGAATATTTTGTAAAAAAATTAGAAGAAAATTTTGTTGTAAAAACTTGAGAATTTGGTGGAATGATGAAAGTAGAAAGTATTAATGATGGACCAGTAAATTATGTGATTGAGATATAGTTTCTTTGTTATAGGGAACGGTCGCGACTGTTCCTTACGAAATAAATTATTTATTATATGTTTTATGTGGATGAAAAAAATATTATTTATATTGGTTTTATTGTTTTTTGTTGGAAATGTTTTTGCATACAAAGAATTATTGTTAGAAAATAGATGAGGAAAGCCTATTAGAGTAATAAAGGTAATATTGGATTGACAACATTATGTAGTATCTTCTATAGCTTTGGATGGTTGAGACAATATAGAAAATTTAGCGAAAAAAGTATGATGAGATACAGCCATAAATGGTACCTTTTTTTGTCCTGCAGACTATAGTAGTTGTGGATGAATTACTCATTCAAATTTTGAAAGGGTATATTTGTGAAATGGTAAGGATTATAGTAGAACTTGGCCTAACACTGATGTGAGAATGATATTTGGTTTTGATATAGATTGAGAATCTTTGATGGTACAAAATAATTTGACAGAGATGCCATGACTTCGAAGTGACATGAACAAAGATAAAATAGATGACTTATATTTTGGTATGTCTAATTTTACTGTTTTGTTGATAGATTGAAAAAATTTGGTGCACGCAAATCAAAATTATTTTGATGGTAAAATGTATAGTAGGATAAATAGAAATTTTATTTGTTATACTAATGATAAATCTACTGTTTATATGTGAGTTGTATGATGAGTAAATCTATTTGAATTAGCTGACTATATAGCAGAAAATTTTGAATGTCATGATGCTTTGGCTCTTGATGCTTGATATAGTGAAGCTATGATTTATGATTGAAATGTTTTAGCGAGATCTCCTAGAAGGGAGATAATGGATGCTTTTGTAGTATTGGATAGAGAAAGTTATATAAATCTCACCAAATACAATCCTCCAGTTAAAAAAAAATATGAACCAAAAGAGTTGTATGAATTAAATGAAAAAGATTTAGGTGTAGTAGATATGTTCAAAGCTGTAATAGATAAATTGATACAAAAAGAATGAAGTAGTTTTAAACGAACTGCTATTAAGGTAATTCGTAACGCTAAAGGTATGGAAAAGTTTATTAATAATCCACAAAGAAGAGCTATCTTTCATGAGTTATTAGTAAAGTTGTATACTATAGATACAATATAAATACTGTCATTTCGACCGAAACGCAGTGACGTGGAGAAATCTCTTTAAAAACAGAAAGGGATCTCTCCACTTCGGTCGAGATGACATTTTTTTGTATAAAAAAATCCTTTCTAGATTCTTCGATTTGCTAAGAATAACAGAAAGGATTTTTTATTTTGGAAATTATTTTAACTCAATAGTATATCAAGTAATTTGACTAGCTAGTCTAATATTTGATGCTCATTTACCTATAGCCAATGCTTTTTGTGATTCATCTAATGTTATATAAGCTTTTCTGTCTTTTAGTTCAATGTTTTGTATTTGAGCTGGTTTAAGACAGTTTGTGATAAGTTTTATATCATCATCTACTTTTTCTACGTAATCAATTTTTTCTCCATCTAATAAAGATAATACTGTATTTATTCTATCTCATTTGTGTCATACCATTACTCCTACAGGATCAACTTTTTCATCGGTAGAGCTTACCATTATTTTTGTTTTTCTTCATGGGATTCTAGCTATTTTTTCTATTACAACTAATCATTCTTCCAACTCTGGTACAATTTTTTTAAGAATTGTTTCTATATAATCTGAAGTAGATTGAGTAATGTTTAATACGATACCTCCAGAATCTTTAGATATTTGTCTAAGTAATACAAATATCTCCTCTCATGGTTCGTATATTCTGTTTGGTATCTGTCAATCTGCATTTAGTACAACAGCAGAAGATTCAATATCCAATATTACACTATCAGCATGTACTCTAATCACTTTTGCTTTCAACAATTCTCATTCTTTATTTTGAAATTTTTCAAAGAATTTTTCTCTTTCAACATTTTTTAGTTGTTGTTTTATTGTTTGAGCAGCAGCTTGTGAGGCAATTCTAGAAAGCTCTAGACTTTCTGGAGTAACATTTACCAAAAGCTCTTCTCATTCTTTTGCGTCTTTTCTTATTTTTTTTGCTTCTTTTGTAGATATTTCTATATTTTCATCTTCTATTTCACTTTCTTTTTTTACCAATAATTGTTTATAAATTCAAACTGAACCTTCATTGTCAATATTTACCAATATGTTTGCTTTTTTGTGTTCAGGATAATCTTTTCTAAATCATGATCTGATTCACATTTTTACGATTTCAAAGATTTGATAAGGATCAAATTTGTAATCTTCCACCAAAGCAGCAATAGCTCATTGGATACTTTTACCATCTAGTTTCATAGATTTTTGATTAAAAAATAAAATGAGAATAAAATAATTCTCACATTAAATTAATACTGATTCTGTATTATTTTGCAAGTTTAATATTTTTTAGGTGTTACACCAAAGTTAAATTGACAGTAATAGCCAAAAGTTAAAATGTCAGTATAATAGAAGAATATTTATATTCTTCTAAAAAGAAAATGACATTTAT
>CAZCTB010000065.1:0-55948 GCA_964501605.1 uncultured Candidatus Peribacteria bacterium
CACCTTTGCTATGAGCTATAGGCTATTAGTAATCAGCTAAATTTTATAACATAAAATTTATTAAGATGTGATTAATGCACTTAGAGTGAACAGAACAATTTAAAAAAGAAGTACTAGAATTTGATTGAGTAGTACTTATAGATTTTTGGGCAGAACGATGTGGTCCATGTAGAATTTTAGGTCCAGTATTGGAAGAATTAGCTGCAGATAATGAATGAAAAAATGTAAAAATTATCAAAGCTAATGTAGAAAGTCCAGAAAATTGACCATTGGCGCAAAGTTTTCAAGTGAGTTCTATTCCAGCAGTATTTTTGGTAAACAAATGAGAGGTGGTAAAACCCCTTATTGGCGTAAATCCCAAAGATGTTTATCAAAAAGAAATAGATGCTTTGTTAGGTTAAATACAAAATATTAAGTTCAATAAAAAAATCCTGATTAATTTCGGGATTTTTTTTATAAATAAAGGTTTCAAAAACAACAAAATATTAGCTTGTACATAAGACGAAATCACATCATTATTTTTTATTTTATTGTTTCTTATTTTATTTTCCTTGAAATTAAAAGGTGCATTAATAAACATATAACGAAACAACGTTGAAACATTTAAGCGATACCGCGTTGAAACACATATTTATCGTTATATTATTTATTATGGCAAAAAATTTAGTAATAGTAGAGTCTCCAGCAAAATCCAATACTATAAAAAAAATACTTGGAAGTGATTTTGAAGTAAAAGCATCATACTGACATGTAGTAGATCTACCTCAAAAAAAAATATGAGTAGATGTACAAAATAATTTTCAACCAGAATATGAAGTTAGTCCTGAAAAGAAAAAAACTATAGCAGAACTAAAAAAATATGCCAAACAAGCCGAAAAAGTATGGATTGCAACTGACGAAGATCGTGAATGAGAGGCTATATGACGACATGTTACCAACGAATTATGACTTGATATCAAAAAAACAGCTAGAATAGTTTTTCATGAAATTACAAAAAAAGCCATAGAAAGTGCAGTAGCAAATCCTAGGACCATAGACATGAATTTGGTAGATGCTCAACAAGCTAGAAGGATACTTGATCGTCTTGTTTGATTTGAACTTTCTCCTGTTCTTTGGAAAAAAATTTCTAGATGACTTTCTGCAGGTAGGGTACAATCAGTAGCTGTTCGTGTGATAGTGGAGAGAGAAAGAGAGATAGAAAAATTTAAATCTGCCAATTTTTTCAAAACAATTTGAAATTTTATCGGACAATCAAAACAAGATTTTAATGCTACATTGGATATTGATTTTCAAAATATAGATGATGTAAAATTATTTTTAGAAAATTGTAAGGATTCGGAATTTAAAATTTCTAGTATAGAGACAAAGCCTTGAAAAAAAACTCCATCAGCTCCATTTACCACATCTACACTACAACAAGAAGCTAGTAGAAAATTGTGATTTTCGGTATCTCGTACTATGCAAGTAGCACAAAAATTATATGAGGCATGACATATCACATATATGAGAACTGATTCTGTAAATTTATCTCAAGACGCCACCTCAGCTGCACAATCAGAAATCATAAAAAAATATTGAAAAGAATACTCTAATCCAACTGGATATAAATCTAAATCAAAATGAGCTCAAGAAGCACATGAGGCTATTAGACCAACTCATATGGAAAATGATCTAGCATGAGCAGATGCATCGCAAAAAAAATTGTATGATTTGATACGAAAAAGGACTATAGCATCTCAAATGTCCCCAGCAAAAATAGAAAAAACAAAAGCTATCATAGATATCTTAAATAGCAAAAATAAATTTATAGCAGAATGAGAGGTAATAAAATTTGATGGTTTTCTCAAGGTTTATATAGAGTGATTGGATGAAGAAAACGATGAGAATAGCTCTATGTTGCCAAAACTTGTAGAATGAGAAAAATTGGATATGCAACAAATTGTGAGTACAGAAAAATTTAAAAAACACCCACCAAGATATACAGAAGCAAGCTTGGTAAAAGAATTGGAAAAAAAATGAATTGGTCGTCCATCCACTTATGCGCCCACAATTTCTACAATACAAAAAAGATGATATGTGATTTTAGACAGTAGAACATGAGAAAAAATAGATTATTCAGAACTAACTTTAAAAAACAAAAGCATTTCTATAGATACAAAATCTCAAAATACTTGAGTAGAAAAAAATAAATTATTTCCTACAGATATTGGAAGAACTGTTACAGATTTTCTTATGGAAAATTTCAAAGATATACTTGATTATAACTTTACTGCATCTGTGGAAGAGCAATTTGATAATATTGCTACATGAGATATTAAGCGACAAAAAATGTTAGAAGATTTTTATTGACCTTTTCATTCTGAAGTAGAAAAAGCAGAGGGTGCAGAAAGGGCAAGTTGAGAAAGAATTTTATGAAAGGATCCGAAAACGTGAAAACCGCTTTTGGTTAGAATATGAAGATACTGACCATTAGTACAAATATGATCAGCTGACGATGAAGACAAAAAATTTGCAAATATACCCGCATGAAAGACTATAGAAACTATAACATTAGAAGAAGCATTAGATTGTTTTAAATTGCCAAGGGAGGTTTGAAATTATAAATGAGAAAAAATTATATCTGCAATAGGAAGGTTTTGACCATATCTAAAATATAAAAATATGTTTGTATCTATACCAAAAGATTCAGAATTAGATCCACTTTATATTACACTAGAAGAATCAATTCCACTTATAGATGCAAAGATAGAATTTGAAAAAAACAAGTATATAAATGAGTTTGACAATAAAGGCAAAAAAATTCAAATTTTGAATTGAAGATATGGACCATATATAAAGTATGAAAAGAAAAACTACAAGATACCAAAATGATGAAAAGATGCTACAGACCTAAAATTAAAAGATTGTTTAGAGATTATTAAAAACCAAGATAAGAAAAATAAAAAATAATTGTTAATTATTAATGGTTGGTTGTTAATTTATCCATTTTCAATTTTCAATTTTCAATTTTCAATTCTCAATTAACTATATGTTACAAGTACGATACGAATATTTATCAGAATCTTATCCTAGATTTCGTGTTTACAAAATTCAGGAATGAGAAAAAATACAGCAATATATATTGCATGAAAATTTTAATAAAATCATAGAAAAGTCGTTTGATAATGATAAGTATGACCATACTTTTTTGCTTGATGAAAGCAGATTTTCTTTTTTTAGATTTGATATTTTTTTAGATAAAGAAAAACCTTTTTGTATACAAGATTTGCACGATATTACAGCAGAAAAAATGTCTTTTATAGAAAACGAGAAAAATGCTGAATGAAAATTTCTTACCACGTATGTAGATAGTGTTTTTGTTGGTTGAGAAGAAAAAAAATTTGTTATAGGTGAGTCTGGGGAAATATTTTTTAGGCTTTATATAATTTATATTGATTCAAAATCTTTGAATCAGTTAAATTCTACCTATGGTAAAATAAGAGAAAAACAAAATATAAAAATTCTTCCACAATCTTTTCATACAATGTTGTTTCTAAGAAATAATCTTAAAAGAGAAAATTTTTTATTACTTTATATTACAGAATCATCAGCAAAAATAATAAAAATTACAAATAGTTTTTATGAATCAGTAAATGTTATAAATCTTTGATTGAATGCCCTTAAACAAATGTACAAAGACAATTGAATTTCACAATATCGATATAAGGATTATGAAGAAATACAATCAAATGCTTTAGCTGAAAATTTAGTTATTGAAACTCTAGAATTTTTTTCTACATTATTTTTTTCTCGACTGGAAGAACAAAATTGTATAGGAAATGATATTTTTGTGATATCTCCAATTGTAAAAAATGGACATTTTATGGAGGTGTTTAATAGAAAGTATAGAGAATATACAAATAATTATATAGTACCATTTCATTATTCTGACAAACTAGATACTTTCAACAGAGAGCGAGAACCTGATGGTATGGATACACTAATTTATTTAAATCGTGAAAAACCAAATTTGTCTTGTTAGTTTTTAAAAAAAGATTTGTTTTAAATTTATTTATATTTTTTTTGATTGGTTTTCAGTTGAAAAATCACAAAAAATCTCTAATCTCAATTTATATTAGATTGAATAATCTAGTTTGTTTTATTGTTTAATTTTTTTGTTTTGGCTAGAAGAAAGTATAGTAGAAGAAAAAAGAAAACATTAATTCTAAATAAATATAAACTTTGAGTGGTTATGTTTCTCCTTTGATGATTGTATTTTTTTTCTTTATATCTGGCTAAATGATCTCCAATATTTGAAATATTAACTAACTATGCTAGTGTGGTTTTTTGAGAAATATGATTAAATATATTTTTTGGTTTGTGTATGCTTGTTTGAATATTGATTATATCAAAGTGATATTTGATGAATCTTTTGATAAAACAATTTTTAGTTGTTATGGTTTTGGTTTCTTGAATAATTAATTTTCCAATTATAGACTGAGATATTGTCAAATATGAATCTTTTGGTTGATATATTTCTTGGCCTTTAATAGAACTTTTAAATATGATGTTTGGTTTTCAGGCTACTGCAGTAAAATCTTTTATAATTATTTTATTTGTTGGTTCTATAGTTCGAGTACTTTATACATTCAATTTTTCTATACCCAAAATAAATGTTAAATTTGAAAAATATAAAAGATCAAAATCTAAAAAAACAAATAGATCATCAAGATCTGATAGAGAAACAACAAATGCTATTGCAAAGAAAATAAATGAAACGAAACAAGATTTTGGTAAGCAAAATCCTAAAGAAGTTTCTCGTTCATTTATAAAAACTATGATTAAACAAAAAGCAGAAGAAAAGATTCAAGAAAGGAAGCCAAGGCCTATGATTAAATTTTCATGAGATAAGCCCACATTTGATATATCTTTGTTAAAGTCTAATGCAGGTGTAACAACTACAATAGACGAAAAATTTTTGATGGATAAAGCAAGATCTTTGCAAAGCAAACTTAAAGAATTTAATGTGGCTATAAGTATTGAATGATTTGATCTCTGACCATCTATAGTACAAATTAGGGTTAAGCCAGAAGCTGGCATTGCTATATCCAAAATTGAGGCTCTTTCAAATGATATTAAATTATCTTTGAAATCTAAATCTCTTAGAATTATAGCACCAATTCCTGGTACTGATTCTGTTTGAATACAGTTACCAAACCCTAAACCAACAATTGTAAGAGTTTGAGATATGTTGAGTTCAAAAGAATTTCAACAAAGAATGAACAAATCTGATACCAATTTGACTTTATGAAAACAAATAGACTGATCTATCATTACAAAAACCTTACAAGATATGCCTCATCTATTGGTAGCTTGAGCTACCTGATCAGGTAAGTCTGTATGAGTAAATGACTTTATATTATCTCTTATGTATCAAAATTCTCCATCAGAACTAAAATTTTTGATGGTAGATCCAAAGCAAGTTGAACTAGAACTATATTCATGACTTCCATATATGCTTTGACCGATAGTTAGCGATCCTGATAAGGCATTGAAACTTCTTAAACGAGCAGTAGATGAGATGGAAAGAAGATATACATTATTAAAAGACAAAAGAGTAAAAAATATAGAAGAATATAACAAAAAAGTAATATCAGAAAAAATGTATCGTATAGTATTTGTAATAGATGAATTAGCAGATATGATGATGCAAAAAAACAAGAAAGAAGTAGAAAACGCTATTACGCGTATTGCACAAAAAGCTCGTGCTATATGAATTCATTTGATTGTTGCTACGCAAAGACCATCTGTAAATGTAATTACGGGTCTAATTAAGGCAAATATGCCTACTAGAATAGCTTTTGGAGTAGTTTCAGAAATTGATTCAAGGACAATTCTTGGAAGAAAATGAGCTGAAGATTTGGTATGAAGATGAGATATGCTTTATATAGACCCAACCACAAAATGGCCGGTAAGAATACAGGCCCCATTCGTAGAAACTAGTGAGATAGAAAAGGTTGTAAAGACACTAAAGGACAAATATATGAGATGATTGTCAGAAGATGATATTTACAATCCAGAAATAATTAAAGCTCTAGAAAGTAAACTTGAAACAGCATGATGATCTTATTCTGGATGAGGAAGTTGATCAGATGAAGAACTTATAGAAAAGGCAATACAGGTTATATCACAAACAAGAAAAGCATCAGCCACTTTATTGCAAAGAAAGCTTAATATTTGATTTGCTAGAGCGGCTAGAATTATGGATGAACTAGAAGATAGGTGAATTATTTGACCACAAGATTGAGCTAGAGCTAGAGAGATATTTATTTAGATTTTTTTAAAACATATGATAAATGATATCAAAAAAATAAAAACTTCATGGTTAAATATTTTTATTGGATTTTGTGTTTTAACATTTGTCTTTATTATACAACAAAATTCTGCAAAAGCTGATACAATAATAGTAAAACCCCAATATTCTAGTAGTAGCATGACAGATTTTATAAGTCAAAAATCATTAAATTTTTTGGATGAGAATATCAAAAAAGCTAAAATCAATTATCAAAACAATTTTGATATGAATTCAGATTATTCTTTTCAAAAATATATTTCTGATGAAAACTTATTGAATAATAAAAAATATAAACCATCAGATTTGGTTCAAATAGATACTGAATACATAGTAAATAGGGCTGGTAGACCATTTTTACGTCAACCTGCACAAATAGCGTTTGAAAAACTAGCTAAAAAATTTAATGAAGATTTAAAAAAAAACTTATATCTTGTTAGTGCCTATAGAACATATAGAGATCAAGCAACACTTTTTGAATGATGATGTTCTTCCACTAGGTGTGCAAAAATATGATGAAGTGAGCATCAATTGTGATTAGCTGTAGATATTCATCTTGCTACAAAAAATTGATATAATATTTTATGATGAGACAATTTAGATTGGTTGAATGGAAATGCGTATAAATATTGATTTATAAATACATATCGTAAATGAGCAAAAATAGACTGAAAGATGAAAGAAGTTCGACATTGGAGATATGTTGGGATACCTTTGGCTACAGAGCTTTACAAAAGGGATATGAGTTTCGCAGAGTATTATAATACCACTGTCATTCCGACCGAATACCGCAGTATTGCGGTAGTAGCGGAGGAATCCCTTTAAAGTGAATGCAAAAAAGATATTTCCCCATCATTATACTTAGTCGAGATGATAATTGTTGTTTATATTATAATTAAGTAAAAAATGACAGACAAAGATTTACAAGACAAACTTGAACAAGCTGAAAAAGAAAATAAAAAAAAATCAAAATCAAAAAAAGAAAAAAAACTACAAGAAAAAATTGAAAAATTTCAAAAAGAATATGATGAACAGACAGAAATGCTCAAAAGAGCACAACATGATTACATTAATCTTAAATTTGATTTTGATAGGTTTCAAAAACAAGTAGAAGAAAAAGAAAAAGAAAGTGAATTAAATTCATTAATTTCTAGTGTTAAAAAGTTTTTACCATTTGTAGAAGATTTAAGAAAGTCTTTGGATAATATACCAAAGGATAAAAAATCAGAACCATTGGCTCAATGAGTACAGCTTGTTTATGACAATTTTTTGAAAACTCTAGAGTGAATGAATATAAAACAAATAGAAGCTGTATGATTGGAGCCAGACTCAGCATTACACGAGCCAGTTTCAGTCCAGCCAGTAGAGGACAAAAAAATGAAATGAAAAATAGTACAAGAATTTGAAAGATGATTTGTTTATAAAAAAGATAATAAGCAAGTAGTGTTAAATACCTCAAAAGTAATAGTAGGTCAATAGTGTTTTGTTGTTATACGAAAAATAGAATAATCTAAAAATTAATATAATAAGAAAAAGGGCTGGAAATAATCCAGACCTTTTTTTAATTTTTTACTTGGAATAGTTCTCTTCCAAGTATTGTAAACAATATTCCAACACAACAAAAGAATATAATTTCTCCATATGTGTAGCCATTTTTGGACCAAGGTCCAATTAGTGTGTTTAAAATAAATCCAATTCCGGACAGCATTAGCAACGCTCCGGTTAATTTTGTTATAAACCATGCTAAACTATCACTAATATTAGTGATAGATTTTTGAATTTTCCTTTTTTTCATATTATTTTATTTTTGTTAATTTTTATTATAACAAATATTTGTATTAAGTCAAACAATATTTCACTTGAAAAAATATACTTTAAAAATACAAAAAAATTATGGATCAGACAATAATAAATAATATACCAAATAAGCCATGAATATATCTTTTTAAAGACAAAAAAGACAATATTCTTTATATTTGAAAAGCAAAAAATCTCAAAAATAGAGTATCTCAATATTTCAATCCAAATTCAGTACGAAAACAAGATATGTTGAATAAGGCAGATACGGTAGATTTTTTTGTTGTAAAAACAGAATCTGAGGCTTTGTATTTGGAGGATAATTTAATTAAAAAAAACCAGCCACCATTCAACAATATGCTTAAAGGTTCAAATAGTTATGCTTATATAAAAATTACAAATGAAGATTTTCCACAAATATTTATCACTAGAAATAAAATCAAAGATTGATCAAAATATATTTGACCAAAACATAATACAATTGAACTCAAAAAATTCTTACAATATTTGAGATATATTATCAAACGAAGATGATGTAAAAAAACCCAATTTAATCAATGAAAAGTTTGTTCTGATTATCATTTTTGATTGTGTAATTGATGGTGTTTAGTTAATGCCCCGCTTATGAATGAGGGTCAGGGGGGGGCAAAAAAACTAAACCCACCTTCGCTACGCTCTTCCTCCCTTCAAAAGGGAGGTACGTATGAAAGTGCGAAAAAAGAATATTCAGATATTATAAAACTAATAGAACAATTTTTCAGATGAAATACAAAACCAGTTGAAAAAGAGATAAAGCTCCAAATCCAAAAAGCGGTCAATGAAGAAAACTTTGAACGAGCGACTAGATTAAGAGATATTTATTTACAGATAGCAAATCTTACAGAAAAACAGACTGTAGTACTACCAAAGAGCATTTCATGATACATTTGCCAGATTAAAGAAATCTCAGGTTGGTTTGTTTATATTGTGTTAAATTTTTACGAATGAAAAATAATTGACGTAATTATCAACAAACAAAACAAAAATGATGGAGATGAAAATTCTGTACTATCGGTACTGGGTTCTGAGCTATGAAATTTAGAAAAGATTGATTCAGATAATCATATTGTTTTAAAAAATCCAAAAGTTAAGTTAAACAAAACACAAACCAAAGAAATTTTATCTCTTATGGATTGATTTATAGATTCGTATATTATCACACAATCATTTAAAGACGAAAATTTGTTAAATGATATTTTAAAAGACATTCAATCAAAATATAAGCTGAATAATTTTCCATATCATATGGAGTGTGTAGATATTTCACATCTTTGATGATCACGAACTAGTGGTGGATTGTCATGATTTTTATGATGAATACCAAATTACAAGTTATATCGTAAATATAAAATTAATGCCAAAGCATCTAATGATTATGAGGCTTTGAAGGAAGTGATTACAAAAAGATTTAAAGACAAGGAAGACTTGCCAGATTTATTTATTCTGGATTGATGAAAAGGTCAGTTGTGAATACTCAAAGATTTTTTACAAGAAAACTGGTTCAAAAAAATATTCGATAAAGTAGACTTTGTCTCTCTTGGTAAATGATCAGCTAGAAAAACATGATGAAAAATTAAATGAGAAAAAGAAAAAATATTCTATTTCGATTCAGAGATGAGAATTCAAAATATTGATTTAAAATATGATCAATCAGATAAAACTATAGTAAAATTACGTGATGAAGCTCATAGATTTGCTAATTCTTACAGAAAAACTCAGATGAAGAAGTGACTATAATACTGTCATTCTGAGCGGAACAAGGTGAAGTCGAAGAATCTAGTGTTTGTATATACTATTTTAAAAACGCTACCGCGGTAATGTTACTTTTGCCACATTGAGCCGCAAAAGTAACCAAAAAGTCCCTAGTTTAAAATTGCAGTCATACTTTAGTTTTGTAATATTGTGTACGAGTACGGAAAATTTCGCATAGGCTCAATTTTTAAATTATTATTATAATGTTTGTTGGGTAATTCTAATGAGCCTTACAAATGCAATCTTAAACTTTTAATTTGATACACCAAAAAGGTGTGATGTCAACACTTATCACTGTTTCGTGCGGTGGTTTTTTGATAATTCAAATTTTCTGAATATAATTAGATAGATTGATGATTTAGTGGTTAAAAAATCGATGATACAAAGAGAAAAATTTATAGCACTATTGATTGTATTGTTTGCATGGACTGCATTCCTTTTTAGTGATGCTATATTTTCTGCTAAAGAGGAAAATAAAAACCCACCATCAAGTATTAAAAATTTAGTATTCGATACTTCACTTCAAAAGGGTGATACTTTAAATAATCATTCATCTGCTAGTGAGTTTGAATCACAAGTTGGAAAATTAGATACACAAAACGAATTGTCACAACTTACAAAAACAGTAAGTGAAAATTTAGAAAACTGAATAAATTCAGCAAAGATGAAAATAAAAGATATAAATAATTGAATCAAGGATCTTGATTTGTTGGAAAAAATATATCAAAAAGACAAAAATCCAGATGTTCTCAAAATATTGTTACAAAATTTGGTAGAAGAGTATCAATTTGAAAAAGCAAAAACATATATATCAGATATAAATATATTTGATGACAAAATAATAGAAGCAAAAACATATATATATACTTATATTAATTCTCTATCTATAATAGACAACAATAGTATGGATAAATTTATGTCTTTTGTAGATCAAATGAGATACAAATCTTTAATTAGTTCAGATGACTATATTTTTTACCAATGATTAGCCAAAATTTGGAAAAAAGATTATGAATGAGCAAGTATTTTATTCAAACAAATTAATTCACCAATATATACAAATTTTATATCACAAATAGATAGTGCTATAGAAAAATTTAACAAACAAAAATGAGTACCTTGATATTATAAAGATTCTTTGATAGCCTTGACTGCTCTCAAAAATTGATATTTTTCTTTGGCTAACAAATTGGCTGTTAGTTCTGTATTGCAAAACTGAGAATATGTATTACCAAATCAGATATTGGCATATTCAAATTTTCTTACAAATAATCGAGAAAAATCTATAGAAAATTTTTATGAATTAGTAGAGATAGATAGTGAAAATCAAGATAAGTATAATTTTTATATATGAGTATCTCACTATCGAGCAGGTCAATATCAAGAATCTATTTGAATATTATCTAAACTTTTAAATAACTCTAAATATAAAACAGATTCTTATAGATATTTATTATTGAATTATAAAGCATTGGAAAATGAATCAAAAATGGTTCAAGTTCGACAGAAGTTATTATGACAAGACAATTTACAAGAGTCAGATTTTAAAACATACTATGATTATGTTTTTTATAGACCGTTTTCACAAGATTCAAAATATACAATTTATTCAAAACACAAACAACTTTCATATGATTTTGTAAGTATCTGTTATCAAGATTTTTGAGAAAAAAATGATACATGTTTATATGGTGAGATTTGATTGGATGTAATAAATGAAAGTCGACATAGTGTCCAAAATTGACTACTTTATTTAGCAGAAAATTACCCACAATCACATATATTTCAAGCATTATGAGATTATTACAAATCTCAAGGTTTAGATGATAAAGCAAAAACTTACTACTTAAAAGCAGTAAGTTTGAGTGACAATACTTCACAAAAAAATATAATTGAAAATAAAATTATTTCTGAGTTAGACTAAGCCGCGAGTTTTATATCTTTTCATTTTTTTCATTTTTTGTATCTAATTTTATTGCTTTAGTTTCTTCTCATTCTTTTGTGTTATTTGTTTTTTCTTTTTTATTGGATTTTTCTAATTCTTCTATATTTTTTTTTAATTCAATAATTTCTTCCTCTTTCTTTTTTAAATCATTGTCTCATTTTTTTGTGTCTTCCTCTTTCATTTTAATATTTTTCTTAGTTTCTTCTTTTTCAGATTTTTCTTTATCAATAGTTCTTTCTTCTTTTTTCTCATCATTTTTCTTTTCACTTTCTTTGCTATTTTCTTTTTCAGATTTTTCTTCTTTTGATATTTTTTTTATTTTTTTAGGTCATATAGATTTTCATTTTTTAAACTGTAATTTTTCAAACCAATTATTTAATTTTAGTCATCTTGTATTTAAATGATTATAAGAAAAGTCAGATATTGGTTTTTTGGAAAAAACTCTACCAAAAGTTGATTTTCGTGCATTTTTTACAGTATTTACACCAGTATTCCATGTGTTTACTACACCATTTACTATAGGCTGTATCGTAGTTCTTACGGCTCATTCCAATGCAGTTCATCCTGCTATGATTGGACTTAGTGGTATATTCATTGCTTTATGATACCATTTACCATGGTTCCAAGCTCCCAGCAAAACATCTTTTACTCTTTTGGCTGTATCAGCAGCAATTTCGCATCACTCTTTTCACATTGTTTTTAAAGTAACAAACAAATCTGTAGCCGTTGTTACGGTTGTTCATCATAATCTAATTGGCATAGCGAGAGTATTTCAAGCTCTATTTATAGTATTTCACATAATAAAAATTTAAATCTAAACACAACTATTATAAACAAAAAAAACAGATTGTCAAATTATTTAATATGTTATTTCACAAAATTTGACAAATAAAAGTTTTTATACTATAATATATAAGAGAAATTTATTTATTATGTATTTTATAATGACTAATAAAGTAGCTGCAGACACATCAAAAGGCGTAAACAATTCTTCTAATAGTGAAGATAAGTTTTCGTTGTATCAATTGAAAAATATGGATAACACAATAGAAAATAGATCTAAATTGTCTGAACATCCTGACGATGATTTAGAAAATATAAAAATGGAAGCTATAGATTCTGAAAATTATGAAGTTGCAGCAATTATTAGAGATACTTTGAATGACAAGAAAAATAAAATTCAAGAAGAAAATAATAAAGAATTCAAAGATAATCTAGAGACTAACAAAAAAGAAAATAAAGAAGAGCAGCATAACGAGGTAGAAAAATTAAAAGCTCAACTTGAAGAAAAAGACAAAAAAATTGATTCTTTTGGTAAAAGATTAAAAGAAATAGAGGAAAAACTAGAAAAAAACAAATCTGAAAATACAGCAAAATTAGATGATTTATTGAAAGCAAAAAATTCTTGAGATACAGAAAAAGTAAAAAAACTTGAGGCAGAAATCAAAGAGCTTAAAGAAGATAAGGCGAATTGGAAAAAAGAAACTTTAAAATATCCAGGATGAGATTTAAGAACATTGAGAACTAAGCGAATTAAAGGATGAATTACATTCGATTCTTCTAAGACAGAAAAAGGAAGAAAATTAGAGATGAACCTAAATAAACTTTGATTAGTAAAAAATTTACGTTCTCGTAGAAAGCTAAATAAGACAATCAGAAAATTTAATGATATAGGTAATGATCCAAAAAAATGAATTATTTATATTATGTCCAAAGCAAACAAACGTCAATGATGAATTGTTAGATCAGAGTTTAAAAAAATATGGAATACTTTAACTATTAGAGATGCAGACAAATTTGATGAAGTATTTAATAAGCAAAAAAAGAAATTTATTGATGACTTGTTCGGCAAAATTTGAACTAATGCTGATACAAGAGATACAAAAATAAAAGAATCAATAACAAAAAGAATAGATTACTATCAAAAAGCTTATAAGAAAAAAATGATAACAGTTTAGAAACGTTTCATTGTTGAAACGTTTAAACGCTTTATATTTAAATATTAAAAAAATGAAAACACTAAAAGAGACAGTAGACTATATACACAATTATATGACTGAATATGAAAAATGATGAGAAGTCATAGAAAAAGATGTATTATATGACATGATGGAAGAAGAATTGCTGGATACTGTAGAATGAGTTTTGACAGAAGAAGATATGAAAAATTGGGTGAATAGTAAAGATGATACATATTTGGACAAAATATTAAATGAAAGATTGGAAAATTATCCTGGTCTTTTGGAAGATATCAAAAACGATATTTTGAATGATTATGTTTTGGGTGAGGAATAGTTTTATTTATGTATAGCTGTTATGATAAATTATGATTCTACATTAGATAAATTAAGAGATATTGATGGTAAGATAAATAATCTTAATAATTTAGATGAATTAAATAGTATAATATCTAGGAGAGTATGAGATTTATATTCAGTATTATCTAGTAATAACTTTTTTGTAAATGATGAAGTTTATAGGGAAATAGATAATTTAGAATCAAGGTTAAGTGTATGATGATCATTAGTTACGGAAGCTCAAACGGAGATATCAAGACTAGTAACAGAGAGAACAGCATTACCTACATGAGCAACATCAAACACAAGAAGAGCTGAGATATGAAGAGAAATTTGAAAGCTTTTACGTATTACATGATGAACAGAAGCTGCACCATGAGATTGATCTACAACCAGGATACAAGATAGACACAATGATTACAATAATATAAAAGTTGCTAAAGATAGTTTTAATATAAATAATACATTAACTGATTACAATCATACTTTATGAGTTGCTAGCACATATGCAAATTTAAATGCAGTAGGAAAATTTGCATGCACACCAACAAATTGATTCCATTTTTTTGAAGATAATTGAAATAGAGTCAATGCATCTTCATGATCATATACATTTAAAATGAAATTAGATGACGGAACTGAATGAGATGTAAAAGTAGAAGGTATATCTATAGTAGGTAATGATATACAAATAACAAATAATTTAAAATTTACACCATCAAATATTGATTATTCTAAACCATTAGAAGTTATTATATGATGAGTATATGAAAATGTTGGTTGAAATTGAATAAATGTTATTCATACAAAAAAATTAAAAATAAATATAGATAATCCAGAATTCTTAGATGAAGAAGATGATCGTGAAGAAGAATTTGATAATTATAACAATTCTGGATCATGAAATAGGATATCTAATCACTTGTCTACTAGATACAGTTCTGATTTACATAAATTAGAAAGGAAGGCGCTGGAAAGTGCTATGAAAAACTGAGATTGACCAAAATATGATAAATTGACAGACGAACAAAAAGAACAATTGTATCAACACATAAGAGGATTGCCGCATCCTTCTTTATGATGAAATTTTTTTGATACGTTAAATTCTTCTATGCATTTAGATAATTATGATTATTTTAAGTCTCGATTTACAGATGATGATAGAGATTGGAACAAAGACATTAAAAATATATCTTCAAAAAGAAAATACAATGATTTTATACATAATAATTTAGAATTAAAAAGTACTGAATATATAAGTACATCATTAGATGGGGCACTTACTAAATCTTTACCTATAAACAGATTTTTGAAATGAGAATTAACTAAGTTTTTAGATAGAATAGATAGAAATAAACAAGACACTAATGTGCATAGTAGAATAGATTCAGATTTAGATAATGATGATCATAAGATGGATAAGTGACCGCGATCATTATTGTATCCAAGAGATAAAAATTATATGAGATTTTTCTCAAATAAAACAATAAATTTGGAAAATCAAAAAGTTAAAATAAACACAAACACAGCGCCAGAAGATTTAAATAATTTAGAACCAGTAAAATATAACTTACAATTGGATGTTAGTGGAAAAAATAGATTGAAAGCCACTATTAATATTGATTGAGAGAAAAAACCTATTGTAATAAAAGCTTGAGATTCTTCATCTTTAGTTAGGAGAATAATGAAAAATTCCAGTATTTGTCAAGGTAAGGTAAGAGCTCACATAGGATTTAATGTATATAAGTCTATGATTCAAATGGCAAAAGACAGCGATATTAGCTTAAAATATCGTGATTCTTGAAATCATATAAATGAATTAGATATAGATGAAAAATGAAATATTGCATTATATGATATAGATGACTGGACTAATCGTGGTACAACAAATAAGAGATTAACTAATGTTGTTTTTGATCAGCAAATGTTTGAAAATACAAATGATTTTAATCAACCTTGATATAATTGAAGTTTAAGACAATGAATCGACGAATTATCTTATCATTTTAATTCTGCAATGAATGTAGTACATGATCAATATAGAAGCTGAATTAAAAGAAAATTTTTATGATTGATGAGTTCTCCTAGTAAGTCTAGGTTGCCAAGTTCTGTTTGGTTAAGTCCAATAAAAAAGCTTATTAATATTCGTACAAATACTAATTTCGATTTTGATACAACAATTGATGTCTGAGGAAAAAGTATAAGTGTTTCATTTAAGAAAAACAAGTTTACCATAAATATGGATTGATTAAAAAAACCATTATCTGGTAAAGATTTAGGTAAATTACTGGAAAAAAGACAATGAAGAGTTAGAGTCTTTGATTGAATGGAAAGAGATATAGTGGAGTGAGTTTATGTGTCTATGATAGAGAAACTTAGAACCAATTCAAAAATAGCTCGTAGTAATTTTTGAGTAATGGATGATGTTACACAAAATATGTATATTTTAGATGATGATTGAAATTTTGGAATAATTTCTTCTGAAAAATTGGATACAGAATGAAATCCTATGCACAAAAAAATAAAAAAATGATATTGAGTTTTAAGTAAAGATAAAATTTCTCATATTTGATATGAAGTATTGGATGAAAAGGAGACAAAAGAACTTATGAAAAATCCATTTCTGATGCAAAGATTTGTAAAAGCCATGAATTCTAGAATGTGATTTTGAGAATCTATGAGAGCTTTATTTAATAAATAGTTTTTTATAAAAATATCAAAAAATCCAACGATTTGCTTGGATTTTTTTAATTTTTTTGAATAGGCCAGGTATAAAAAATATTTTGCGATACAGAAAAAGTCTTCTAAAATTTGTAGATTTTTCTTTAAAAAGACGTTTTGTTAGTTTTTTGATAGAAATATGGATAAATTTTCATGTGTGAAAATTTGACAAAAAAAGTTTTTTCGATTATAATTATGATATAAATTTTAAATTGTATTTTAATTATTATATTTTTCAAATGTCTACTGGTAAATTTCAAATCCTTTCAAATCAAGAAAAAGTGAGATCTTCGTCTAATAATGTTTCTTGAGCCGAATTTATAAAAAAAGCCAAAGAAGAACTTTTAGAATCCTTTAGCAAAACAAATGATATTGCTAATAGGAACAATTTATCTAAAAAACTTTCTGAAAAAATTTGAGATGAATGATATCCTAAATGATATGTTATGTTTTGAGGAAAAAGAGTTAGAATTGATTGAAAAAAGTTTCAATCTTTTAAAGCTTTGTATGATGAAGTAAATAAAGAGCAAGACGAGTCTATAAAAAACAAGAAGCTGGATGATTTAAATCGTGATTTTGCAGAAAGACTTATATTAGATTCTGGTAGTATGATAGAGTTTGGTTATGATGATAATTTTGAAGGAGGATTATCGGCAGAACAAGAAGCTAAAAAAACATTTGAAAAATTAAATAAATTAGATGATTACAAGGATAAAATAGAGCGAGCAAAAAAAATACTTGGAGATGAAACACATTTTGTAGTAAAACGAACCGAAGAACAAATTAAAATATTTAAGGCTATGGAAAAGGTAGCTAATGAAGAGTGAGTAGATGTTTCTAATGATAAAGGAATAGAGGAAAAAACAAAAGAAAACAATGAGAATATCCAGAAAATGGAAACATTTGACCCCAAGAATGAGTGGGGAAAGGAACATAGAGAAGGTAAAGACAAAAAAATATCTGAATTAAAAGAAAAATTAGAAAATGCTGAAGAAAAAAATGAAGAATTAAGAAAAAAAACTAAAGAATTAGAAAAAATTTTATGAAAAAATAAAAGATCAAACAAAGAATCTAAAGTAGAATCTTTGGAAAAGGTAAATTTGGAAAAATTGGTTAATAGAGATAATTTGGCTGATGCTATATATAAGATTAGAGCTAATAATAAATATCCAGTGGGTTCTATAGAAATTAGATCTTGAATATTTTTGGATATAAGAAAAGAGCCACACTACAATGAATACAAGGAAAAATATATAGAAGCTAAAGGTAATGATGCTAGACTGAAGGATTTAGATACTGAACTTGCAGAACATATTATACTGGGTAATCCAAAAATGGTACCTAAAGATCAGCAATATTATATACAAATAAATAATGATAATAATAAAAAAACTGAAGAAGAGTTGGTTCAAGAATCTTTGAAATGCAGAGATTCTTTGATAAACCAATGATACAATGTTGAATATATGGTACACGAAGAAAAGTTAGAGATAAACATAAAAGAAAAGGAAAGAAAAGAAAGAGAACTTCAAGAAATGATTGAGGAAGAAAAAAGACAGCTTAAAAAAATAGAAGAATTAGAGTCTGAGTTAGATTCAAAAAGATTGTATGTAGATGAAAAAGATAGAGTAGCTAAACAAGAAGAATTAAGAAAATTAAAGATTAAGTTAGATTGACTACAAAGAGATATCTCTATCTTGTTAAAAGAAATTGAAGAAATTACGAAACCATGAAAAAGACATCATATTATTAGACAAAAGAAACAAAAAGAATTAACTCCTTATGAAGAAGAGGATATTATACCAAAAAAAGCACTAGAAATGGATACTGTAATATCTGATATGTGAACAGATGTTCATAGAGAAAGGGTTTCATTGGAAACAGAAGAGGAGCTTAGAGATAGATACAAATGACTGGCTCGATATAATATACCTATGAGATGATATCTTTTCTTATCTAGATGAGCAAAAAGAAAAAGAATGATAAAACAAAAAATGAAAGCAATGGCAGGGAAAGCATTTGCTTGAGACCAATGATTAAATGAAAAAACTGGAGATGCTTCGGATCGTCATGAGTTAGAAATGCAACATAAATTATCTGAAGTGAAAAAGGCTAATTCAGTTACACTACAAAATCCTTTGGTCAATAATTTATGTAAAGATTATTTAAATTGAATTGTAAATGATAGTAGTTTTCAAACACAATTTAATGCCATAGTAGATAATGACAGCAATATACAATCCATATTAAAATGACAAAAAATAACACATATATGAACAAATATATTATTGAAGTTAAAACAACAAAAAGCCAAAATGGATTTAATGAATAAAGTGGATACTGAATTAAATCAATATTTTGTAAACAATAATCAAGTTCATATCAACAATATAAATAAAGAAATAGAAAATTACATAAAGTTGTATCAAACAAATCCAGACTTTATGAAAGATTATCAAGATTTGATAAACAATGTTCCTTGATCAAGAAATAAATTACAATTGTATTTTCAACATCAAAAGGCCACTATGAAAATGCAAGTAGAAAATATAAAAATGAATATGAATATTTTGGTAAAATGAAAATCTGCTTATCAAATAGACAATAAAGATCGCCAAAAGTGACGGATGTATAAACTAGGAAATAAGTTAGATAAATTACCACGATGGGTGCAAACGGCTGGGTTTGTTTGAGTTTCTGTATGAACATGATTATTGACTTGATGACTATGAACTTTTGCGGCAGCAGCAATTACTACTTGAGTGACAGCATCTTCTGTGTGAGCATTGAATGCAATCAAAAAACGAACACATCATACCAAAGAACAAAATACTCATGAGAAAAATGTAGTAACTGATAATAAAAATGAACAAGCAAGAATAGCTGAACGACAAAATCAAGCATTAAATGGTAAATGGTACAAACGAAAAACATATAAAGCAAAAAGGCAATTAGCTCTTTATGATCAAACAACACAAGAGAATATTCAGATAGCAAATACAATTAGTGATGCTATTACTGATTTGTCGTCAAAAATAGGTACATTGGATGCTAAAGAAGATAATTATATGAAAAAAAATCTAATAGAATGACGAGCTCGTTTCAAATATTATAGAGAAACTGGACACAATTTCTTGGCATCAAATGAAAAAGAACAAATAGAAAAAGATATGAAAAGATTGGAGAAATCTTTGATATTGTGATCAGGTAAGTTATGAAAAAATCTTAATGATATTGAAACAATGCAAGCTAGAGATGATTTATGATGAAATATTACTTATGATAGTATACAAAAAGATTTAAAAAATAGTTATGATAAATCGTTGATTCAATTCAAAAGAGAAAGAAGAAATTTAGCTATAAAGTATTGAGTATGAACTGCAGCAATGTCTGCTGGTATGTCAATTGGTATGCAATATCTTATGTGAACATGAGTTTTTGCAAAATGAGAACCAGGAACTCCAGGTGCTGCATTTACAGAGTGAGCAAAAGAAAATTTTGAATTATGAAAACATAATTTGTTAGATATTTGAACTCAAAATAATATTTATAACACTTGAACAGATGTTTTAAATGATCCTAGACTTGTAGCTGGTTCTGAAATTAATGTTGCGTTTTGAGCTGGTACTGATGCTACTGCTGTAATTCCATGAAATTTAACTTCAGCAGATTATAGTACAAAATTAACTGAAGTTATATCTAATATAAAATCTATGTGATTGAGTCCTGATATGGAAAAACAATTTATAGATGTTATAAATGCAGAACCATGGAAGGCTGGTTGGTCAGCTAACTTTACAAATGACACTCTTCATGGGATGAGATCTGCTGAATTTATAGAACAGACAGCAAGAGCTTTTGCAGATTCATGAAGGACTGATTTGGTAGTAAAGTTTGCATATGATAGTAGTTTAGATATAGTGTGAAAAAATATGAACAATGTAGCTGAAAGAGTGGTTAATGCCACATATAATATAGAAACTCCAGATATACCTTGAAAACCATGAAGTAGTCGATGAAGGTTTTTAGTTGCTCCATTATTCTTTAATACATTTAAGGATAGAGTTAAGGTAGATGAAAAAAAAGATGTAAAAAAGGATGATATTAATAAAAATTGAGCTAAAAAACAATAAAAATATATCTATTATAATAAAGATTTTATAAAATAAATATATAAAAAAATGAACAATATTTCACAAAAATTTCAAGAACAATTCTTAGATGAATTATTAATGGGAGCTTGATTTGAAGAATCTGATTTAGATCTTTTAAAAGAAGATTTAAGACCAATTCTTCAAGAGAGAATAATGTTGAATATTTATAGAGAAACAAATGAAGATCAGCAAAAAATGATTTCTAATTTTTTGGAAAAATGAGAGCATGATAAAATGACAAGTTATTTAAATTCTATAATTCCTAATTTTGATGATTTTTTAATGGAAATTTATGCTCAATTTGAAGATGAATATCTAGAAAATATGTGAAAATAATAATTAAATATATTATAAAACATAAAATCCAACAATCTTTGTTGGATTTTTTTATTCAAATAATTATACTTCAAATTATAAATTTTCAATTATCAATCATCGAGTATAATGATATACAACCCATATGATCACTACTTCAACAAAGCAAAACAGCAATGATACAAAGCTCGTAGTGCTTTCAAACTAGAAGAAATTCAAAATAAATTTAAGCTTATCGACAAAAACACTAAAACAGTTTTGGATATATGATGTGCTCCAGGTAGCTGGATGCAATACACCTCTTGATTACTTACTTCTATGAAAGTTCAAGATTTTCAAATTATTTGATTTGATATCAAGGAAAGTACAGTAAATTTGCCAAACGTATATACATATGTACAAGATGTTACAGATGTTGAAAAGATAGAGAAAATATTGAAGTCTCATCAAATTGAATCATATTGTCATTCTGAGCAAAGCGAAGAATCTATTAATCATAAAATGGATTCTTCACTACATTCAGAATGACAAGTTAATGTTAATTTAAAGTCACAAGTCGAATTTAATTCAAAGTTACAAAAAGGAGTAGATTTTATCCAGTCTGATATGGCTCCAGATACTATCGGAAACAAATCTATTGACGCTATGCGTTCTATAGGATTGTTGGAAGATACTTTGCAAATATACAAAAAATATCTAAAGCCAGACTGAAGGTTTGCTATTAAGATATTTATGTGACCTGGATTTGAAGAGTTTGTTTCCAGTCTCAAAAAAGAGTTTTGACCAAAAAATATCAAGATATTCAAACCCAAAGCTTGTCGTAGTATCTCCAAAGAAACATACGTGCTAAAAATTAGCTAATAAACAGCCGCTTTATTGTTTTTTAATCACCCCAACCCCTCTTTGAGAAAGAGGGGCTTGCAAATAGATTGTTTCCCCTCTTTATCAAAGAGGGGACTAAGGGATGATTATATCAAATTTTATAAAATAAAATAATCTATGAAAATCTGAATTGTTTGACTTCCAAACGTATGAAAATCTACACTGTTTAATGCTTTGACCAACTCTTATTCTGCACCAGCAGAAAATTTCCCATTTTGTACTATAGAACCAAATGTGGGTATAGTGGATGTTAAAGATCCTAGGGTAGATAGTCTATCAGAAATATCAAAATCCAAAAAAACTATTTATGCAAATATAGAATTTGTAGATATAGCTGGATTGGTTCGTGGAGCAGGGAAGTGAGAGTGACTTTGAAACAAATTTTTGTCTTACATACGTGAAGTAGATACTGTTGTTCAAGTCTTACGTTATTTCAAGGACACAGATGTGGTACATGTTGAATGAGAAATTAATCCAATAAGAGATATTGAAATTATCAATACAGAATTAATTTTTTCAGATCTTGAAAAAATTGATAGATTACTTCCACCATTACAAAAAAAGGCTCAAACTACTTGAGACAAAAATTACAAAAAAGAAGCTGAAATATTGGAAAAAATAAAAACAACATTAGAACAAAATAAGCTTGCAAATAGCATTATCGATGATTTATCCGACGAAGATATTAAATTAATCAAATCTTATTGATTTTTAACTATTAAACCCTTTATATATGCGATAAATATTGGTCAAGATGACATACCAAACAAAGAACAGATTGAAAAAGAATTACAATCCAAAATAGATGCGCCAATAGTTTTGGTTTGTGCAAAGATAGAATCTGAGATGATGGGTATGTCCAAAGATGAAAAAATAGAGTTTGTATCAGAACTACTTGAAATAGACAATGTAGATCATATCCCTACATTAGATGATTTGATTTCACTGGCTTTTGATACTGTTTGATTGATGTATTATTTTACCACATGAGAAAAAGAGACTAGAGCATGGACAATAAAAAAGTGATCTACAGCTCCACAGGCAGCTTGAGCTATACATACAGATTTTGAAAAATGATTTATTAAAGCTGAAATAACAAAATACCAAGATTTTATAGATGCTTTATGACGATCAAAAGCAAAAGAGAAATGAAAAGTTAGACTTGAATGAAAAGAATATATAGTACAAGATTGAGATATTATAGTTTTTAAATTTAATGTTTAATTATTTTAAAGATATTAATTATTCAACTTTATAATTTTAAAAGTATTTTCTTTAAAATTGCTTGACATTATATTTCTAATTCTTATATATATTGTATTAACTGTGAAAACAAAACTTTTACAAATTTAAATGTTAAAAGAATGAATTTCCACGTAAAAATGGACGATAAAAAAATCAAAGTAGATATAGAGTCTACAAATCTTAAGGACATTTTGATATACTGTAAACCTAAAGAAAGGTTGGTTCTTATGAAGAAGTTTTGATTAAATTGAGAAAAATGAATACCTCTTCAAAGAATTGGTAAAGAATATAATCTTACTAGAGAAAGAATTAGGCAAATTGAAACTCAAGCTTTGATGAGATTTAGAAGATTAATAGTTTGAAATCAAACTTATATGGAAGTCTTACAAGAAGCTAAAAAAACTCTAGATTCTCACGGAGGATTCTTGGTTGAAGATATAATCATATCAAAACTTGTAAACAAAAATATGTTTAAATTTACAAGACAAGAGCTAAAATTAATACTAGTTTCAGATTTTGATGTTTCTTTCTTAAAAAGAAATAAATATATCAACAAATCATTCTACTTAGAACCATTATACGAAGATATGCTTACAAAAATGGTGTTATTTATTCAGGACCATTTTACAAAGAGAAATAAAAGCCAAGACTTGTATGAATTCGTAGGATTATTAAAAGAAGATTTTGCAAAAGATTTCAAAGAAATAGGATATTTAAAAAACGATTTATTCTATATAAATTTTTTTGAATCTATTAGAGATATATCTGTATTTGACTGAAAAATTGGATTACCAACATTTGAAGATGTAAATCCTAAAACTATTAAATTAAAAATTCTTTATACTATGAGAAGGATTAATAAACCTATTCATTATCAAGAATTACCTACAAAAATAGTAGAATGGTTCCCAAATAAGTCTGTAAAATTAAATACTGTTCACAATGAGTTAGTAAAAAACAATGACATATTTGTAAATTTGTGACTTTGAATATATGGTTTAAAAGAACGATGATATAAGTGAGGACAAGTAAAAGACATTTTAGTTAGAATATTTGAAAAACATAAAAGACCAATGAACGTAAAAGAATTATGCAAAGAAATGTTAAAAGAAAAGATGGTAAGTCCAAATACAGTTATGTTAAATCTACAAAAGTACAAAGATATGTTTACTAGAGTAGAAAAAGGAGTTTACGAATTAAAAAATAAGTAAGTAATAATATAAAATACAGCCCTAAAAAATCACAGACCGGAAAGCCTGTGATTTTTTAATATAAGTCGTATTTATTTTTTTATTCTATATCTCCTAGCTCTTTTCACAAAAAATATGCTATTGCTATTCTAATTAACACTATCAATCATAGTGCATAAAGTTGATTCATCTCTGTATTTAATACTGATTTAATTATATCAGCAATAATTATAAAGTCCAATCAGAGTAAGATATATCATCAAAGTAGTACTCTTATATCATTCTGATATTTATGGGAATTTAATTCTTTTATAAACATACTTTTGCAAAACTTTATAACTGATTTTACAAAACCAATTATTATTACCAAAATTCATGATATATATATTATATTGGTTATTATATTCAAAATTAATTGTGAACTATTCAAAAATATATCTATCATTTTTATTTTATTATAAAATAAATTTAGTCTAAATTAATATTAATAACTTTGCATTTTCAACTATCTACATCATCTTTTATTTTTTTATATTTTATTGAATATTTCATTTTACCATCATCGTATTTCACTGTTACTTTATCATTTGGCCTAATTTTTGTTTTTTCATTTATTTTTTCTATTTTTCATCTTTCATTATTCACTTTTCACTGATTATCATCTATTTCAAAAACCTCAAATCCATCTTCATCTTCAAAAATCATCTCTCTTTTGTCTCTTGTTTTGTTTTTATTATGTTCTGATTCAGCTAGTTTCACCATTTCCTTTAAATTTCAACTTACTTTAGATAATTTTGATAAAAACTCTTTATCTCATTTTTTTTGGTTTTCCATTATTAATTTTACTGCTTCGTCTTGTTTTTTAATTGACTCAAAATCAACATTTAATATATAAGATGTAGAATCATGCTTAAAGTTGTATATAAGGTTTTGAAACTTTTCAAAAGACTCTTTTTTATACACAACCAATGGGTCTTGTTGTGCATATCACATAAATCCAACCTTATCTCTCAAATATTGCATATCATCAATATGTTTTACCCAAAGTTTATCTATATGATAAAGTAATACATCTTTAAATATTTGATACAATCTTTCATCATCTATTTTTTTGAATCAACTCTCAATATGTTTTTTTAGGTTACTTATTATTTTAGATTCTAAATCACTTAAACCAATTCATTCCCATTCGTCAGCAGTTTTTTTGTCTAATTTAATATTGAATTCTTTTACAAAAGTTTCCAAAAATTGAACGTTATTTTGTTTAAGACGCTTTGCTTCCAATATTTTAGTTTCTATTATCATAGAAATGTTGTTTATAAAATCTTCTTTTGTTTCTTTTATAAAAGTTCTTTTTAGTTCTTCATCTAACTCACTTCCAAGTATTTGATCTCTTTTTTTATATATTCTTTGTCTTTGTTTGTCAATTACACTATCATAATCAAACAAGTGTTTTCTTATTCCAAAATGTCGAGCCTCTAGTTGTTTTTGAGCTCTTTCTATTGAGTTAGTAAATTGTTTTTGAGTTAATTCTAAATTTTCTAAATCTTCATTTTTCATCAACATAGATGCCATGCCCATTATTTTTTCTCATCACATTTTTCTCATTATTAAGTCATCTAATGCCACATAGAATACTGATTTACCAGGATCTCATTGTCTTCAAGATCTACCTCTAAGCTGATTATCTATTCTTCTTGAATCATGTTTTTCTGTACCCAAAACAAATAATCCATACTGTATATTTTTACTTATAGTTGGTACATTTATTCATTCAACATTTTTAAAATATACCTTAGCAAATACCTCTGTATTTTTTTTTCTTTTTTGGTAAAAATTTATAGTAAATTTCATTTTATTTAACTTTACTCGTCATTTTTCTGCTTTTCTTATTGTTTCTTCATTTAGCTTAAATTCTTTTTCTAGTGCATCCATAGTCAATTCAAATTCTTTATCAGAATATATTTTAAATTCTATATTCCAACTTCATATATTTTTCTTAACTCGTTTTATATAGTTTTCAGAAAGTTTTTCATTTAGTCCATTTTCTAACTTTATATCAGTACCTCTTCATGCCATATTTGTAGCTACTACTACAGATTTGAATTTACCTCAATTTCATACAATACTAGCTTCTTGTTCATGAAATTTAGCATTCAAAACATAGTGATTTATGCTGTCTTTTTCTAATACCTTACTAAGGTATTCACTAGTAGAAATATTAGATGTACCAATTAACATTGGTTGTCCTATTTCATGATAGAATTTAATATCTTCTTTTACAAATTTCCATTTTGCATTTTGATTAAAATAAACTTTATCATGTCGATCTACCCTTATTATTGGTTTATTTGTAGGAATTTCCAATGTATCTAATTCGTATATTTTATTAAATTCTTCTCATTCAGTGATTGCGGTACCAGTCATACCTGCTAGCTTTTTAAATTGTTTGAAAAAGTTTTGATATGTTATAGTTGCCATTGTTTGAGACTCCCTCTTTATTTCTACACCCTCTTTTGCTTCTATGGCCTGATGTAATCATTCACTAAATCTTCTTCCTTGCATTGTTCTACCTGTATGTTCATCCACTATCAAAACCTCTCCATCTTTTACGATATATTCTTTATCTTTTTCATATACAGCTCTAGCTCTAAGTGCATTTTCTATATGATGAATTTCTTCATATCATACATCTTTATATAAATTTTCTACACCAAGCATTTTTTCTAATTTATTTATTCATTCTCCGCTTAATGATACAGTTTTAGTTTTTTCATCTATATAATAGTCTCCATCTTCAATATTTTCTTTTTTTGCTTCCTCATTTAAAAGTTCATATAATAAACCTTTACTTATTTTTTTCTTTTCTTTACAAGGTTTTAATGTTTGAACTATTTTTGAATAATGTAAGTATTTTTCTGTTGGTTCTTCTCTAGCTTCAGAAATAATTAGGGGAGTTCTAGCCTCATCTATCAATATAGAGTCTATTTCATCTACTATAGCATAATTTAATGGCCTTCGTGTTAAAACTCTTTTATCTATATTTTTTACCAAATTATCTCTCAAATAATCAAATCATAATTCACTATTTTCTACATAAGTAATATCTTTTTCATATTCTCATTTTCTATTTTGTACTGGTACGCCCTTTACTACACAACCGACACTTAATCCAAGTCGATCATACAGATGTCACATCCATTCAGCATCACGAGATGCTAAGTAGTCGTTTACTGTTACTACATGTACTCCCTTACCTGATAATGCATTTAAATATACTGGTAGAGTAGCAACTAAAGTTTTACCTTCTCATGTTTTCATTTCTGCTATTTTACCTTGATGCAAAATTATTCATCATATTAATTGGACATCATAAGGTATCATATTCCATTCTAATTTATCTCACTTTACTTCGTATGTTTTTCCAGACATTCTTTTACATGCTTGTTTTACTATAGCAAAAGCTTCTGGTAATATACCATTTAAAGTTTCTCACTTTTCTTGAATTCTTTTTTTAAATTCTTTAGTTTTTTCTTTTATTTTATCATCAGAAAGTTTATCATAATTTTTATAAAAATGATTAATTTCTCTTACAGTTATTTCTAGTTTTGCAATCTCTTTGGCAGTATAATCTCCACCAAAAACTTTTTGAATTCGTTCTAACATTACAATATTTAAATTAATACTTAAAATATATTTTTTACAATATTTTCTTATAAGAAAATAAGAAAATAAAGCAAGAAATAAAAATCAAATATATAACAACAAAAGCTTATTATATAGGATTTAATGTTGTTATTTCAATTTGCTTTTCTATCAAACATTGTTATATAAAAGTATGATGAATGTTTTGTTGAAAATTTAAATATTGTATACTCAAATAAATGAAAAGATTAAAAACAAACGCTATGATATTTGTGGTAGCAGTACTATTGTCTATAGTGCTTTTTTATACAAGTAAAAATCCGGATCTATTTTCTGCAAGTATTCTTTCATTGCAAGATGCAGAAACTATCAAAGCAAAAAGCCGAGATGTATGATACAAAAACGAATGAAATATATTAGATACATTTTTGTCAGACAAACTTCAAAATATCAGTAATATAACTTTTTCAATTATATATGATCAAGACAACACGAATTTAAAGTTAGAAAAATTTGATTGCCAAACAAATTATGAAATATTATCAAGTGAAGAAGGTTCAATTGTAATTAAATTTACAAATTTTTCTGGTATAGATTATGATTATCAGCAAAGCTTGTTTGAACTACCTTTCAACTGACAGATGTCTAAGGTTTTGATTAGTGAAGGTATGGCAAATTTATTCAATTGAGAAAATAAAAATTTATCAATTTGATTATTAAATAGTGATGATGTAGATTATCACCAAACTTTTAATTAAGAAATATTAAAAAATGAAAAAGCTTTACCCAAGGTTTTTATTAAGATTATCTTTGTTTTTTGCTTTATTTATTTGATTCACATTTGCAGAAGACCCAGATGCTTTTTTGGTTCAAGTAGAACCAAGTAGTTTTGGTGTTTCTGAATCTATAGATGTTACAATTAGCGCAGTTAAGAGTTGAATAATAGTAAAGGATTATATATGAGATGTATTTATAGAAGTAGAATGATTAATGCCAGATGATTATGTTGTACCTAGTGATGGCTTGTATTCTTTTCTTATACAAGATCAATGAATAAAGTTATTTTCAAAATGATTAGAAATAAAAAAACCTGGTACATACAATCTTAAAGTATCAGATATTATAGATGAAACAGTTATGTGAGAGACTACGGTTATCGTTGGTAACGCATGATGAAACTCAAATTTAAAAGAAGTTGATATAACATCACCAACTGATGGTAGCACAGAAAGGAGTTCTGCAACCAATATTATTTGATCTAGTTCAAATTTACCAAATTCTCCAGTAGAAATATATTTGAACAACGAATCAGTAGCTAATTGACACACCGATTCTCAATGAAATTTTAATGTTTATATTCAGTGATTACAAGAATGACAAAATCAAATACAAGCTAAAATTACAGATATCAGTGATATTGTTTTGTGAGAATCTGATGTTATTGTTTTAAATTATGAATCATTTTCCGATGGTATATACAATTCAATAGAAATTTTACCATCCAATAATATAAAACAGTGAGACAAGGTCTCCTTCAACATTTATACTTCAGAAGAAGTTACTTCTTGAGAGTTGGAGTTTAGCGACAATCAAAAATTTCCTTTAGATAGATTGTCTCCTTGAGTATTTAATAAAGATGTGGTTTTGACTTCACAGGGTAGTATAGATATTTCTTTGTCTCTTGTTGTTGATGGTAATAGTGAATATTATGAAGATGTAGCAAATATATTTGTTCAACAAAATGATTCCATATCAAATATTAGATTCCACTCTGTATGAGTAGATGGTACTTCTGTAAATGTTTCTTGGGATCCTATTTGAGATGCTCCAAAATATAGAATATCTTATGGTACAGATAGAAATAGTTTACAAAAAACTGTAGATGTAAACTCTACACAAGTTTTAGTAGAAAATATACAATCAAACACTGTTTACTATTTTCAGATATTACCACTAGATGAATGACTTCATGCTTCTTGAGAGCCATCAGAAGTGGTTGAATATAACCCAAAAGAAGTTTATTCTTCTTGTGTTGTGAAATGAATTATAGTTACATCAGAAAAAATAGGAGATAAATATTATCTCACGCGAGATGATGTTGAAAATGTTACAAAATATGAAGTATACAAATCAGAGCGAGAAGATATGTCTGATATGAAAAAAGTATGAGAGACAACAGAAACTAGGTTTGAATATAATTTTAATAAATATGCTGAAAGTGATCAATATGCTTATTATCAAGTTGAGGCTATATGTTCAGATTGATCAAGTGTAACAATAGATGAGGCAAAAGAAGTTAAAGTATGACCATTTGAAAATACTTTATTAGTTATAATTATAGCTTTTTTCTTTTATAGTATATATAGGCTTTACAAAACAGCAGATTAAAAAATTATAAATTTATCTTATAGTATTATTTTTTATTATGAATAAATTCCCTAAAAAATATAATTATCAAAACACAAAATTAATAAAAGAAAATTGAAATAAATGGAAAAACATTGATTCTACACTATTTCCAGCTGATAAAAAATTACATCCTGGTTGTATATTTTCTTTGTACTATCAAGATTTGTTTAAAGAACTATATAATTTACAAAATAAGTATTTTAATCCAAACTTATCTTTTTGACTTTCTTCAGATTTTTATTCTAAATTAAATAATCCAAATATTAATTTGAAACACATTGAATCTCAGGTTTTTGGTCAAATTAAACAAAACAAAAAATTTGTAAATAAGCTTTGACTTTGATTCAACTTAGATTGAGATATGTTCGTTTATTCAGAAAAATTTAATCGTTATATAAGAAAGGTTTTTGTTGAACTTTATAATAAATGATCTATTTCTCTTAAAAAAGAAACAATTAATCGAAGTAAGGATTATCAAACAAACTTATTCAAAAATAATATAAATGTTAAAGAACAAAAAACAAAAGAATATATATTAAAATATTTCATAGATTCAAAAGGACATGCATTAACTGTCCCCACAACTAATCTAGAAACTATATTTGCAGATGTTTGAGTAGCTGTAAACCCACAAGATAAAAGATACAAGAAATTAATATGACAAAGTGTGATTGTCCCCATAACAAATAAAATTATACCAATAATTTGAGATGAGAGTATTGATTCATTTAAATGATCTTGAGTTTTTAGAATAACGCCTGGTCATGATCAGTATTGATTAGAGCTTGCACAAAAACATAATTTACCCACAAATATATATGCTATAGATGTTCATGGTAAATTTACAAAAAACGCATGAGAATTTGCTTGAAAGTCTGTGGAAGATTTTTTTGATAATATAGTAAAATACATAGATGATATATGAAATTTAGAGTCTAAAAACAACGTTTTAGTAAAACAAAATTTTGATGTACGTACATGAGAGAAGTTAGATAGTATCACATTGGATCAGCGAAGTATTAATTATTCTTATTCTTTAGATTATCTTTTACAAAAATTTTCAGATCAAAGAATATCTTGTTTACCATTAGATTCACAAGAAAATATAATATCTTTATTGGAAGAAAAAAAATCAGTAAATATTTCTAATAAGTCCACAAAATGAGTTTTAGTTCCTATAGTAAACTCACACAAATGAGAAACTTTCCCAATAAATGACGATATAGTTCTAGATAGATACAAGATTTCAAAAACAAAAAGAACTTTAACTCTAACTTTGATTATATTAAATTTGATTTTAGACAATCATTTATCTTGCTCTTTTACTATTGAAGAACTAATTGACGCTCTTTTTTCTGTGGATTTATCTTGAAAAAAAACAAAAATAGAAAGATATATAGACATATATAAAACTGAATCAAAGATCAAAACAGAATATAAAAAATGATTAAAGGAAATAGAAAAATTGGTGTGAAAACTAAAAAAAGATAGTGAAAATATCAAAATAATTTTAGATTTATTAAAAAATTCTTTTGCTATAAAACTTGATTGAAATAATATCTATTTAGATTTTTCATCTATATTTGCCAAAAGAGATATATTAGAGCTACAAAGAGAGGATGGGTTTAACAAATCATTTATAGATAGTGTGCGATTTTTGTACAAAAATAATTTATCAAAAGATTTTTGATCTTATGAAAATATAAAAAATAAAAAATGATTATTTTTTACATGATTAGATGAAAAAGATTTTGTTTTAAATACAATGCTTTTATCGTTGGAATATTCAAAAAATTTATTATTTTCTTCATTGTTTTTTCATCCTATATTGATTGATATAAATCAAAAAAAGATAGTAAATAATAATTCTAGATTTTTGATAAAAGATTTTTGAGAAAATCTTAGCATATATTGACCAGATGTTATGAGGCTAGTTCTATTATTGTGAGAAAAAGAATTAAATAACACAAAATTTGATACATATACAGCACAACAATATAGCAATTTGTTAAATAAAATTTGGAATGCATATAGGTATGTTTATAAAAAACATATAGAATGAAAAAAAGAAATTAATATAAAAAAAATAATAAAAAAAATAAAATTTGATATTACAAGCTATGATCTTCGAATAATACATGATATAAAGACATTAATAGATGATTTTGAATATCAGTTCTGAGAAAACAAAATTTTACCACTTTGAAAAAAGGTTATTAATTTTATAAAAGAAAATCTTTGTGATAAATATTTAGAATCTACAAAACTATATTCAGACAACAACACTCCAGAAGTTATGATGTTGTCATTTGCCATTTTACTAAAGCTTGCAAAACCATATATTCCTTTTTTTATATCTCATTTAGAGTCTATATTGAAGATAAACCGAGAAGGTTATGATGTTTTTGAATTTAAAAACTTTGAATTAAAAGAAAAAAATTATAAAATAAATTTGTTAATGGATATAGTAGATAAACTAAAGAACATAAAATTAAAAATCTGATTAAAAAAGCATCAACATATAGACATATTTGTACAGGCTAATCCTGATTTTTTGGATTTTTTAATACAGAATGAAGATTTATTAAAATCACTTGTTAAAATATGAGATATTAGATGTGTTAGATTACATGAGGATGTACCAAGTTGATATCAAATAGACAATGTGATAAATATAAATATATGAGCAAAAAGAATTTCAGAACAAATAGAAATAAAAAAAGATATTTTGTTAGATTTAAAAGAAGAGTATGAAAACAAAAAAGAACATATACAACATCTAAAGTCTTTAATGGCATCTATTTCTCAATCAGGTAATGAAGATGCTTTATCTCAAAAGAAAAAAGAGATACAAAACTTACAAAAAGAAATAGATGATTTGGATTTTGAAATTAGTAAGCTTAAAGCAAAGTAAAAATCATAGTTTTATTTTTATTGGTAACGAAGAATCTAGTTCTTTGATATATTATATTTCTATATATAATAGATTCTTCGCAGGCCTGTCTATAACGGACTGACAGGTTTAGAATGATAATTTAATAGTTAAGTTCTTAATATAAAAACCCCACTCTCTTGGAATGGGGCCATATTTTTTAGTTTTTGTTGGCTAGATTAATATATTTTTAATTATTCACTAGCTTTTAAATTTTCTATTTCTTCTATAAATTTTTCTGGAGGATAAGCACCTGGTATAAGTACAAATTTACCAGTCACTTTATCTATTATTACATTACCTGGAGTACCTGAAACATTAAATAATTGTCTTCCTTCATTAGATTGACTATTTACTTCTTCAGTGTATCTTCCTTCTTCAATACATTCTTTCATATCTTTTTTATTTAATCAAACTTCATCTGCAATATCTAGTAATGAGTCTACGTCTATATTACCTTCGTATGCAAAGGTTTCTTCAATAAGATTGAAATATTCTTTTTTTGTACCCAACTCTCATGCACAAACAATTCATTCTCATAATTTTGCAGCTGCACCGTGTACAATAAAATTTCTAAAAACAGCATTCACTTCTGTAGGATATTCTTCCAATACTGAATTTATAGTACCTTGATCAGATTGTGTTTTACAGTAGGGACACAAGAATTCTGAGTATTCTAAAATAGTAAATCTAGCGTTTTCATCACCATGTATTGGTGTTGAGGCTTTTATTTCTTCCAATTTTACTATCAAGTCATTATTTTTTTCTCAATCTTCTAACGGTATATCATCATTTTCATTTTCTTCCAATATTTCTACATCTCACAAAGGATCTTGATCTGTGTTTTCATTCATTTCCATTTCTGCCATATTAATCTGAGCTAATGCTTGATCAATAGCAGCACCTTGTTGTTCTTTGTAAGAATCAGAATTGTAAAGTTCTTTTACTAATTCCATATTTTCTACACCACCAACTTTTATTGTTTCCAAATACAAAGCACTATCTTTTTTGAAAAAAGAAAGTAAATTTAGAATCAACATTATCAATAATATTGCAATTACTGCAATATAATAGTTTTTTTTGTTTTCTATCATTTCTTTAAATAATTATTAATTAAAATTTTATTATTGTGCTATAAATTGTTGTATAGCAGCAGTTTGTTGTTCCTTATAAACATCTGATTCATAAAGATCCATTACTTTTTCAAAATTTTCTTGTCATCCAACTTTCATTTTTTCTAATTCTAATGCAGAACCTTGTTTTGTAAAGTTTAATATACCAAAAACTAGGTTTAACAACAACAATACAACAAAGATAATTGTCATTATAGACATACAATTTTTTCATTTTTTTGTTTTTTTTGTTTCTACAATTACATTTTTTTTAGGACTTGTAGTTTTTTTAGTAGCAACACTTTTTGTTGCTGTTTTTTTCTTTGCTACTGGTTTTTTAGTATTAGTAGCAGTTTTTTTTGTGGTTTTTTTTACTGGCATAATGAAATTTTAAAAAATATAAAATTTATTTACATACTAACTTATATAATTAACAATTTATATATATAAATCAAACAAATCTTGTTTTATGTATGGTGTTTTTGTTTGACAAAACAAATAAAAACAAACAAACCACTTAGCTAAAATAGATATAATTATATAGTTTATTTTTTGACAAAAAGTTCACTAAATTTTGTTTTATTATTTTTATACAATCTACTTAAATATCCAGACAATAAACCAAATGGTATAAAAAATAAATAATTTACCATACTATCCTCAAATACATGTAGAAATAGTCCAATGAATAGTAATAAACTTCGTCACATATATAATCTTTGCCAATGTAATAATGCCATTTCTTCTTCTGCAGATCTATTTCATTTGTCAAATTCTAATTTGATATTTTTAAATATTAATAATATTTGAAATATTACTATTGCCCAAATTATAAATCATACTGTACCAATATCTAACATTATTTGCATAAAATAATTTTCTGGCAACATGTTTCATTCATGATGTATTGCAGGTCATGATGTTCATAATCAATGTCATAGTGGGTTGTTTATTATTTCTCAAATATATCATAATTTAGCAGTTACATGTCCTATTGTGGATTCATATTTCAATAAACTCAGTCAGATTATTCACAATATTAATCAAACTAATATTCATACAGAAATTTTCTTATTTTTTTTAATTCGATTTTTTGTTAACAATACAAATATCAAAACCATACCAATTATAGCTGCTCTAGATAGAGTAAGCGCAATTGCAAGTATTCGCAATAATACAAACAAAATATTTAAGTTTTTGAAAGGATTTTTAATTATGTTTGTAATTTTTTTTATTCAATTTCATCGCCATAAAAGTATTAATGGTAAAAATGCTACTAATAAATATCCATAATTGTTTGGTCCAGAAAATAATCATTGCCATCTAGTTGTTCATTCAAATCCTGTTAGATAGTAAATTGGAGGATTAGCTCCAAAATAAAAATCATCAAATTTTCCATATCCTATGTTCATAAATATTTCTGGTTTTATTATTTTCATAATTTGCCAAAGAAAACCAAACAATACAATTCATATCAAAAAATACTGAAACCAGTTTATTTGTTTCTTGTTTAGCTTTTTCAATCATACAAATCATACAAAACTTGCAGTCAAAAATATTAGCAAATAGAAAAATCAATATTTTATACCTATCATCATGTTGCTAATAGATTGTCATGCTAGCAAAGATATTCATAAAGAAAATAGTATTAATACCACAAATCGTATTCGTACATTTTTCCATTTTTTCAAACAATCTTTTACTTTTTTTAAGTTTCATACAAAAGCTGCCAACACAAAAATCAGCCACAACAAATCTCTTATCAAAGATATAATTATTTGTGATTCTCATCAAAGTATTCCATATCACACTACAGTTACGATTATATGATAGAGTGCTATTAGTCACAAAAATCCTCACAAAAACTTTTGCATATAACTTGCTTGAAAAAGATATAAAAACAAATATAACAATTTTATATATACTATGTTATAATGTACAGTTTTAAATTGCATCTGTGTCATTGCGAGTTGACTGTCATTCTGAGTGGAACGTAGTGGAATCGAAGAATCTAGTGTTTTGATATACTACGTTTCTATTTGTAATGGATTCTTCGCAGGCTCAGAATGACCCTAGCATTGTTGTCTGGTTTTGTACAGCACAGTGACAATTACAATTAGCATATTATTATTCTCACAAAAAAAAACAATGAAAAATAAATTGACAGTCATTATAGCAACTAGACCAAATATTCAAAATATTAAATGAATATTTCATTCTTTGGATATTCAGACTTTTCAATATTTTAAAGTAATACTTTTGATAGATACAAAACTCCAAAAAGAGGAGTTTGAAAATCTTAAAAAAGAAGCTCTAAAATGATTAAAAAACATTTCAAAAAAAATCAAATTTGTGTCCAATGTAAATACAGATTTCAAACCACAAAACTGAGTAAGTTATGTTAGAAATTATGGTATCAAATTAGCTGACACAGATTTTATAAACCTTTTTGATGATGATGAATTGTTTGATTCAGATTATCTACAGACATCTTTTGATCTTTGGCATGAAATTAAAGGTTGAAAAACCCCCCTTAAAAAGGGGGGTAGGGGGGGTTGATTTATTCTGGTTCCCACGCTTATGTTTAGAAAAACTTGAGAAATACAAAGCCAATGATTCGACTATTATAATTTTTGGACATCTAGACCACATGCTTTGTGGCTCAAAGAAAATCAAAAATTATCACAAATCCAAATGTATTCTTGAAACTCTCTTTTTGGTCCGACAAAAATATTTCAAGAAGTTTTATTCGATAAAAATCTTGATTTTGTCTATGAAGATTTGGAATTTACATACAGAATATACAAAGCATGATATCCTATTTTTGTCACAAGTGAATTACTGTTGTACCACATGGAAAGAGATAAAACATTATTAGAACATGCCCGAGTTTGATCTAAATTTGCAGCATATAGAAAAGCAAAGCATAGAATATTGTTTGTTAGAAAAAATTGAACATTATTACAAAAAATAAAATTTTATTTACTTGGATTTCGAGCTCAACCTCTTCGACTAAGTTTCAAAATTATTCGTTATTGAAAAAAAAGAGAGATATTACCTCTCATATTTTCTTTGTATCATGGGACTTGGGATGGGTTGATTTGTAAAAAATAATTACAGTTTTTTAAAAAGACTAACCAATGATTGTTTTAAAAAAGTATTAGAACAACATTATACGATTTATTATTGCAATAAGTCAATATTTTGTTATAATTATAGTACAAAAACGAATTCAAAAAAAAACAATACTACAAAAATTGCAAAAATACTCAAATTACCTTATAATTAGTTATAAATAATTTTATATTTATTATTATTTTAAAAAAATGACAAAATTACCATTAAATGAACAAGCGAATTCAATTCGTAATATTACTTTTTCTAAAGATAAAGAAAAAGATCATGAAATTAAAAAAGAAATGATATCTGTTTTGAAGGAAAAGACAGATTATAAAAAAGATGAAAAAACTAGTAAAGCAAAAAGAGAGAGATGGGCAAAAATTAGAGATTTAGCTTGAGATGATCCAGAGAAGATAAAACAATTAAAAGATGTTTTGTATACAGAAGAAGCAAAACAAGAAAAATCCGAATCCAAAGAAACACTTCTAGAAACAGCTCAATCAAAAAATAGAGATAGTATGCTTTCTTATGCACAAGAAAAAGATACAGAACATGCTGAAAGGATAGCGGGGCGACTATGAACTATCAACGAACTTCGCGCGAAATGAATAATAAATGACTCATCAGAATGAGTAAATGTGAAAGGATTATGTTCATTTGCAAGTACAGAATCACATAATAAGGTCCTAGAGGAAAATTTCTGAAATAAAGTAAAAGAACCATTTGATTGGGAAAATCATGCGTGAAATAAATCAAAATTAAATACAGTTAGAAAAGATGATGTAGATAAAAAAATGAAGAAATGATTGAAGTGAAACTATAAATTAGGATCAAAAGAATTTATAGAGAATACACTATTTCCATGGATTGAACAGAAATTTGAATGAGTGAAAAATCAAGATGATAAATTATATATCTTACAACTAATCAATCCAGATCTATTTACACGATTATGGTTGGATAGTGTAGATTCCACTTGACATTCTCGCCAGGAAGTCAAATTGAGACGCAATGTAGACTATAGATTCTTCAATGAGTTCGACTATGTTTATATTAGATGAGTTCTTTTCTTGGTATGAAATGCATAAAAAATAATGGTTTACATACGAAAATGGAGCATATCCCTGCAGTATTGCGGGGTTTTCTTAGATGAAAAAACAGGATGTATTATTATCTCTTCATCCCTTTATCTCTTTTTGTGTTTTTAAGAGTGACGATGTCGTCAAGTTAGTTGTTTTCCTATCGTCTCCATATGTGGCTGAAGTGAAACAAACTCTTCTAAAGAAATACAGTGTAAATCTCTCATCAATCTCAATAAAATATGGATCAATTCTGTTTTTCATCTAGCTGTATCAAGATATCTTTTTCTATCCTCACGTTGTGTGTTTGCTTTGAAAATAAGAATAACCAATTGAGACGTTTCCTCAAAAATACTCTTTCAAAGAGTATTTTTGTAGTTTTTTGGCATCTTTTTCAATAAACGACTAACTGTAAGCAGTAGTTTATAGCATTCTTTGTACAGAGGTAGTTCAGTGTATAGCATATCGATAGTGTATAAAAGACTAAAAGTATTCTAGTTTTTTTCGTGACTTAATTTCTGCTTTGCGTAGTCTTCTAGTGCGAGGTATGACTTTTGTATATTTGTTTTTGCATATTATCTTATTTGCTAAAAATGGTGGCAATGACTGTAGTACTTTCTTTCTAATTTTGTATGAACTGTGATGTTTTATCATCCCTAAGTATGAGTTGATCATTGCTATCACTTTTTGTAATTTTTCGTATGTGTTTACATCTTTTGACGTGATTTTGCGGAGCTTTTGTTGCCAACGTCAAAGAGCCTTCTTTTGTATATACGTGCGATATGGCTTTATCACAGCACCACAGAACTGTACTCATTTACTATAGTGTTGGAGATATATTTTTTTTGGATGTAGTGTCAGCTGAAGCTCTTGACTAAGAAAATTTCTGATAGATACGATACATGACTGTAAATATTCTTTATCAGGATGTACTAATACAAAATCATCCATATATCTTCAGTAGTGGTGTATTTTTAATACACGTTTGATATACATATCTAATTCATGGAGATATACGTTTGCAAATAGTTGGCTAGTGAGATTTCCAATAGGTAATCATACTCATGGTGAACTATGAAAAAGAGATTTATCAGGAGGAAGTCATGATCGATTATCTACTGATCATACATGTTTGTAATCTTGTGTGGGATCATGATAAATAACATCTTTTAAGAGTTTTTCTCAATAAGTATATGGTAAATATGGATATTCATTATCCCAGTAGTCTTTATATTTTTCAATTTCTTTTAATAAAAGCCTTTCTAATATTTTTTTATTTATAGCCATAAAATATCATTTGATATCTAGTTTTAATATATAACAATTTTGTTGATAATTCTGAGAACATGATCTAATATGCTTGTCTATACGATTTACACCAAAATGTGTTCATTTTCCGACTCTGCATGCATAATTGTCGTATATAAAAATTCTTTCAAAAAAAGGTGAAATGATAGTATATATGAGATGATGTACGATGCGATCACGTACATGAGCAGCGAAAATTTCCCTTTGTACTGGATCATATATGATGAAACAACGATATGTACTGATACAATATGTTTGGTTTTCTAATTCTCTTGTTAGTTTCAGTAATTCTTTTTCATGTTCTAGTTCAAAAGCAAGAATGCTTTTTGTAGACTTATTGCATCTTAGATTTTTCCAAGCTATGAATACATGATATAATAAAGTACTTTTCATGGTATATATTAGAATAATATAAGGATTAGAGACTTATAAAATTTTATTAAAAAAAAGAGTAGACTATTTCAATAACCTACTCAATTTATTCATCTCTAAGCGTTTTCATACCAAGAAAAGTCCTCATTTATTATTATCATTGTTGTTCTCATTGAAGTTTCTATTGTTTACATTGCGTTTCAATTTGACTTTCTGGCGAGATATAAAGACATTGCTAGATTATTCTTATCTACAAACGTTCATACGAGAATAAATATGAATTAAGTACTACAGACAAAACGCCTGTGAATGTCTAAACGCATAAAAAATAATGGTTAATTTGTTCGGACTGAAGCCATATAGGTTAGAAATGTTTCTTTTGATCCTTGTCTAGCAAGAACTACCTTCAGTAACTGACTATGATAAGATATACAATTTATTATTTGTTTCAATAGAACTATTGTTCATGGTATTTATGCTTTCCTGATATTTAAAATAATAAAGTAAATTGTTGTTATTCCAGATTCCTCACCACCTCTTGCATTTTCAATATTTTCTTTTGATAAGGATATACTTTAGTTCTAGTTCACAAGAAATTAGATATCAAAAACAAATGCAATCTAGTACTGATAACTATTTCAGCTTTTGAAATTTTTGTAGCAAATTTTTGAAAATCTTCTTCTCGATCCAAAATTTCAAATCTATCTTCCATTTTACAAGTCTGTTTTATTCTTTTATAGTAATTCATATCACTATAATCATCGTTTCTTCATTTGGCTACAGGCACATATAGTATCTTATATCATTCTTCCAAATAATATTTTATGTCCTTGATTATATCGTCCAAAAAATGTTCTCCATTTTTGTTTACATTTACTATGATATATTTTCATTTTTTCAATTTTTCGTTTTCCAATGCATGCCAATTGAAAGCAAAATAACTAGTATCCATAAAAAATTCTGCATTTTCAAATCCATATTTTTTCAGTTCATACACACTTTCCAGGTCTCTAGCGTATACATAACTTACTCTCTTCATTAAATAATCAAAAAGCTTTTTGTTCTTTTCTTTTTTTGGTACCTGTATTCCACCCATTAGATAAATGTTTGGTTTTTGTTTCAAACAAGGGAATATAGAAACCAATCGATACCAATAAGTACTAGGTACCTCTTCAGTCAATATTTCTCCTCAACCAATTATTATACTATCTACTTCTTTATACTTTTTCAAAGTTCTGCTATTTTTATCTCTGATGAATTTCCAAAAGGATCTAAATCATTTTGGTATTTCTCTCAAAAATGTAATATCTTCTATATCAGCAAACTGCACCAAAAATTTTTTTAACCAATTAATATTGTAAGCAGATATATATATTTTCTTACCCTGTTCTTGTAATAACTGTATAGTTCCCAAAAGTATTATTTCATCTCACATGTTTTTGTAAGATCGATTACCTACTATCAAAACCTTATCTCAATCTATTTTTAGTTCTTTACCTAGACCTAGATCCATTATGTTATTAAAAAGTTAAAAACTCAAAGTTAAAGGTCTTTTATAAAGCCAATAACTTTTTTAACATATAGGAATTTCTAAATAAATACCTATACGCATATAAAACGACGTTAAACTTCTTTTGGAAGTTTTAGCGTCTTATTTTATAAAATAAAAAAAATCGCTACGTGATAATAGCGATTTTATTGTGAAAGTCAAATTTCTCTATTTTTTAGTTTATTTCTATTTTCCCACCAGCGGATTTTCGCCTAGAATTTAAGTATTCTACATAAGTTCATGATTTATTGTTTAAGTTTTGAGATATTTCTTTAAGAGTATTTCTAATTGGATTTGATCTGATAACATCAGTGTCTCATCTTATATTTCGAACAGCATACCAATCTTCATTATTAAACTCTATATTACCTATACCAAATAACTTTTCACTAAAAGGATTTTCAGTTTTTGCTGTTTTGTTTTTAAATATATCTATTATTGTGTTACTTAAATTCATGGCATCAAAAAGTTCTTCATATGTATCAAACTTTATATCTAATCATTTAATTTTTTTATTATATAGATCTAATTCGTTATTGTTTATCATTTCATCTAGTTTATAATTTTTATCGTCATCTTCTATCTCAATAAGTCACCTATTGGCCCATTCTAAAATTTTATTGTCATTGAAATTTTCTTGATCATATTCTTGCGTCATTTCATACCAAGCTTTTTTATTTTTTGGTTTAAATCATTCTTCACTTAATTTCATATTTACTCCAGATGTTACATTATTTATATATTCGTTTGTCTTGTTTGAGTCTAGCAAAGTTTTCTCATTGTCATTTCACGCTATCTTTTTTAAATCATCTAAGTCATTTATTCAAAAACTGTTCAATCAGTTATTCAATATATCATCATCTTCTTTTATGACTTCTAAATTTTCTAATATCAACTCTTCTTTGTCTTTGTCCATATTAGAAGATTTTATATAATTTTTGTAATCATCAGAATCTATTTCAAATTTTCAATTTTTTTCTGTCAAAAAATCTCATTCTATCAGAGTATTTATTGGTATTCATCACAAAGTTGCAACTGTAGTGTATTGTGGTTTTATATATTGTTCTACATTTTCTTCTTCTATATACATTTTTTCTGCGGTTTTTTTTGTATCAATAGTCTGTTTTTTTCAATCTATGTTAAATAAATCTTTACCAAAATTTGTAACCTTATCTACATTAAGTAAAGCCAACAATCATCATCCAAACAAAGCAGTATCTCTTCGTTTGTTTTTTGTTCACTTTTTAGCAAACAATTTTTGTATAAATTTAAAACCAAGAAATATTGCTGTTCAGACCATTGCAAATTTACCCAATTTTTTTACAGCTTCTTTTTGTTTTTCATTTTTTATTAGTCACATATCTTCTAGTTTGTCAGCTATGAATTCTCCAGATCTATCAAAAATTCAATTTTTTCTTCTACATACTTCTGGGTGTTTATTATAGTGATTATTGTATCACGAACTTGCATATTCATAATTATAATATCTTTTTCTTTTCGTAGTTATATCCATATAAAGAGCAGGATTTTTTTTCATAATTTCTTCAAAATCTGCCTTATGTTTTGTATAAAATTTATTTTGACTAGGATTTTGAATATCTCCAGATCGTACATCTTTTAGATATTGTTGAAATCCTTCTGCATCTTTATTCCACAGTTTTTTAAGAGTTGCATTCTTCATTATTTGATTGAACTCAAAATTATACTCTGCAGCAATATTTTGGAATAATTCTTCTTTTCTAATATCTCCTATAGAATCTAGCATTGCAGGTATTTCTGCTGTATTCTTACCAGTAGTTACCATCTGTCTTACTTTTTCTAGTTGTTCTTTGTGAGACTTCATTTCTTCTATATAATCGACAAAATAGTCGACATTTGTGGTATAATTATAATTATTTAATTCTCTCTTTATACTTCTAAGTGAAGCTAAATCATCTTTTATTACTTGTTTAAATCTAACCTTGCTATATCTATTATCCCAAGGTTTTGGTGCTCTAGGTCGTTTTCTATTTTCTTGAAATCGATCTATCAAACTATTTATTTCCAAAATTAATGCTTCAGGATTTTTCTCTAGATTATTTTTTAGTTCATCAGCCTCTTTTTTTACTTCCTCTTTCATTTTTAGTTCCTCTAGTAAATAAGAGTATTCAGCAGCAACCTCATTCTTTTGTTGTTCTTTTTCTATAAACGACATCAAAAGTTTGTTTTCAACATGAAATTTTTTTACTCTTTCTCATTTTTGATTTAGATCTAGGTATTCATCGCCCTCTTGTTCAAACAAAAATTCTTTACCATTTTTTTTTATATCAACTTTTCAGTTTTTTAAATCATCAAAAAATTTGTCATTCAAATATCTTGGTAAGTCATGATACTTAAGTTCTTTACCCTTATCTATTTGTTCTTTTTCTTTTAGTACTTCTAAGCTATTCATAATCAAATAGACTACTTATAAAACTCGTATATATCTATTATATTCATAAATTACTTTAAACAAAAAAAAACCAAGTATTTTTGGTATTTTACTTGGCATTTTGTTGTTTTTATGGTGTAGTATGTTATTTTTTTATAAGTTCTTTTTTAATTTTTTCAATATTAGCTTCATTTAGAGGATCTTTTATTATTCAAAATTCACCCATTAATAGAGCTAAAAATTTTAAAAGATTATCTTGATTTATTGGTATTTTATCATGATATTGTTTAGAAAGTTTTTTAATATAAGATATATATTCAGAAAAGCTAAGTTTGTTATATAAATCCCCAATTATATCATCAAAAAATCATGATAATTTATATGACTCGATTTCTTTTGGATAAAACGGCGCAAAAAATCAAACAATCATTATATTGTTGGTTGATTTTCTAAGATATGAAGTTTTTGTTCTAGTATCTATCACCTTAAAAAATGTCTCATATGTTGAGTTTATTAAATCATCATTTTTTATATTTTTTAACAAAAAAGATAAGAATTGTGCAATATTATTGTTTTTTCATTTATTTTTTTTGATTTCATCTTGTACTTTTTTTGCTTTTGCCGAATCTCATTGTACGCGTTTTATATCTTGTTCAGTGACTTTGTTGGTATCTTTTCTAACGCCTTCACCGGTGTCTATTCAGTCCATAGCTCATGAAATTTCATTTACCATTTTTTGTTTTTTAATTATAAAAAGTTATTTTAGATCTTTTATACCCCACACCTCATTATTCATATTTTCAAAAAAATCTACCATTATTTTGTGTTTTTTTTCAGCTAATTTTTTTCATGTTTTTGTAAACATCCTATCTTTTACTTTTTTTAATTTCACTTCAAATTCCCTGTATGCGGTGTCTTGAGGTCAATATTCTTTAGTGTTTTCTAGGTTTGTATCAATATCATTGTGTAGTTTTGCTCATACTTCATTTGCATACATAAATGCTCTTCAAATTCAAACTGCTCATATACTGTCTAATTTATCTGCATCAAAAAGTATTTTAGCTTCTAAGCTCTCTGGTTCGTTTCATCTTCTAAATCTATGTGTCATTATACAGTGTAATATTTTATTTTTCTTGCTATCTTCCATTCACAATTCAGACAAAATTTTGTCTGCCAATTTAGTTCCATATTCTGCATGACATATTTTTCATTTAGTTTCGTGCTGTTTTTTCCTACCAATATCATGCATTAAGGATGATATTTGTAATATTTCTATATTTGCTCATTCTTTTTTTCATATATGTAAACACATATCGTGTACTCTCATTGTATGATCTAGATCATGAGAATTGTTTCATCCAAAATATTTTTTTATTTTCTCTTTTATATGGTTTAACATGCAATTATTAGTTAAACAAAAGTAAATTATAGACACATTTTTTTTATGGTTTTATGCTTGAATTTCAATGAGAATTATTTATATACATATCACCGCAATTTTTGAGGACTATTTTTTTGAAAAATAGTAATTTAAAAAAACAAAACACTTGTTTGTACATAAAACGAAATGATCCCGAGTGATCTGGATTGTTTCTCATTTTATATAGTGGAGAGGTGCCAGAGTGTGTCTAGATCATGCGAAAATAGCAAGCGCTAGCGTAGAAATTTTCGGATGAGAAAGTTATCCCGCAAAGCGGGAGTCGAAAAAGATATTTACGAAGCATCATTAATTTAAAGAGGAGAGGTGCCAGAGTGGTCGAACGGAGCTCACTGCTAACGAGTCGTCCTTTACGGGACCGCGGGTTCGAATCCCGCCTTCTCCGCCATTAACATTTGCGATTACCAATGGCTTTGTAGCTCAGTTGGTTAGAGCGCCCCGGTTCAAAGAACCGAGGGAAGTTGGTAGTTCACATCTTAATTGTAGTATCTATAATGATTAAGTGATTTGTTTATATATTGGAAATGAAAAATTGAAGATATTATATTTGAAGTACAAACAATATAGAAAGAAGATTAGCAGAACATAATAGATGAATTGTAAAGTCCACAAAGAATAATAGACCATTAAAATTATTATTCAAAAAGGAATTTGAAGATTATAGCTCTGCTTTAAAGAAAGAATTATCATTAAAAAAACAAAAAGACAGAAAGGCAGTAGAAAGATTTATGGCTTTGTAGCTCAGTTGGTTAGAGCGCGCCTCTCATAAGGGCGAGGTCGGCGGTTCAAATCTGCCCAAAGCCAAATTAAAATGTTCAGTTGTTTAGAGCGTCCCGGTCTAAAGGACCGAGGAAGGTCGGGTTCTATTGGATTTGCCCAAAGCCAAATTAAGTTAAAAGTCAAACGTTTATAAGGTTTAAAGTTAATCTTATCTTACAAACTTTAAACTTAATAACTTTTAACTACATTAGTAGTCATTCGTAAAAAATATTTTATTATTCAAAACTTTATGAGTCAGAGTTTTGATAGTAATTACAACAAAAAATTATTTTAGATTATTCAGAACCTTTATTATGGCAAAAAAGAAAGGATGAAGAGTTACAGTAGCAATGCAATGTTCTATTTGTAAAAAAGTGAATTATTTCACTAGTATAAACAAAGCTATTACACCAAAATTAGAACAAAACAAATACTGTAAACAATGTAAAAAACACACACTACACAAATCTAGAGAAAAACTTAAATAATTCTCTATTTTTCATTTTAATATGTAAAATTATACTAAATGTTGAAGATAAGATTAGCCAGACATGGTAGAAAAAAAGCTCCATTTTATCGTATTGTACTTACTGAGCACACAAAACCAGCGCAATCTGGTTATAAATTAGTTTTATGACGATTTAATCCATTATCTCATACTATAGAGGCAAATGTAGAAGCAATAAAATGATGGATTGCAAAATGAGCACAACTTTCAGAGAGAGTAGCTAAACTACTTTTTGCTGAAACAAAAGACAAAATGTTTAAAGAATTTTTTGTAGAAAGAGAAAGAACAAAATGAAAAGCAAAAGAACAAGAGAAAAAAGAAGATGCTGAAGCAAAAGTAAAAGAAGCAAAAGAAAAAGCTGAGGCTGCAAAAGTAGAGGAAGAACAAAAAAAGGCAGAAGAAGCTAATGAAGAAAAAGTAGAGAAAAAGACAGAGGAAGTTAAGGAAGAAACAACAAATGATTCACCAGAAGAAAAGAAAGAAGAAGAAAATAAAAAAAATTAATCTATTCTTTTTTAACATTTTAAAATTTCAAATAAATGCCCGAGTCTTATGGTACTAGTGCAATACAAAACGTGATTTTAATAATATTAGCAATAGTAATAATTGCTATATCTGTTTGAAGTATATATGCTTTTATACGTGCTATATTACTTTTTATATTTTCTCAAGGTAAAGAGGAAAAAATAAAAAAAGCGTGGAATAGTATCAGATTTATGATTATGTGAATATTTCTTACTGTTCTTTTATTATTTATGTTTCCTTTGGTTTTCAAACGAATGTGATTAGAAGATTACGAAGAATATAGTGCAAAAAATATATTCAATAAAGCTTGAGAGCTCTTAGAAAAGACACTTCAAATAAAAGATGTTGTAAAAGAAAGTCAACAAGAAAATCAATATCGTGATCAGCTTTATTATGACGATGATTTTAAAGAAAACTATTATGAAGACTATAGTTTATAGTGCTTTAAGATTTTATTGACAAAAGCTAAACAAACATTAGAGTATATATTAATAGTATTTATATTTTTCATCAAAAAGTATGGCTAAAAAATCAAAAGCATCGAAAAAGCTGGTGAAATTATTACATAAATTCAATAGGTATGACAAACGTGAAAAATGGTTTGTTGTTTATCTTATTGTTCTTTTATTTTGTCTTTTATTTTTTCCAATAATAAAAGTAACCTCACTTAGAGGTGCTTGATGATATTGAGTTTGGTTAGTTTCAGGTGTTTATTTTAAAACTATGATGATTGTTTTTGTTTCTATGATAATTTTGTTGTGATGGAATTTGAGTTTTAAGTTTAAAAATATTTTATTATCATATTTTTGATGAAGAAACAACGATTCTTTGATAAACTTTTTATTTTTGTTTATAATAACTACATCATTTTTTGCAATTACCGATACTATAAATGTTGCTGCATGAGTTACATCAAGGGTTGTTGTTTCAGGTTGATGAAAGTTTATTCAACTATTATTATTGATTTGAATAGTTCTTACTTTAGTATCAGTTATTAAATCAGCAAAAGAAACTGGTAAAAAGACAAAAATAATAAATATGGTAGATGATGAACATAGTAAAGATTCTCACAAAGAGGATATTAAAAAATGATTATTTGAATAATTTCAAAAAAATAAATATTCAAAAACGTTCCAAGTAGAACGTTTTTTTTTATATTAAGTATAGTTTATAACTAATGTTTTAGTTATTCTAGAAATTGTTTTATAGGTTCAGGAATTGTTTGACTATATACTATAGACATATCTAGATCCCATAAAACAGCTTTTATTTTATCATCAATCATTAAATCATTTGCATAGTCAGAAAAAGCACAAGGACAAGAAAGACATTCAGTCGTTGTTATTGGAGATTGGTTTTCATTGTTGTCTATGTTTTCAAATCAATAATTAAAACTTCAATAGTTAAAGTCTCACAAAACGCAGTTATTGTTTGCTCATATTTCTGGACAACCATCAAAATCTTCTATACCATTATAATTTTCTGGTATTAAAGGACACATATCCAATTCATCTGGTATTCAATCTCAGTCAGTGTCTATTATATTGTTTTTTTCATTATCTCAATTATTAAAATATTTTCCATCACATGTGTCTCACCATCAATTATTATTTAAGTCCATTTGATTTTTATTGTCTACCGTAGGACAATTATCTAACCCACATATATTATTATGCATAGAAATTATATCTCGATTTATATTATCCATATTTATACTACAATCTTCATTTTCATATTCTATCAGACCAATTAAATTTGTCATACCATCTCCATCAATATCATCGTCACATATATCAGGGATTCAGTCTCAATCCATATCACACTTAAATTGATCCAATGTTCAATTTAGTTTAGCTTCCATACATATATCCTTTTTTGTAATAGCAACAGTTCAAATAGTACTAAGATCTATACACTCATCGACAAAAACAGAGTTTTTAGGATAATATATTCATTCTTTATTGTATTTAAAATCAAATTTTTTAGGCCACTCATTAAGTTCTTTATCATATATTTCTGTTTTGTCTTCGTTATATTTATTTATCATCATTATGTTTTGTGGTATATATCATATATTTTTTATTTCAAAATTAGTATCTTCAAAATAGTTTCATACAAGACTATTTATAGCTGTTTGTATACCATATGATCTTTCCAAAAATTCATCTCTTACATATATTGTCAAAAAATTTTGTATTTCTTGATTGTTTTTTAATATTATTTTTTGTGTGATTACACGCGGACCAGAAACCTCATATATATGAACCATTTCCAAATTATTGTTTTTTTCTATTTCTTCATTTCACCAATTTCGTTGTATTTCTTTTATATCTTTTTTTTCTATTCAATTTAATTTTGTAGATATTTTTATACTTTGTCATTTTTTTGGAGCAATATTATTTGCTTCAATTTTCGTAGCCAGTTCATTTTCTCACACAGACAACAACATATTTGCCACCGCTATTATCTTTCAGTTTTTAAATCACTTTACTGTGATCATTGTGCTTTTTTGATCTCTAAATATTTTTGTAATCTCGTTTGTATCAAATCTTTCTACAATATTACCATCTCAAAAATTCCATTCAAATTTGTCAAATAATCCTTTTTTATCTACTTTAAAATTTACTTCTAAAGGTAAGCGTCAAGCAATTTTATTTGCATCAATTTGTAAACTATGATTTTCTAATATATTTTTTCCAACTAATATTTTTGTAGAAGCATAGGCTTCATTGTTTATTCCAGTTGCACTAGATCTAATATTATATAGTCCATTTTCCAAAAAAGTATGGCTTACTTTTTTTCAAATTGCTGTATTTCAATCTCAAAAATTTCGATTTACATCTCATATTATTTCTCATTTTGTTACAGCTTCAAAATTTACAGTTACAGGTGCTGTGGTTGTAAGTCCTTCTGTTTTTATGTACATTCATAGATAATTTTGACTATCTTCACAAGCATCTCATATTCCATTGTTATTACTATCTTTTTGATCTTTATTTGGCACAAATAGACAATTATCCATTCATTCTTCCCATTTAGAAATCACAATTCTTCATAGTTCATCAACTATTCATATTGGATTTAAAATTCAGTCACCATCTATATCTTCATCACACACATCTCCAATTCCATCACCATCTGTATCTTTTTGACTTGGATTATAATGGTTTGGACAACTATCATTCAGATTGTCCATAGGATCACAGTCGTAGTTTTGATCAAAAGAACAATCAATTATTTTAAACAAATTGTACAAAGTTTTCAACACATACTCTCATTCTACCAATTCATGTATTTGTCAGTCTTCAAATTTTTCATGTTCTACAATATTATTATCATACAATATGTTTAATTCTGAAACTGGCCAATATCATTGTACAATTTCTCAAAATGTTTGCATACCACATTTTTCTAAATTAAACATACAATATTTCATGTATGCTTGCATAGAGTTTTCATTTGGTAGTATTCCAGACATATTTTCAATAGCATATTTATTTATTGTTTTTCTATCATCTTCATTCAAATTTTCCTCTGGATAAGATCATGGATTCAAGTTTTGCATCCAGTTTTGTATTTCTATCCAATTTGTTAAATAATTTTGATATACATATTGATCTGCAATGTTCAAAACTACTTGTAAAAATTCTCAAATAGTTGTATTTCTATTACCACAAAACTTTCCATCACATATTGGGCTTATTCATTCAGGATATCATCTCATCCAAGTATTATCTCACACATAAGCTACACAATAATAATAGCTTTGACTATTATAAATTCCACCATTATATCATATGTCATCAAAATCTTTTCATGGCAAATTGGTAAAATCGCTCCATCGAGGATTGATATATTTATCTATCATCCATTGAGGAGTATTTACACAGTCTTGACAATTTACTGCATTCAAAAGTCTTGTTAGTTCATATCTAGATACTTGATCGCTTTCTATTATCTCATCTACTGGTATACCAGTTTGTCTAAGATTATCCAAGAATCATTCATAATTACCAAAACTAATTCCAAAAATAGAAAAACTAATGAACAATATAAATATTCATTTCCAAATTTTTTTAAATTTCATTTTTAATAAAAGTTTCTTTGTCATTAGCTTTTCAGTGAAATAAAAAGCTAATATAATTATACTTAAAATACAAAATAAAACCTAAAAAATGATTTTAAAACACAACAAAAGGTTGACTTTTTATAATGTTTATTTTTTATAAAGTATTTTACTACCAATATCTAACTCTTCTGACTCTCAATAAGCTCATTCTACTTGATCCAAGTTGATCTCATCATAACTATCTATTTCTGGAGCATGAAGCCATGGACGAATAATAATTGTTGGATTTTCTTCAGTTCATTTAAATCACATTATATATCCCAAAGTGTGTTTATTGTGTAGGGAACGGTCGCGACCGTTCCTTACATCCAATATTTTTTTTATTTTCTTAAATCTTTGTCTTATGATTTTATCATCCACCTTGTTTTCTAATTTACTAGAATCTGCCAATGGTTCATCATGATATTCAAACAAAGCAACATTATCAAAATTATATCATTTTACAAACTCACACAATTCATCAAAATTTTCCTCAGTCTCTCATGGAAATCATACGATAATATTTGTCCTCACAAATTTGGTTTCAAAGTTTTTGTCTATAAACTCTAGTAACTTGTATATATGCTTTTGATCATAAAATCTTCACATATTCTTCAAAATATTTGAGCTAATATGTTGTAGTGGTATATCAAAATATGGTATAAATCTTTTGAAACTTTTCAATTTTTCCAATTGATTCAAGGTCAAAATATCTGGATATAGATATAATATTCTATACATAAAATCTCATTCAATCTTTTCTATTTCTTCAAGTAATTCAAAAAGCATCGATTTTCCATATAAATCTATCCCATATCTATTTGTGTCTTGAGCAATCAAAATAATTTCTTCTATTCCTGAGTCTATCATATTTTTTACTTCCTGCAAAACTTCCTCTATGGGCAAAGATTTTTGCTTTCCTCTAATTTTGGGGATAATACAAAACGAACAAGAATTGTTGCATCATTCAGCGATTTTTAGATACTCAAATTTATATTCAGCATTTGTATAAGCTCTCACTCCCTTGTATATAGGACTATCTCCAAACAATTTACTATCATATCATTTTATTAGATTTTCTATAGAAATATCGTTCCAATCATCCCAAGAAATCAAATGAATATTTGTGTGTTCCAATATATTTTTCCATATTTTTTTTTCTTCTTCATCTATTTTTGCCTTATCCAAATTTGCAAAATAATACAATCCACATCACAATAAATATATTGTTTTATTTTCTATCAACAAACTTTCTATCGTTTCAAACATCTCATATCTACCACTAGATATAAAACCACAAGTATTCAAAAATACATATTCTACATCTTGTGCGTATGGGTCAGTAGAATAGTTGATCTCATAGTTTGGATTGTTATTTGCCAATCCAAAAATATTTCATAGTAGAAATTGTGTATCCACTAGATTCTTGTTGCAACCAAGATTTATAAATGCGAAATTAAATTTTTTCAAAGCTTATTTTGATATAAAATAAATAAAATAAGATGTGAAAAGTTTCACAAAAAAACTTTTCCGTCGCATTTATCCCGCTGAATAGCGCTTGTCCTTTGCGTAGTCAAAGGGGAATAGGAAATATTTGAATTTCCTATGTGATAAGAAAAGACCAAAAGACTCTTATTTATTGCAAAATAATCTCTTTCAATTTTTTTTCTAACTTCTCAACTTCTAATATATCTTCTTGATCCGCTTGTATAGCTTCTTGTTTTTTTCTTTTATCATCAAAATCATAATATATTTTTCATACAATTTCTTGCATTTTTTTGTTGGATATACTTCATTTATGGTCTAATATATTTTTGTTGTTTAGTTCTATAATTTTATCTATATTTTCTCTCCAAAATGAAATAGTAATATCTTTTTGATTTTTTGCTCTCAACTCTGCTGTTTCCAAAAACACCATTACAAAACGATTTAAACTATCGATTTCTTCTTCATTGAGATAGTTTTTGGCTATATATACATCTTCTTTTCTTACAATACTTCATTTCCAATTTGTAAGAGACATATTTAGTTTTGTACTATCTGCACGTTCTACGATAATTTCTGCAGCTGTTTTACCCGTAATAGCATATAATATTTTATTTTGTGTTTCAGCAAAAAACATTTGTGTAGATTTATCTGTTTTATCATAATCACTACTTAATTTAAATAGATCTCTCACTTTTTGATAAAATCTTTTTTCAGAGGAACGGATATCACGAATTTTTGCCAACAATTCATCAAAATAGTCTATTCTTCCATCTGGATTTTTTAGTCTTTCTGTATCTATGACAAATCATTTTTTCATATATTCTTCTAAATTTTCATTTGCCCATTGTCTAAATTGGATACCTCTTTTACTTTTTACTCTAAATCATATTGCCAATATCATTGGAAGAGAATAAAAAGTAACATTATAATTTTTCCCATCAGAGGCAGTTGTCAAGTAATCCTTTACAACTGATTTTTGGCTTAATTCTAACTCTTTAAGGATATTTATAATATGTAAGCTTATATTTTGTTTAGAGGTGTTAAAAAGTTCTGCAATCTGGTTTTGATTCATCCAAACATTCCCATCTTTGGCAAACAAAGAAACAGCAGATTTTCAATCAACAGTATTATAGATTATGATATTATTTTCTTGTGACATAGTACTTTTTTATAACTAAAGTAGTTCTACTATAAAAAACTCCTTTCTTTTGTCAATCTTTTTTTGATAGTGTAAAACTATTTTGTGACACAATGTTTTTTGATTGGTTTGTAATGATAAAATTACTCTTGAAATATTAAATTTTTTGGATAATCTTACATACAGAGCATTAGTGCTAATTTATTTAGATAATAGAGATATTATGAATACTACAATTTTGAATAAACAAAAAACGCCGAATAACTAAGTTACACGACGAAATTTCTTATTAGGTAATCATTAAGCAGAGCATCTTATAAGTTTTAGACAACTATTTACAAGAGCAAGATTATATTGTTTTAATACATGGTGTTTTCTATCTTCACTATATGTATTTGGTAGGCGGTAAATCAAAAGATGAAAACTTTTAGAATTTAAATTAGAATAAGATGATTGAAATTAAATGTATAAATAAGCAACCTAGAGATAATTATTGGGAAAGAATTACTCATGTGGGATGAATGAGTACGAATTGAGTTCATTGGAAATTTACTCAAGAAGAAGTAATATCAATTATAGAAAGTTGAAAATACAGCTTTTATGTTAATGTTTGAGGCAATAAAGTTAATGTTATTGTAGCAAAAAGTAGATTTGAAAACAAATACATTAAAACCGAGGCAGATGATAAAGAACCAAACAACCTATTGTCTTTGCCTGAGTGTAAAAGCCAATAAAAATAAAGATAAAAAGAGCCGAAAGGCTCTTTTTTATTTTTCGTCAAGAAAATTTTAGGAAGTAGAAGTAGCACACATTAGGTCGATAAATCGACGAAAAGGGATCCCGCACTACTGCGGGACAGGTTTAGTGATTTGTTTGATTTAATTATTTCAATTATATCTTAAATTAAATATATAGTCCCTATTTTCATTTTTATCATGATAATAGATTGATATAGTCGGAAAATGGATTCATTTTTGTTCTAAAGCTCTGTTTATTTCCTCGTCTGATTTTTGGAATATCCATTTATGAAGACTTAAAGGTAATTTAAATGATAATTTATAATTATTATCTTGATCAATTTGTTTTGGTGTTATTGTCCAAATCTTACCGTTATCTCAAATATCCCAAGTAATTTTTATATTATGAGTTGGTTTATTTTTAGCATAGTTTAAAAATTCTACCGGATTATCCGCTTTTAACAACAACATGAATCATCACTTACTCATACCTACGAATAATTGATTGTATGCTTCGAGAACCGAATCAAAAAGTTCATTACAGAATCACAATCATTCTTCATTATTAGGATGTTGTATGTTTTGATTTCACCATCCAAATTTATGGCGTATATATTTTCTGATTTTCTTAATTTCCTCTTTA
>CAZCTB010000066.1:0-3345 GCA_964501605.1 uncultured Candidatus Peribacteria bacterium
GTACTGAAATTTAAAACACCAAACGAGATTTTCCACTTACATACTCATAAAACTTTCCCAGTGTCGGTTTTCACCCTTTAATGTAGGTATATCAAGTAAATTAAATTATAGATATTTTTTAATATTATTTGATTTATCCAATTTTTCTCGAGGAAATTTTTCATTTCAAAAATGGCCATAAGCTGCAGTTTGAATATATATAGGTCTTTTGAGATCTAAACTTTTAATTATTCATTTTGGTGTAAGATCAAAATTTTCTTTTATTATTTCTTCAATTTTATACTCTGGTATTTTACCAGTATCAAAAGTATTTATATGAATAGATACAGGATTGGGGAATCATATTGCATAAGACAACTGAACTTCTAATCTATCTGCAACTCAAGCTGCTACAAGATTTTTAGCTATATATCTAGCCATATATGCTCATGAACGATCTTGTTTGTTGGGTACTTTACCAGAAAATGCTCATCATCAATGTTTTGCAAATCAACCATAAGTGTCTACTATAATTTTTCTTCATGTAAGTCATGTATCTCATTCAGGTCATCAAATAACAAACCTTCATGTTTCATTGATATAAAATTTTGTTTTCTCATCTATATAATCTCCACAAACTGGATTAATTACTAATTTTTTAATATCATCTCTTAGTTGTTCCAAAGATATATTTTCATTATGTTGAGCTGCAACAACTACTGCATCAACTCTGATTGCATTTAAAGAATCATCATATTCTACTGTAACTTGAGATTTACCATCTGGTCTAAGATATGATAATGTACCATTTTTTCTTAAATCGGCTAATTTTTTTGCAACTTTGTGTGATAGCATAATAGGTAATGGCATTAGTTCTTTTGTGTCATTACACGCATAACCAAACATTATACCCTGATCTCAAGCTCATTGAGCACTATAATCTCACTCATCTTCTTTTTCTCATTGCGCTATATCTTTTGATTGTTCTTGAATTACATTTAAAACAGCACAAGAATTTGAATCTACACCAAAACTAGGGTGAGTATATCCTATGTTTTTTAAAGTATTTCTAACTATGCCCTGTACATCTAAATTAACATTTGTTGTAATTTCTCAACCAACAACAACTAAACCTTTTGTAATAAATGTTTCGCAACAACATGCTCAATTAGGATCATTCTTTAATACTTCGTCCAATATCGCATCTGATATTTGATCACAAATTTTGTCTGGATGTCATTCTGTAACTGATTCTGAAGTAATAAACTGATTAGTCATTTTTATTTTATTATAATTTTAAAAAAACTTCTTTGCAAGGAAAGAGTTTTTATCAAAATATTTGTATGATAATATCTTTCCCAATTGTGGGTGGAAGTTAGCACCTTTCCAAAACTTGGCGGTTGCTGGGATGTTGTAACGAGTCCATTCTCTCACATCCTCTCTTGATATTTATTTGCAATCTTTTTATAAAAAAATTGTTACAAAAATCAAATGCAAAATAATTGAGCTTCTATTGTATTTTAGAGCTAGTTTTGTATTTTTATTTTAGTATTTTATGAATAATATAAACCTATGTCGAAATATCTAAAAACTATTTGATTAGAAATTCACATAAAATTAAACACTCCTAGTAAGATGTTTTGTCAGTGTAAAAATGAACAAAATTTTGATACACTTTTGCCGAACACAAATATATGTCCTGTATGTACCGGACAACCTTGAGCACTTCCAACACTTAGCGAAGATGTTTTGGATTTGTCTTTGAAACTAGGAAAAGCATTGAATTGTAAAATAAACAAAGAATCTCAATTTGATAGAAAATCTTATTTCTATCCCGATCTACCAATGGGTTATCAAATTACACAATTGTACAAACCAACAAGTGTGGATGGAGAAGTAAAATTTTTTGTAAACAATTATGAAGAAGAAAAAAAAGTAAATATATTGGATGCTCATATGGAAAGCGATACAGCCAAAATGATACATGATGGATGACAGGCACTCATAGACTTTAATCGTGCTGGTACTCCTCTAGTAGAAATAGTAACTTGACCAGACTTTACTAATGAAGATGAGGTCGTAGAATTTTTGAAAGAATTACAAAGAATGGTGAGATTTAATAAAATCTCAAATGCAGATATGGAAAAATGACAAATGAGAGTAGATGTAAATATTTCTATAAGAAAAAATAAAGATGAACCTTTGGGTACTAGGGTAGAATTGAAAAACATAAATTCTTTTGGGATGATAAAAAGAGCTATAAAACATGAATACAAAAGACAGGTAGATATGGTAGAAAAATGAGAAAATTTTGGACAACAAACTAGAATGCGAAATGATATGGAATGAATAAGTAAACTGATGAGATCCAAAGAAGATGCATTGGATTATAGATATTTCCCAGAACCTGATATGCCAATACTAAGTCTCAACGATGAAACGCTAAAACGTTGCAATGATGAGACTTTAATAATCCCACACGATATAATAAAAAAATTTAAACAAGAATACTGATTCCACAAAGAATATATCAATGCTCTGATAGGGGATCAAAAAACATTAAATTATTTCCTAGACATTTTGTCATCTTCGAACGAAGTGAAAGATATAAATGTCTATTCTAGGAATATTGCAAAATGGATTTCTGGACCAATAAATGCATACATGAAAGAGAATTTTGTATGAATTAGTGATTTACCATTTGATATAGAAAAATTCAAAGCATTTCTAAAAATATCTGATGAATGAAAAATAATGGAAAATCAAATGAAAATAGTAATGGATGAAATGTTGAAAACTTGAAATAATGCCAATGATATAATCAAAGAAAAATGATTTGATGCCCCAGCTGTAGATAGCTGAGAATTAGAACAGATTGTAAAAAAAATACTAGAAGAAAATCCAGCGATAGTAGAACAGTATAAATGAGGAAAGACTAGCACTATATGATTTTTTGTATGACAAGTAATGAAAAAAACTTGAGGTAAGGCTAATCCGAAAGAGGTTAAAGAATTTGTAACAAATATTTTGGGATAATAGATGAAAAATTAAGTTAAAAAAACATTTTTTTAACTATCTATTTCTAATTGAGTATTTGCTCTAAACAACATCAACATAACATATCATCTCAATTCCAACATCCAAGGATCAGATATGTTGTTCATTATTTCAATAGCATTTAAAGCATCCAAATGATCTTCATAATAAGAATTTCATCCATTGTAATAATCACCCCATATAGCCCTAGACAATACCGTACCAAATTGTGCTCTAGTAACTACATCATCAGGACGGAAACTATCTGCTGGATTTCATTGATCATCTAATCACATCAATCACATTTGACAAGATTGTATTACAAAATTA
>CAZCTB010000067.1:0-2823 GCA_964501605.1 uncultured Candidatus Peribacteria bacterium
AAGTTAAGCTGGAAATAATAAAAGTAACAAAAAAATAAATACTACTGTCAATTTAACTTTTGGAATTTCACTGACAGTTTAACTTTGGAATAACAATTATATTGTAAATTGTCAGTTTTGGTATATAATTTTTTTTGTTCAATCTTGTAAAGTTGCAGTAACTGTTCTATTGGTTGTAGATATAATATCTACATGTTCTGCAGAGGAGTTTAATCAAATAGATTCTTTAAATTTAGGATCATCTAGTTTTGATTTGTCTCAAGTATAACATTCATCAAAAGCTCTTCATAAAGCTATATGTGTGTTCCCATATTTTCATCATACATTTTCATCGTATAGTGTTTCTCACATAAATTTTGTAATTTTAGATGTTCTAGCATCTGTCAAACTAAATTCTCAAAGTTGATCCATTCATTCTATTTTGATCATATCTTGGAAAAGTTTGTTGTTTTCTTTTGCGCTTGCTTTTGTGATTTTTCAATTTTTAAATTCTAATTCTATTCATTTTATTAAACTACCATACCTATATAGTGGTTGATTAAATTTTATTCGTCAATTTGTTTCTCTAAAATCTGGAGACGTAAATATTTCAAATGATGGTATATTACAACCACTACCAGCTTTTCGACATCTATTTTTTCATATTTTTATGTGTAAATCTACATCTTCTCATTGGATATGAACTTTTTCTATTTTTAGAGTATCTAATTTGTTTTTTTCAGTAATTATAAGATTGTTAATTTCTTGTCGTTTTTTTACAGGATCTATTTCATCTAAAAAACATGCTTTTATAATTTCGTCTCGATATTCTTGTATAGTTAATCAGACCTCATCAGCCATAGCTTGTGTTCAATATAATCACATAGTCCAAGAGAATTTTTTGTCTCTTTCTTTTTTGTCTAATATTTCTCTAAATGGTTTGTTTGCTATAATTCTAGTCATTATTTTTTGTGGATCAATTCCATCTAGTTCGTGTTTGTTTGCTTCTGCCAATATACCAATATGATGTGTTTTAGACTCTATTTCTCATTTTTTGAAAGCTTGTGGGATAAATTCTAGTTGTTCTTTGGAAGCTTTTTCATAAAAATTTCTAGATACACCATCTGGCATATATCTCATTATAGGATGTCATCATGATTTTAATATTGTTTCTTGTAGTGGTATAAGAAAAGGTTTTGCACATTCAGGAATATATACAAAAACTACGTCTCATTTTTTGATTCATTTTCAGTTTCGTAGAGCAAAATTTACCAAAACATCTGCATATTTTGTTAATATTTCTTGGTTAGGTGTGTACATAATTAGTTAAAAGTTAAACCACCGCAATGCGGGGCAAGAGTTAAAAGTTTTAAATTAGCTTACGAGCGGGCTTGAACCGCCGACCTCTCCCTTACCATGGGAGTGCTCTACCAGCTGAGCTACGTAAGCGAAGTATAGTTGTCATAATTATTTAAATTATTTTTTCAATCTGTTTTTTGATAAATAAAAAAATCCAGGCCTGAGTAAGGCATGGATTTTGTAGTACTATTTCATATTCTTTTTTTGTATGTATTTAAAATACTGTTAAAGTAACAATAGATATTGTAATGAAACATAAAGATAAAAACAAAGTAGTTTCGTTTCATTTTGTAAATTTTGTTATTTTTTTATATGTTTTGTTTAATCTTTTTTTGACAATTTTCATTTTTTAAAATTTGTTTAATATAAAATTTTATATTAACAATATTAATTAGAAAATAAAATTTTGCAAAAATTTTAGTTTAATTTTTTAGTTTTTTTGCCATTTTTATAAAAAAGTGATTTGATATGGAAACATATTATATAATAATTATTCAAAAATGGTCTTTAAAATATGTATATAGTATATGAATTTTGGCATGTATTGTTTTTTTGTGTAAAATATTGGTATGTCGAGTATTTTATTGTTTTATTGGACATATGAGTTGAAAGGATTTTATACAAGATAAGACTAATCAAGAGCTTTTAGACAAGTGAATTTTTGATAAAAAAGAAAATAATTCAGAAAAACTGTCTGAAGGTGTGGAAAATAAAATAAATGAAAAAGTTGAAGAATCTTTTCAAGATTTTCTGAATAGTAAAAACGCTAGTATCAGTCACATAGACAATGAGATAGAAAAAGATTGGTATCAAGAAAGTTTTAATGAATGGTTGGATAATGATGTTGATCAAATATTAGAAAAATCAGAAATTGAAGAGATTGAAGCTGTAAATGCTGATATAGAAAATAATTTAAAAGCTTTGAATTTTGAGATAGAGCTTAGTAGTTTGCAACAAGAGATACAAGAAGAAAAAGAAGAAACGAAAGAAACAGAAGTATTAACAATAGGAGATGAAGAAATTAGTATTAATTTTTATAATGGGATACAAAAAACAGATGTTATAAATCTTATTAATAGTGGTAATTTTGAAGATAAAGAAGATATAATTGATTTCTTGAAAGAACAAAAAATAAGAAAATTACAACACATAATATGATGAGAGGAAAGTGATAGTGGATATGAAAATTTACCTAAATATTGAGATGATTGAAATTTTGGAGATGAAACTTTTGGTGCTTTGGAGAAACATATAGAACAAAATATTATTGAAGAAGAGATTGTTGAGGAAGAATGAAATAATGATAATGATAATGTACAAGAGTGATCTAATAATAGTGGTGATAAAAAGATTGCTGAATGAAGTAATTGAGAAGTAATTACAACAAATGAATGATCAGAAACCGTGATTACCACTTCTTCTGTGATTGAAAATTGAGTTGATACTTATGGGTGAAAGGATTATTATGAATTGGAACTTGGTAAT
>CAZCTB010000068.1:0-36388 GCA_964501605.1 uncultured Candidatus Peribacteria bacterium
TCTATGGTCAAGTGTCACATATTTCATTATTGAGTATATAAAGTCCTTACCTTATAATACTCTCTTACTGTCGGTTTTCAAATTTAAATTTAGGAATTGGTCAATTGAAATGGAAATTGTTAAAAAAATATAAACTAAATTCTATAATCATGAAAAGATTAGTAATCATCATCTATTGTATGGTATTTTCTATTTGCTGTTACTCACAAATCACAGAAATTAAAGGAGGATTTATATTAAATCCACAAGCAAGTAGTGCTGGCAAGATTGATTTCAACAAGATACAAGTCAGTGTTCCCTTACTTAGCAACATTAATTTCATCACTCCAAAAACATATCACAACATATGTTATGTTTGGGGAGCAAATGCATTGGTGCTTGTGAATGGATGGGTTTATCACCCCAAAGGGAAACAAGATATCTATGTTGTAACCAGCAAAAACTTTACTACATCTGGAGGTAACATCATGCTTGCATGGGAAACAGAGCTAACAAATGGCAATACTAGCGTATGGGGTGCAATTGAAGTAGGAACTTCATGGGATAAAAGAGATGAAGTACTCATCAACCTATGCCTTACTATACCATTCCAAGCTACTATCTGGAAGAAAAAATGAAAATACTTTTTGGGCGGATTCCGCCCTTTTTTTAACAATTGAATTTTTCCCATATATAGATATAAAATAGTTAATTAAAAATACCATTTCAAATGAGAAAAGAAAATCAAAAAAAAACATATCTGATTGTCAGAAGAATAGACGTACCCTCGCAATGAATGCTCGGTCGACTAACAGGACTTACCTGACATCCTCGACCTAATTAAATTTTAGCGGAAAGTCGAGGCGTCAGGCGAAGTCCAGACGCTATCTGTAGTGTTTAATAGATAATATTGCTTTTGTGTGTATTATCTGTAATATTTTAGATAGCGGAGAGTTTTTATAAGATTATCGTTTATGCATATTAATCATTTTATACTATATTTGTATACAAATGTTAAACTATTCCGAATAAGATGTTAACTATACACTGTCTATTTGATTATTAAATATTTCTTCCACAAATGCAAGAACTGATAAAACATGCTAATTAAAGTACGATTTTTTTGATAAACTAATAAAATATACTTTTATAAAAATATTTTCCCTATTTATGTATCTTTTTTTATGTTTTGGTGACAAAATATATATAAAAAGCCAATAAACTTGGGATTTGAATTTTAATTCAATATAATTAAATTAGTTAAAAGATTGTTTTATTTATGTGATTAAACAATAGATGTCAGGCGGAGTTATAATGTTGATATCACTAATATCTTTGATTCTTATAATATTTTTGTGAGATTTAATCTACAAAATGGTTTTTTTGCATCTAAAAAAAACCCATAGAAAATCACAAACAGAAGCGGTCAAATTTTTACAAGTTAGAATACAAAAAAATGCTGTAGCAAAGTCATGAGATATAGAAGCTACAGATCATGTTCAGGGTATGAAAAATAATATAGAGTTGATGAATCAAGTTTATAAAAATTTTTATTCTATAGTAGAGGATAGTCGAAAACACAAAAGATTGTGAAACAACTATATTAGTATGGAACTTGTAGTAGAAAAAGAACAAATAAAATATTTTATTTGAGTACCAGAAGATCATCTTTCTACAGTAAAAAAGATGATTGCAGCATTTTATCCAACTTCTATGGTAGAAGATATCGAACAACCAAAACTTTTGGATGCTGGTAAATATATGGCAGGAGGAGAGTTTCATCTGACAAAGCATAGTGTTCATCCTATCAAAACTTATGAATCTTTTGAAGCAGATCCAATGGATAGTATATTGTCTGCTTACAACAACACAAACAAAGATGAAAAAATGGTTCTTCAAATATTAGTACAACCATTGCATGAAAAACGATTAAAAAAACTTAGAAAGAAAGCTTCCAAGATAAAAGAAGGAAAAGATTTTGGTCGAATCAAAAAAATATTTTTTCGAGCTTGGAAATGATGATCCAAAGAAGACAGTCAACACGAAAAAAATCAAGAAGAAAAACACAAACATGATTTTTCTCAAACACAGATTTGAGATTTTGACAAAAAAATGGATGATGAAGTTTTTCTTACTAAAATTAGAGTTTTTGCCACATCTCTCGATCAAAATAGACCAAATAGAATGGTCGATGAAATGTGAAGATTGTTTAATCAATACAACTATGTTTGATTAAATACACTGAAATTGAAAAAAGTAAAAAATATAAAGTCATTTGCCAAAGATCTAGTATTGAGAAGCTTTTATACCAACGCTGGTAGTCTTCAAGAGATCAAAAATTTTCACAAAGACGATATGTTGAATATAAAAGAGATTTCTTCTATTATACATTTTCCACATGCTAGATTTAATCAAAATCCACGTATAGCACGACAAAAATCAAAAATAGTTCCAGCACCAGAAAATATGCCAAGTGATTGAATGCATCTTTGACGAAATGAGTATGGTGGTGTCAAAAAAGATGTTATTCTTTCTGATACTGATAGATTTAGGCATGTATATATAGTTTGACAAACAGGTACTTGAAAATCTACTATGATATTGACTCAAGCCAAAGAGGATATGGAAAGATGAAATGGGTTTTGTGTTATTGATCCTCATGGAGATTTGGTAGATACACTGATGAAACATTTTCCCAAAGAAAGAATAGATGATTTGATATATTTTGATTTATCAAATACAGAATATCCTATAGCATTCAATCCACTTGATGGAGCACATACAGAAGATGAGAGGGATGTTGTTACAAATGATATGGTAGAAATGTTTGTAGATATGTATGGTCCTGAAATATTTGGTCCACGTTTGCAAGATTATTTCCGTCATGCATGTTTTCTTCTTATGGAACAACCTGATGGAGGTACATTAGTTGATATTATGAGATTATTTACAGATGATGCTTATGCTGAATCAAAAATTAGAAATGTAAAAAATCCTGTAATTGCAGCTTGGCGAAACAAAACTTACAAAAAAATGTGAGATAGAGAAAAATCAGAGATTATTCCATTTTTCCAAGCGAAATTTGGTCCGTTTACTACTGGTACATATATTAGGAATGTTGTTTGACAACCAAAATCAGCATTCAATTTTTCTGATGCAATGCAAGAATGAAAGATAGTAATGTGTAAGTTAGCAAAAGGTCTTACATGAGAAATAAATAGTCAATTGATTGGTAGGATGGTAGCTATGCAAATAAAATTAGCTGCTCTTAAAAGAGCTAGTATTACAGAAGATCAAAGAAAACCATTCTTTTTATATGTAGATGAATTTCAGAACTATGTTTCAGAATCTTTTGAAAGTATATTATCAGAGGCTAGAAAGTATAGATTATGACTTACTATGGCACACCAATATATAGATCAATTAAAAAAGGATTGATTATGATGAAATCTAGATATGTCTAAAACTATATTTGGTAATGTATGAACGATTTTTGCATTAAAGGTTTGAGCAATTGATGCAGAACCACTAGAACAAGAATTTAGTCCAGAATTCAACAAGATGGATTTACAAAATTCAGAAAAGTTTAAATGAATTATAAAAATGAGTATAGATGGTTCTCAATCAAGACCATTTTCTATTACTACAAGGACAATATACTGAGATCCTCATGCAAATACACCAGAAAAAATAGAAATCATGAAACAAATTTCAGCACTCAAGCGAGGTACAAAAAGAGAATTAGTAGATAAAGAAATTTACTTTAGAGTTTGAGTTTAGATTTTTCTTTATAAGATTTTATATGTTTGTTTAATTTTTTGGGTATTTTTATTCCTACATTTTTTTCTATATTTACAATCATTTCATATATATCTCACAAAAGAAAATCATTTTTTATTGCTATTATAAACCTATTTATATCCATGGTTTTATATATTTTTGAAATTGATTCGATTTCATGTTTTATTTTACCTGCTTCAGAATAAGTTTTAAACTTATAATTATTCAAACTTTTTAATATTTCTTCTGTAGCATTATCATATTTTATACAAAAATTATCCTTAAATAAATCAAAATTATCAAGTTTTTTAGTGCTTTCTATATTTTTTAGAACCCAGTCTATAAAATCTTCTAAGTATCAGATATTTTTTTTTAAAACATTTATCAAAAAATTTTTTTCATTTTTTAGTTTTTCTTGTAGTTTTTTTTCTATTTCAGCTTTTTCATTTCTTTCTTTTCTTTCATCTATCATTTCTTTAATTTTTTCTAAAGTAATATCAACAGTACTTACTAGGTCTAAATCATTTTTTTTAATTTTACTTTTATTTTTCTTTATTTTTTTATATATATTTTCCAATCTTGTGGTTTTATAGTTTTTTAGTGTTTCAAAAACATTGTCAAAAGTATCTTCATTAATGTCATATCAAGTATTTATTATCTCAGATAAAGTTCCTCGATCAAAGTTGTTTTTTTTAAATGTTTTTTTAATTTCATTAGAAGTATTTTTTTTCTTATTTTTTAATTCTTTTTTTGCATAATTTTTTCTTTTTAAATATATTTTTAATGTTTTTATTATTTTAGACATTAATGTTAAATTTATTTTTTCATAGTTTTTATTTTCAAAAATAGACATATCATATTCAATACAAAAGAATTTTTTTAAGTCACTATCTTTTAATAGTTCTTGTATTTTTAAGAAAAAATTATATTTACACTCTTTATATTTTTTTATTCATTCTTCACCCCAAAATCATCATCACTTAGCTATGTCATCAATTTCTTTAAAATATTTTTCAAGTTTAGAGATATTTTCACTTAAGCCTTTCTCGTCAATTTTAAGTTTTTCCATAAAAATTATTAATAATAAAACAATCAATAATCTTATAAGAAAATGTCAACTAAATTCAATAGATTTTATTTTATGTAAAGTCTTTGAAAATTATCTTTTATTATTTTTTGAAGTTTATTCTCGTTTATATTTATTTCTTTGCATACAAAACTATAAATTTCTTTCACATAGGCAGGGTAGTTTGTTTTTCATCTAAATTGTTGTGGTGGAAGATACGGAGCGTCTGTCTCCAACAATATATTTTTCATATCACAAGCCAATAAGCTATCTCTTATGTTTTGAGCTTTTGGATAACTTATATTACCACAAAATCCAATCCAAACATTTTCAAAGGTATTCTCAATTTTTTCAATTTCTTTAGGTCCATATCATCGACAATGAAAATATATTTTTAATTCTTTAAAGTTTTTTAAAACTTCCATAGTAGAATCAAAATCATCTCTAGAGTGTATCACTATTGGTAATCATAATTCCTTTGCCAGTTTACATTGCATTTCAAAAACACTTTTTTGTAATTCTAGTTTTTTTTCTCAATTATAATGAGTATCTATTCATGCTTCTCATATAGCTAAAATATGTTTTTTATTCTCTAAATATATGTTTTTTAAATTTTCCAGTTTATCTTTTATATTTTCTTCATTTATATTTCCAAAAACAACCTCAGAGGGATGATATCATATTGTAGATGCAACAAAACATTTTCATTTATATTCTTTATTAATCATCATTCCATTTTTGTTATATTCATCATCAGCTCAAATATTTACAAGATATTTTCATCATATTTTTTCAAACTCTAAAATATGTTCTTTCCAATTTTCAAAAAGTTTTGGTGAATTTAAGTGTGTATGAGAATCGATGTACATTATTTATTTTTAATGCATAAATTGATTGTCATCTCGAGTTGTTCTAACTTGCGAGAGATCCCTTGACTATATACAAAGGGATTTCTCCGTTCGTATTCACTCGGTCGGAATGACAGGTTTGTTGTTGATATTTGGTCTTGCTTTAAAAACTTAATTAAATAATCTCTCAAAGCAAAAGTTTTTTATTTTTCTATTGATTTTGATAATGATACGAACAATAATTTTGGGAATTTTTATGTTTATGATTTTAGTAATACTACATGAATTATGACATTTTATGACAGCTAGAAAATCTGGCGTAAAAGTCTTAGAATTTGGTATAGGTATACCACCCAAAATATGTAAACTTTGAACAGACAAAAAATGAACAGAATACACACTAAATTTAATTCCACTTGGATGATTTTGTAGATTAAAATGAGAAGATCCAAATGATAAAGAAGATTTTCATGCAAAAGATAGTTTTATATCAGCCAAATTTCGAAAAAAAATATTAATTTTGGCTGGATGAGTTTTGGCTAATTTTTTTGTAGCTTGGATAATTTTTGCTGGAGTATTTACAGTTTGAACAAAACCAATATCTGTATTACCAGAAAATGCTATCAAATGAGAATCTCAAAGTTTATTAATGCCTACATATTCTTATCTAGAAAAACAATGACTTATTTCTGGAGAAAAAACAGATATACCACTTGTAGTAGATACCATTATGCCTGAGAGTCTTGCTAATGAATTATGATTTGTCACATGAGATATTATTACAAATATAAATGAAACAAGTGTTAATGCACGAAACATATGATCTGTATTAAAATCAAATATTTGAGAAAAAATAAATATAGCATACATTAAAAATGGATCAAAAACAGTAGTTTCTTCTCAATGTCCAGAAGACAGTTGTGTCTTGTGAATAGTTTTTTCTACATCTTGAAATTTACAAATACAAGATATAAAATATCCTTTGCCAAAATCATTACGACTTTGACTCAAAGAAGTGTGAGCTCAAGTAGATTTGACTTTTACAGCTCTTGGAAAATTATGAAAAAATCTTGTATCTTTTGATAGATCAAAGATAAAATGATCATTAAGTGGTTTAACATGACCAGTTTGAGTAATAAAATTTTGAGAAAATTTACTAAATTCTGGTGGTCGAGTTTTGTATATAGCTTTTGCTGGTATGATATCTTTGGCTTTAGCAATATTCAATATACTTCCAATTCCTGCTTTAGATTGATGAAGAATGCTATGAGTAATAATACAAAAAGCAAGTAGACTTAAAGCAGAAAAATATTTTGTCATAGAAGGATACATAAATACTGTATTTTTTATACTACTTATGATTCTTTGAATTTATATAATATTCAAAGATTTAGTAGTATTTCGATGAATTAATATACCGTTTATAGGATAGCTAATACTGTCATTACTAATTATGAAGTGATCCCCTAGATTGCTTCGTTTCTCCCCGCTGTACAGACGGGGCGCAGCGCAATGACGGGGCAGCGCAATGATTATTAAAAAAACCTGAATTGATTCAGGTTTTTTAATTTATTTTAATTTGTTTATTAACAATCACTATCTTTGACTTTATTATCAAATTCATATGTTTTTTTTGTATATTCTGGTAGTACACTTTCTAGTGTCTCTCTTTTTTCATGTTTTAATTTATGATAAAGTTCGTTCAACTCACTTATAATCTCTGTGTCCAAACACTTGTTATTTTCTGCCATTTTAATTAGTTCTTTATAATATTTTTGCATACTATATTTTCTTTCAAGTAAGTCACCATTAGTACCAAATGTGTTTTGTAAAAGAACATCTACCTTTTGAAACATTACTTCAAATCCAGAAAATACGCTAACCTTTTCAGCAGGATGTTTTTGTATATAAGACCAAGACATTCATAATAAAATTATACCTATAACAAATTTTATTAGATTTTTTTTAAGTTGTTTTTTATCAGATTTATTCATAATGTTATTTTTTATAAAATATATAATAAAACTTTATTATTGTTTTTGACTCATTTTTCAATACTATTATAATACCTTATTGGAAAACAGTAACTAGGAATTTGATTTATACAAACAACTTCCATTTTCAAGCTCCCAATTCCTATTTTATAAATAATAGGTATCAATGAAAAAATCTTTTGTAAATTGTCGAATAATGCCAGGATGAGTTTTAAATGTATTCTATGATTTAATAGAATCAGAGAAATTTTCTCATGCAAAAGTATTTACTATATTTTCAGATAGATATTATTTGGAAACAAAAAAATGAAAAATAGAAGTAGTTACTGCATTACCAAAATGGATAAATAATTTATTTCTAAAATTTTCAAATAAAAAGTGATTTTTGTGAAAGATATTGGATTATCGCAATCTTATGTTTTTTTATATACCATTGATGAAGATTTTAAGTAAAAAAATCGAAAACTATAAATCACCAAAAGTAATAATTTCATCTTTTGCAATAGCCAAAAATCTAGAATTTTGCAAAAAAGATTACAATTGAGATTTTAAGCCAATTACTTTTTTGTATTTGCATTCTCCAATGCAGTACATTCGAAGTCATAATAAAGAATATTTACAAAAATTAGATTGATATAAATTAAAATTTTTCAAGTATATTACTCCAAAATTACAAAAATGGGACCAATCATATACCAATTTTGATCAAGTATATACCAATAGTAAATATACATCTGATCTGGCAAAAGAGATTTACAATATCAACTCACAAGTTTCTTATCCAAAAATAGATGATATATTTTCAAGTTCCAATATAAACTTGGAACCAAACAATTATTATATATATGTTTGAAGATTGGTTAAATTTGTAAAAGAGTTGGATAAGGTTATAAAACTTTTCAATCAAACCAACGAGCCACTTCTAATTATGTGAAGTGGTCCAGACGAAAAATATTTAAAGTCTATCGCAAAATGAAATATAATTTTTATTTGACGAATTGAAGAACCACAAGAAAAAGCAAAAATAATCAAAAATTCAAAATGAATGATAAATATAACCAAGGAGAGTTTTGGAATCGTCACAGTAGAATCTTTGTTGCTATGAGTACCTGTATTTGCTTACAATGATTGAGCTTCTCCAGAATTGATAGATGAAAAATCTTGAGTTTTGGTACCAGACAAAAAACACGATACATTATTAGAATATTTCCATAAATTTTCTAAAAAAGATCGAGACAGAGATCTAATTTCTAGATCAATTAAAGAAAAAATATCAAATAAAGAAAAAGAGCAATAAAATCACTCTTTTTTTTCTAGTTTTTCGATTTCTTTTATATCTACAAGGGTTCCCATAGAAATTACATATTCTATTGCAGATCCTATAGATATATTTGTTTTTATTATTTTTTCTTTCTTTACAATACACAGATATCCATTTGTAGGATTTGGTGTTGTTGGTATAAATACATTGTATACTTTTTCATCAAAAGTTTTTTCTATTGTTTTAACTTCATCTGAAGTTATGAAACCTATCGTATAGATTCCTGGGGCAGGAAACTCAACGAAAACAACTTCTTTAAATGAGGTTTTTTTTGATGAGATTTTATTTATTTGATCACTCATTCTAAACAATGTATTTAATATTGGAATTTTTTTTACTATTTTTTTTAAAATTTTATTTATTTTTATTCCAATATAGTAATGGTTCATTAATAAACCAATAAACCATACCATTATAAATGATATGATAAATGAGGTTAGCTGCCAATACCATATAATTTCACTTGATTTTGTATCAAATATTGAATCTATAGGTAATAAAAAAAGTAAATTATTACTAATTCCCAATATAGTATTTATAAACCATTTTAATATATAAATAAACACTATTATTGGTAGTAGTGTTAAAATACCAACCTTTAAATTTGATTTTTTTTTATTTTTCATGTTTTTTTTATTTTTTTTGTTTCGTTTTTTACTATAAAAACTAAGACAAAAAAGTCAATTGAAAAATTATTTATAAATCATAATTCAAATTAAAATAGATCAGTGTGCTAACAATCGCAAAATGTTACTAAATATAATTGGTTTTTCTTTATGTATTATTCAATAAGACAACCACAAACTAGCTGTAACAACATATGTTATCCATGTTATTTTTGATATACTAGATACATCTTGAGTTTGAAAAATGGTTATTGTTTGAGGTAAGGTCATTATTGGTCATATAAGTGCCACAAGATACATTCATTTATCTAAAAATTTTTTTTTGTTTGTTTTTATTTTGTATAAAAAATTTTTTATAAAATTTGTTTCATTATTTTTTTCCAATATACTATGTTTTATATCAGATTTTATTTTATTTATTAAAGAAAAAAATCTATTCTTTTTTTCTATTTTTTTCTTTTTTTGTATATATTGCATTCACAAAGCTCAAGATGGCATTATTTCTTTTTTATAACATAAATAATTCTTTCTATATCTCATTCAAACAATTTATATTTGTGTTTTTTCTTTATATCTAGTTTATATTTTTTACAAATTTTTTGCAAATCTTGATATTCTTTATCATCATATTGTTTGTATAATATAAATGAGCCTCATTTTCTTAGTAAACCATAAGACCAAGGTATTATCTTATCTATATATCAAACGGCTCTTGCTGTAATATAATCAAAATTTCCCTCAAAGTTTTCTATTCTACTTCGTTTACATTCAACATTATTCAATCAAAGTTTTGTAATTATATCATTTACTGCATCTACTTTTTTTCTTCTAGCATCTATTCACATAAAATAAGATCATTTATTTGTCATAGCTAATGGTAAAAGTGGAAATCATCCACCAGTTCATATATCACAAATTTTTTTTCAATTTTTTATTTTCAATATTTTTTCTAATTCAATAGAATCTTTTATATGTTTCAAAAAAACACCATCAGCATCTCTGATAGCAGATAAATTTATTTGTTTATTTTTTTCTAAAAATGTTTTTATTAAATTTTCTCGCACGATGAATAAATTTAAAGTTAAAGATTTTAAGTTATTAAGTTTAGATTTAAGAACTTTATAAATTTGATAAACTTTTAACTTTTTTTTTAATGGACTACATAAGTATCTACAAGAGCAGTATCTCCGGCGGTAATAACTCAAAGTAAAGGTTCATCTCTTTTACCAGTATCTGTAATAAATACTACTCATATTTTTTCATTTTGTTGTTTTTTTATTGTAAATAATTCATCTATTTCATAAATATTGGTTTTTTTACTAATGAATAAAACATAATTATTTTCATCTTTTATTTCTAAATCATTTATTTTAATATTATCCATATTCTTTTTTCACATATTTTCAGAAAGCCATGCCAATATTTTGCTTTCTGTAAGACTTCACAAATATTTATTTTTTTGATCGTAAACTGGTACATGAGAATAGTTGTTTTCTTCCATCTCTTGTATTATGTTTTTTAATTTATCATTTTTTTTACAAGTAAAAACAGATTTTCCAAAAACATCAATACATCTTGGTGGTTTTTTAATGTTATCTGCATATTTTGCCAATTGTTTTATAGCATAAGGACTAGGATAAACATAGGTATGTCAATCTAATTTGATTCAATGTGTGATTTGATTTCTAATTTCTCCAAAATACCTCAACTGGAATTGGTGTATTTTTATAAACCGAGAAACACTAAAATTACCATTTATTACTCTTTTAAGCTTTTCGTTAAATGGTAGATATATATCTAATCACAAAATTTTATCCAAATGTTTGTCGATTTGATTAAAAAATGCCAAAAATTGCATTATCAAATCTGGCTTTTCATCATGTTTTTTTATTATATTAGTGTTTTCCATTTTTTATTTAATATATAATATAAGACACTAATACAATTATATAGGAAACTTAAGTTTAATGCAAATTTATCTTAATTCAATATTCATTTCCATTAAAAATGATTTTAAAGTTTTAATAGCATTTTTTTCTGCAGAAATTAATATACCATTTTCAATTGATTCAACCTTCATATCTTCTTTAGCTTTATTTCTAATTTTTGTTTCCATTTCTACATTACCTTTAGTTAAAACACCAATCCTTCTATCATAAGGTTTGCTATTTTCATCTATTATTACATGCAATACTTCAGTTTCTGGTAAGTTAATACTTACACTACCATCTATATTAGTTATTATATCTCCAGTATTCAATTTTTTTAAATCTAAACCAGCCACAACTCTTCATTCCAACTCAAATATCATTTTATCTTGAAATAGAGCATTTTGTATTGCATCATCAAAAGACATAGAAGGAATTATATCTATAAGATCTTTTTCTGCTTTCATTATCTTTGTTATTATCATCTCTGCAGATTCTATCTTACTAACATCCCTAAGTTCATTAATTACAGATTTAGTAGTATCAGTTACTATTATTTCCTGTTTTTGTAATAAGTTCCAAATAAAGTAAGCTGTTATAATTATAACTACTATAAATATTATATTAAAAAGTTTTTTCAGTAATTTCATATTGATAGATTGAAAAAAATAAATAATCTCTATTCTGTCATTGCGAGCATAGCGTGGCAATCTCCTAATATTTTAGATTATTACGCTTTCACTTCGTTTTGATCATAATGACATATTGTTTTATTTAAACAAAAAAACATGAAAAGCAAATCAAAAACCTTTAAGTCAGCTTCTATAGCTATACTTATATTGGCAATAATATACGCTTTAGCACTATATTTTTCTCAATCTATAGTGACAAAAAACAAAGTATGTCACAAAAATTGATGCTTTCTTGTAGAAATAGCTGATAGTGATCAAGAAAGACAAGAATGACTGATGTATCGTGAATCTATTGGTGAGGATAGATGAATGATCTTTGTTTTCCAAGAAGAAAAAAAACATAGTTTTTGGATGAAAAATACGCTTATTCCTTTAGATATAATCCGAATTAATTCAAATAATAAAATTGTAGATATACAAACTGCTCAACCTTGTGATACAAAGATTTGTTCTACATATATTCCAGCTTGAGATGCAAGCTATGTTTTAGAAATCAATTCTTGATTAGCAAAAAAAGAGAATATTGAGGTTTGAGACACACTTGAATTAAAACTAAAATAACAATGTCATTCCGACCGGATACCGCATTATTGCGGTAGTAATGGAGGAATCTCTTTATACACTAAAAGGGATCTCTCCACTTTGGTCGAGATGACATTTTTTGTTAATCAACTTATTCTTCTTCGTTTCCTTCTCATTTCAAAATTGGCATAAAGCGGAAGTATTCTAAAACTTGTAGTCATGTAAATCTTCATACAACCATTATCAAAATTCAAACCAATATTATTATTTCAGGATATGATAATAATACTGATCTAATCCATATAGAACTTATTATAATATATACCAATATAGAGACTATTACAAATTCTACAAGAGATATCAACCAACCTCTACTAAACATTTTAAATCATTCATGGAAAACCTTGTCTGTTACCAATATCAAAAACATTATTGGAAACACAGCAAAAACATTGTTAAACATTGATAGATCAACCATATTTATTCATAATATCTTATCTAAACCTAAAAATAAAATAATTGTCAAAAAATATATTGTTATCAAAAGAGATATTTTGGCACTATGTAACAAGTAGAATTTTTTTGTAATTAATCTTGAAAGTACAGTAGCTATAAATGCAATTAAAAAGAATATTATAGTTGCCTGTGTTCATAATACAGATATAGACAATCCAAACAAAAGTGGACTAAAAGTACCAAAAACAGAAAATCATATTACCTGTCTAAATATAGTGATTAGTAGTGCAGCCACACTTAATGTCAGAAATAATCATATTAAGTTTATTGGAAATCCATTTGCTATTAATGTGTCGATAATATAAGAAAGTACAAGCCAATTAGAGGTTTTTTGATACGAAAGTGGAAATATTTCTATTAAAGATTCATTAATTATATCTTTACCAAAAGATATTTCTGAAATTAAATTTAACAAATGATCATTATTTATCATATATATATTTTTATTATTTATCAACATAATATATTTTGATAATATTCTTTTCATCAAATGTTTGTTGGTATTGTTTATTACAAATATTTCTTGTTTTGAAAAGTCTATATTTTCGGATTTAGCTAATTTTCACAACATTTGAAACACAGTATCAGTTTCTTTATTATTTATAATAATTATATCAGAATTTTTTAAAATATTTTTTTTTTCAATTAGTTTGTTTGCTATTTCATCCTCTGAAAAAACATTATTTGAAACCAAAGCTTTATTAAACAAGATAGCATTACTTTTAAAATTATTTTCATATCATATACCAAATTCTTCCAAGTCATATCATATATAAAATACTGATTTATAAAACACATCAAGTTTTTTTTCTAAATTATATTTACATCCATCTAGATTTAAATTAGCTTTGAGTAAGTATTCTCATTCATTTTCAAAATTGAAGAAAAATTTATCACCTTGTACACTTTCAAGTTTTTGTCCGTTTTTCCATAAGGTATAAGATGTGTTGAATTCATTACTATTTTCCAGTCACCAAGTGTCATTTGTTGTATATTCAGCTACTTGATTGGTTGTGATAGAAGATTCTCATTTCAATTCCAACCTATTGGGATCGCAGTATCTTTGTGCTGAAGATATTCAGATAAAAAAAGAGAATCATAATATTAATAATATAGATTTAATTAATTTCATTTTTTTTAATTAATTTTAATAAATTATTTAGTAATTATTATATCAAAATATATATTTTTTAATATATTTATGTCTTGTTCAAATTGTTGGTCATTATTATTTTTTAGTACAATACTTCAAAGCTTTGAAAAACCATTTCTAGTTAATCAGATTTTTTTTCAACGATTAATGTTATTGGTTCTAATCCTATAAAAAGAGGGTAGTTCTTTTATTTTATTTATGATATTTTCATTAAATTTTAAAAAAACACTTTCTTTTTTTGGATATATTGCAAATACTCATACGTTGTTATCTATTTTGTTATATATCTGATTCTTTTTTTTAAATGGAAATTCTAGTAAATTTATATTATTTGATAATTCATACATTTCCAATCTATATCATCCAATTCTTCAATTCGTTTCTATAGTTTTAATTTTTCATTTACTATTAATTTTAAATTCATGATGTACAAATGTATTTCTTATTCATCACGATTTTACGGTTTTATTTATAAATGTTTTTAATTTTTCACTATTAACTTCTTTCAGAGATTCATTTGATAATATTCTTCCTATATTACAAAAATCATCAATATTGAAGTCGGTTCATAATAATATTTTTACTGGTAATGTTGAGCTTATATTTTGATTTTGATTTACAAAGTAATCTATAGTGTACATATTTCAATCTATATATTCTTCTAATAAAATACTTTTTTCGTTAAGTCATTTTTCTTTAAGTTTTTTGAAAACATTTTTTTTTAGATTTTTTAAATTTAATTTTAATTCTTTTATATTATCAACTTTAGATACTCAAGAACTTTGTACTCATCATACAGGTTTTATTATTATTGGAAAATTAATATCTATTGTATTAATCTTGTTTATATTTTTTATTATATTATATTTAGTTATTGTCTCAGGGCTCTTTTTTCATATTATATCTCTTTGTATAAACTTATTGATAAATAATAATGTGTTATCAGATGTTTTTTGTTCTAATTTTTTTTTTATTTCAGATACATACTGTATTTCTCACTCTTCAAATGTATTTATATATATATTAGGTCAAAGTAAGTTTAGTTTATTTAATATATCATCTTTTGTGTTATATCACAAAATTTCAATTCCAATTTTATCTAATTTTGTCTTTGTTGATATATCCAATCTTACATTTTTATTTTCATTAAAAAAATATAAAACTTTTATTCATTTGTTTAAAAGTTTTTCAAAATTTCTTTTGTAATATCATAACTCATATAGTTTACATAAATTCTTTTTACTTATAAATCATACAAAGTACATAGTGGTATTTATAAAATAAAATTCAAATCTTCAATTTTAATTTTTCATTTATACATTTCTTCTACCTCTCATCATTTTTCTAACCAATCTTTTGTTTTTACATATCCATCTAAATATACTTTTTCTTTCATAAATATAGCTCATTCATTTACTACTCAAGTATTCTCAATTCATTTTTTTAGTCTTAATATTGTCATAAATATTCGTTCCATTCTTTTCTCAGGATATAGGAATTTTACAAGATCTACCAGTTTTGAAAATGAATATTTTTGTGCTTCTCTCAATAAAAAATATTTTTTATAAAAACTGAGTTTTTCATATCCATTTGGAAGTTTTTTGCTAGCATTGTATATGGCAAGTCCCTCTTCATCTTTTATATAAAATCAAGTTCATTCTTTGAATATATTCCATCCAGTTTTTGATCAATTTATATACCTAACCAAGTGTGTATCAATTTCATGAGCAAATATAGAGTCTAATTCTTTCTCTTGAAATGGAACCATTCTATTTATTTTTATTTTAATGTTTTTTCCCATAGAAACACTGATTCTAGCTAATGTAGTAGATGTTATTATGGTATCAATTCATTCTATTCATTTTTTGCTTAAATATTTCTCTATTTGTTTCTTTACTTCACTTATTGATAGTTGTTTTCACAAAATTTCTTTGTTTTCTGGTTCTCATTCAAATATCTTTTCTTTTGAAATTTTCAAAAGTTTTTTATCTATATTTCAAAATAATTTTTCATTATACAAAAGTATGTTTTTATAATCTTTATTTTTATATGCAATTATTAGATTTATTCTATACAATAAATCGTCTATTTTATTTTCAAATAATTTCGAAAAATTTTGATTGTAATTACTGTTTTGTAGTTCATTTTTAATATCCAACAATTTTTTAGTCATATCGTCTAGCTTTTGTTTTTCAGGCCATTTATACTGAAATATAGGATTGTACTTTCATTCATTTATTATAAATTTATCTAGTTCTTCAAAATAATTGATAGGTTTTAGTATTTTTGCCAAAATTATTTTTTTACCTATACTACTAATTGTTTTGTCTATTGTATGAAGTCTATTTTTTTCACTAATTTTTATATCTTTTGTATTTATTATGTCTATTTTTCATTTTGTTTTATTTACAGGCTTTATCAAAAATTCTGAGCTTATTGATCTTCACAAAATTATTTGATCTGGATCTAAAGTTTCATCCATCAAAAATTTAATATTTTTTAAGTGTATATCATTTTCATAAAGATTCAGTATAGTTTCTGATTTAGAATTATCTTTCAATCATTTAAATATTTCTTTGCTAACATAATTTTCAGATTTATTTATGTTTACTTTAACTGTTAGATCTTCAAATTTTAACGAGTTTTCTCATGATATATTTAATTTACCATATTGAGATAAGTAGAGTACTTTGTCTAAATATCATTTTGTAGCCTGTTTTGAAAAAAGACTTTTGGCTATTTCTATTCATTTTTCTGGATCTGATATTTTTAGATCTGATATTTTGTTTAAAATATTTTTTAGTTTTATTCCAGAGATGTTTTGTACTTCTAATCCAGCTCTTGCATTAATTTCTAGCAATTTTGGACCATCATCAGTTATTACCCAATCCAATGCTAAGTATCATAGATTTACAAAATATTGTATTTTAGATGACAAAAATAAAATATCATCCCAATAGGGGAGTCTTTGATTTTTTAATTCTTTAAATTCAGGTTTAAACTTTCATTTATATATTTTTTGATTTTCAAACATTGTTTTTATTTCTCATGTTCATATTTCTATACCAAGTCATATTCATCATTTTGCTAAATTTGCCTTACCTTCAGATTTATGTGTTGGCATTCTAACCATTGCACTTACAGGTACTAGATTGAATACAATTACTCTTATATCAGCTAGTCAATGTTTACAAAATTTATCAAATCATTCTCCTGCTCTTATTTTTTCTTCTACAATTACTTTATCTCATCATATTGTCATCGAATTTTTACCATCAAGATTATCTAGTATATATCTTCTAAATGTATTATCATCTACCATTTTTCATCATATTTCATAATAATGTGGTAAATTTGGCAAATTTTGAATTTTATCTGCTATTTTATTTACATATATTTTTGCTTTATCAAAAATATTTCTCACCTCTCATTTCTCATTTCTTTCTACGGTTCATAAATATTTAGTAATATATATTCATTTACCTTTAGATCATTTATTTGGTTTTATCACAAATTCTTTGTTTGGTAAATTACTAAAATCAATATCAAAAAGTTCCTTACGATCTTTTATAGTAGCGTAAGTTTTAGCAAATGGTATTCACCTAGCTGATAAAAAACTTTTTGTTTTTATTTTATTGTTTGCTAGACGGATAGATTTTTTATCGTTGAATTTTTTTATATACAATAAATTTCTTGCATTGTTTCATAATATACCAAAGTTTAGCATATTTTTAGTATTTAATAAAGCTTAAAAAGTATATTTAAATTATATATAAAATCAATATTTGCTATATTTTTTTATACTTATATTTATTGTTGACTTTAGTTTATATTTGTTTATAAAAAAACAGAGAACAAAAAATAAGTATAAACAAAAAATAATGTATCATGAGAAGAAAATTGCAATTATTTTTAGGCGTTTTATTAATATTCTTATTAATAGCGCCTGGATGCGAAAAAGAGGAGACACTGCAACCTACATGGCAGTGGCTTCTTAAAGAAAAGTTCGTTTTGACCGAAACGGAACGAACTAACAAAAAAATCTTGGAACATATTGATCGAGGAAGGACTTCCATAGATACATATGTTTGGGGAGAGGATACGTTAACATTAAACGGTCCTGCTGGATATAATCCATTAACGACAAAGGCTGTAGTTGAGTTTCAAAAGGCTTACGAAAATGAAGTAATGCCAGATACGACTCAACTATCAAACGATGGTATGATGGCAGACATTATCAAAGACTTTTTGGAACTTAGAAGAGATCATAGTGCTAGTCAGTCATATAAAAAGATGAGATTGGCTATACCTAAAGATCTCTATGAGATATATCCAAGATTTTTTGAGCGATTTCTTACGGAAGTTATGGATTATTTAACCAATCAAGTTGGTGGTAATTCAGAATGGTATGCAGGTACTAGAAGTATCGAGCATGAAAAAGAAATCAGAAAGCTTATTTCTAAGGATGACTTCGATTTTCAGGATCCTTGGGAATGTAATTGCTCAGCATTGATTTATATAAGATCTTTTTATGATAATTATGCTGAAGGAGATGTTAAATCCATTCAGATTTCCAAAGAGGATTATATCCTTTTTGTACAGGAAATCAGTGTCCACGACAGGGTTTTCCTCCAAGAGAAGTATGGGGGAGAGTTAGGTGAGTGGCAAACAAAATATGATAATGAAAAAGAGGTTTATTATGTAGGGGTTCCTCTTTATTAGTTATTGTATGAACAGCTTGTGAATTTTACAAGCTGTTTTTTTTATAATAAAATTGAATTCTTGTCTTAAAAATATAAGTTAGTATTTGTTTAATATATTATAAAAAAAATGAAATTCCAAATCTACAATACAATGACTCGCAAAAAAGAAGAATTCATCCCTCTTATTGACCAATGAAAATCTAAATTTGTATGAATATATTCTTGTGGACCTACGGTTTATCGAAATCCACATATAGGTAATATGAGAGCTTTTTCTTTTGCTGATTTACTTAGAAATACAATTAAAAATGTATTATGATACCCAACAAAGCATGTCATGAATCTTACAGATGTATGACATTTGACTGACGATTGAGATGACTGAGAGGATAAGATGGAAAAATGAGCAAAAAGAGAAAATAAAACCGTACGAGAATTAGCAGATATTTATATAGCCAAATTTTATCAATATTTAGATTCTCTAAAAATAGAAAAATTTGATGTGTTTTGTAGAGCTACAGATCATATCCAAGAACAAATAGATATGATTAAGACTTTAGAAGAAAAATGATACACTTATTCGATTCCAGGTGATGGTATATATATGGATACTTCTAAGATAGAAGATTATGGTAAATTAGCTTGATTAGAAAATCAATCATTAAGATCTTGAGCTAGAATACAAAATGAAAACAAAAAAAATCCTACAGATTTTTCATTACGAAAATTTGCTAAAAAATGAGAAAAAAGACAAATGGAACGAGATAGTCTTCGATGAATGTGATTTCCAGGTTGGCATTTAGAATGTAGTGCTATGTCATCCAAATATCTTGGAGAACAATTTGATATACATACTTGATGAGTAGATCATATATGAGTACATCATACCAATGAAATTGCTCAAAGTGAATGTGCTTTTTGAAAAAAGCCTTGGGTAAAATATCGAATGCACAATCAATTTTTAAATCTTTGATGAAAAAAGGTATCTAAATCAGAATGATGATTAGTTACTGTAGAAGATTTGGAAAAAGATTGATATAATGGTTTAGACTTAAAAATGCTTTATTACACAGCACATTATAGATCTTTCTTAGATTTTAACCAAGATGTTCTTGATCAAGCTAAAAAACAAAGATATAATATTGTCAAAAAATTACATAATTTTGATTGAGAAGTTTTGGATTACAAAGGATCATACAAAGATGTGGAATCGAAATTAACTACCTCAGAATGAAAAGAATTCTTGAATAATACTGTTTCAGCTATATTAGATGATCTTAATACACCAAAGTTATTGGCAGAAATAAATAAATCATTGCACAATTCAAATGTTGAGATTATTTCTATCATTAAACGATTAGATAATAGTTTATTAAGACTAGATTTATTTGATTTTTCTACTCTAGAGTCTGAAAAGATAGATGTTCCAGCTGAAGTTCAGAAATTAGCAGAGGAGCGTGCAGAAGCAAAAAAGAATAAAGATCGAGCTACAGCAGACAAAATTAGAGATGATTTAAAATCACAATGACGAAATATATTAGATAATAAAGATGGATTTGAGATAGAAAAGATATAGATGAAAGACCGTAAAAAGAATAGATTAGATAAGTTTCATTATGATTCATGATATTTTTTTGTGACAATAAATGTTAAAGATAATAAGAAGGTTTTTGGTGAAGTAATTGATGATAAGATTATTTTAAATGAATATGGTAAAATAGTAGAGAAATGTATATATGATTTACCAAGTCATTACAAAGACTGTCATATCTGAGATTTTGTTATTATGCCAAATCATATACATACTATAATTATCCTTGAGGATTCTAATTTTGTAAGGAACGGTTTGAAACCGTTCCCTACACATAAACATTGATTATCAGAAATTATTCGTTGATTAAAAACATTTTCTTCACGTAAAATTAATGATTTAAAAAATAATATTTTTTTCCAACGACAAAAATCTTTCTACGATCATATTATTCGTAATGAAGAAGATATGAATAGAATTATAGAATATATACAACTAAATCCATATAAACGAGAAAACGATGAATATTATATATCGTAGAAAATCCTGAGTTTAAACTCAGGATTTTCATTATATTTTATTATTTTTTTATTCTTCAGTTTCTTGTTCCAGTTCCAATAATCTTGGATTTGGACCAGTTCTAAATGGGAAGTCTTCTGGTACATAATAACCTTTTATTTGACTCAAACATTTAGTTACATTAGTTTGCCAATTTATAGGACTAGAAGCATAAATTTTACCATCCTTATTTCCATATCTACTCAATTGTTTTATAGTATGATACATACCAAGATGCCTGTTGTTTAATGTGTCAGATATAGCTCTAGCACCGGCTAGGGCAGAACTAAATGATATTCTATTACCACTATCATCATTTCATACGTTTCAGATATTGTTTGATGTAGATAGATAATTACCTAGTGTACTTTCTGCAAATGCAATACAGATAACTACATCTCTATCTATGTTTTTTTCCTTTACTGCATCTTCCCAAAAAGCTAACTGTCTATATATTCATACACCATAAGTTGTAATAAATTGGTTAGCTCTTTCTATTGGAGAACTTCAAGTCATAATTTCCAATTCAGATATGTCTATTGTCCTAGCATACTTATCATTTAAATATTTGATATTATATTGTTTTGGTATGATTTCTTTATTTTCTATCACACTCAAATCTAATAATTGAATAGGATCAACAGCTATTCCATCTTTGAAAGTAAAGAAAGTTAAGTTTGGTCATTTAGATATAAATCCAGCACCTTTTGTACCAGGTTCTCACCCAGAATAACCAATTAATTGTCATCTTCTCACTATATCTCATTTTTCTACCACAGCCTTGTTTACAAACATATAAGCCGATATATATCATTTTGGATGTACTATAAGTATCCAATTTATTCAAATACCAGGATTGTCTGTTACATGATAAACTATACCATCATTTGCTGAATATAATGGAGTTCCTTGTTCTGCTTTAATTTGTAATCCTCGGTTAGGTATACCATATTCTTTTTCAAAATTTTCATCACCAAAATACATTTCTATATTATTCACTGGATATGTAGGCCATGCCATAGGTTGAATATCTTTTTCATTATCAATTACCTCTTTGTGAATATTTTCTAATTCAATCAATTTGTCTTCCATATCAAATGTCACATTATAATCTTTTTGTGAAATTGTATTTATTATAGACAATATAGCATTATGCACATCTTTTCTACTATCAAATATCATATTAAAGTTTTGTTCTGCCAATTGATCATCTCTATACAATTTCATAAATTGTATTAGATAGTTCTTTTTTTGATGTAATGTTTCTAGTATTACTTGATAATCTGCAACATCTTTACTAGCTTTTAATTTCAACTCATTTAAAGTTTTTATTAATTTTATTTGTTTATCTTCATCAGTATCTAGGTTTTCCATAAGTTCATTGAATTGTATTAATATTGATTTAATTATATACTCATTAGACAATGACAAAGGAACATTATCTGATTTTGTAAATAATTTAAAATCATCCATTTTATTTTCATAAAATAATTCATTATCCATTTTGTACAAAAAGTTAGCAAATTGTTCAACATATTTTTTTGTATTATCCAATCATGCTCTAGTGTCTCTAAGTTGTTTCGTAGACAAAAATATTTGTTTTTTGTATACAGCTATTTTTTGCAACATAGTTCATACATAGTCTGTGGTTTGATTTATATCTTGTATTACAGATACTATTTCTTCTCTTACTTCTCTATATTTTTTAGACAACTCTCCATCTGAAGTTATTTCTTTATTGTCTAAAGCATACAATTGATCAGTAATATCTTCTATACTTTCTTGTAAACTTTTTATAGTATGAGTAGCATCTTTTACATCAAAATTATTTACATTTTCTTTTGATTGATATATGCTTTGACCAAATACCATAGAAAAAAGTCATAATATAGCAAACGAAGAAGCTATTAATACTTTTGAAATTGTTTTATAGTCCAGTTTATTAAATGTCATCTTTATTTATTATTTTTTAAATTATATTTCAATTTTAACTCTAAATGTTTAAATAATCAAAAAAATGAGCTATTTAGCCCAAATTTAGTTGACAAATTATTAAAACATAATAGATGTATTTTTATAAAAAAGTTTTTTTTATTTTTTTAGTAATTTTTATATATTCTTTATCATTAAACCACTTACGATTAGCAGAGTTAAGACTGTTTTCAGCTCAAATAGGGCAATCTGGTATGAGATGAAAATGTAAATGGTTTATACTTTTTCATATGTTTCATCCAGTCAATCAATCTCTCAAAAGTAAATTTATATCTTTGTGTTTTTTGTATAATTTTTTTGTCCATTTCTCCAATAATTCTCGCATTTCTTCTTTTTCTTTTAAGTTTAAATCTTTAAGTAGATATACTTTCTTTTTTGGTATTATCAATAAATGATTTTCTGCATATGGAGCACGAGCAGGTATAATAAAAAATTTTTTACTTTCTTCCACAACTTCTTATGGTTTTATATGCAAAAATGGATCAAATTTTTTTCACAATGTTTGTAATGCCTCATGATATTTCATGTTAAAACTTATTTTATAAATGCCTCCCTTTTGAAGGGAGGTGGTCCGGTAATTTTATGACCGAGACCGGTGAGTTTAGTTTTTTTGAACCCCCTTCTTACCCCTTTATAAGGGGGACTATTTATGTAAAGTCTTCAATATGGATAATTCTATCCCAAATATCCATTTCCTGGATTTGTTGACTATGAGTCACTGTATAAAGTTTTAAATCTCTTTGTTTCACAAAATCACTCAACATTTCTGCTACTTTACCTACAGTATCATTATCCAAATTATTTATAGTTTCATCCAAAAATAATATTGGTGATTTCATATAGCTAGATATAGCTAACATCCATACTAATTTTAATATTACTTTTTGTCCTCCACTCAATGATTTTATATCTCTTTCTCATTTTTCATCATAAACTTTTACATCCATTTCTAGGTTATCTTTTTTTTGTAGAAGTTTTATGTCTATAGTATATTCTACTACTTGTGCTAAAAAAGAATTAATTATATCAGTTAGTACTGGTAGATATCATTCCAATACAAACAAAAGTAGTTCTTTTGAAAATATTTGATATAGGTCTTTTACTACTTTTTCGTTTTCTTTCAGTTTTTTGATGCTTAGTTGACTTTCTTTGAACTCATTTATTATATTTTCCATATCACGCAAATTTTCTTTCATATTTCTGTTGATTTTTTCTAGTTTATCCAACTTTTCTATATCAAATTTATCTAATATTTCTTTTTCTTCTTTTAAATATTTTTGTATTTCTTCCAATTCTTTTTGTATTTTCTCAGTTTCTTTTTTTATATTCAAAATTTGTTCTCATAGTTTAATTTTTTCCTCTTTATAGTTTTCAAGTTCTTTTGCTCATGACTCCAATGTCATTATTTCTTTATCTAGCAATTGTAGAGTAGTTTGTATTTCTCTTCGTTCTTTATATTTATTCTGGATATTTTTAAAATCAATATCTTTCAAAAAATCTCTTAAAGATATAATTAATTTTTCTATTTTTCAATATTCAATTTTCATTTTTTCTAAGTCACCGTTTATGTTAATTGTTCATTCTGAATCAATCTGTCATATTAAGTTCGTCTGTCATTCTGAGCTTGTCGAAGGATATAATTGTATATTTTTAATTTTTTCTTCTTCCTTTTTTATCTTTCACTCTATATTTCATTTTTCTTCTTCAAAGTTTTTTATCTGTCTTTCCAATTCCTCAAAAGTTTTCCTATTTATCTCTTTGATAAAAGGGCAATTTGCATTTATTTTTGTACATTTAAATTCAGCTTCTTCATTTACGGTTTTTTTTAGATTATTTATTTTAGAAACAATATTTTTTACCTGTTCTTCCCAATTCTTTTTATTTTCATTCAAGTTCTTTAATTCTATCTCTTTATTCTTTTTATCGTTCTCAATTGTCAATTCTAATTTCTCAATTCTCAATTTGATATTCATTTTTTGATCTGCAAAATTTTGTCATTTTACGATAGCATTGTTTACTAGATTATTCAATTCTTCCAAAGAATTATATTTTGGTTCAAAATAGTTTTTTAATTCTTCAGGAATACTTATATCAAAATTTACTCATTTTAAAATTTCATCAGATGCTCAAATCAATTCTAATTTTTCTTTTTTCTTTTGTTCAATTTTCTTAGGATCAATTTTTTCTATCTTTTCATTAATTTCTTTTCTCTTATTTTCTAATTCTATTCTCAATTCTCACATCTTTTTCCTCAACTCTCAATTCTCAGTTCTCAATTGCTCATAATGTTTAAGTCTCACAGATATTTCTTTATATTCTCATTTTTTTTCAGTCAAATACTTATCAATATTTTCATTCAATCCTTTATCAAATCCCTCTATACTAAATTCATTGATATTAACCTTATCAGCTACTGTCTCCAATTCCTGAATAAATTCTTTATAGTTGTCATTTCGAGTTGTTATGACTTGCGAGAAATCTCCAGTATTTATACTCTTAAAATTATTCACATAAGCACTTACCAAACTCTTTATCTTAAAATCCCAATTACTAGTATCAGCCTTTACCTTTAAGGTAGTTTGTATATCCCTTCTTTTGTTTGCTATTTTTTCTTTTATTTCATCAATTCAAACTAAATTAAAAATATTTTTCATCACAATCAATCTATCTGCTGGTTGTAGTTCAAAAATGTTTTCACTATCTTGCAACAAAAAAACAGTACTCAAAAAAACTTCCCTAGGTGGTAAAAATGAACTTAATGTCCCATCTAGATCCCTTTCGTTTTTAAATGTGATTTCTTCTAAATTTACTCAACTTTTTTTCAGTAATTCCTCAATATCTTTGTCTTCTCAATTTATAATTCACAAATCACCATTCACCATTAATAATTCAGATTTACATACGTCCTTCGCTTTTCCTTGACTTAAATTTCTCACTACCAAATATTTTTGTCACTCTACTTCAAAAAGTAGTTTAATAAATCCACTCTTGCTATCTACATTCAAAACATTTCTACCAGTATTTTTATACAAAGCATAAGTAGGTCCATCGAAGAACAAGAAACTTTTCCCACTACCAATCGGCGCTCTAATCAAAAATTTTCCTTTATCGAAAAAAATATTCAAGATTTTATCTTTGAATGGTCAGATGTTGTAATATGAGATAGCTAGTAGGTCCACTTAAAATAATATCAAAAATAAATCTTTTATAAGATAAGATAAAAGATACTTTTTTCAAGATTTGATTTAATAGAAATTTAGTATTTTAGTAATTGATTTAGTCAAATAATTGCTTCTTTCATCTCATCTTCTGTTAAATTTCAGACTTTTTTAGAGAATCTTTGACTACTTAAGCTTCTAATTTGAAAAACAAGTATTTCAGATTTTTTATCTAATCCATTTTCTTGATTAGGTTCTATGATTAGATTTCCATAATAATTTTTGATTTGAGTTGTTAATGGGCAAACCATTGCTAGGTTTCAATTAGAATTGAAACTATTCCCTGAAATTATCACTACAGGTCTTTCGCCAGCTTGTTCTTTTCATTTCGTGGGATTTAGATTTGCCATATAGATATCTCCTTGTTTATACATTTTTATTCGTATGCTAAATTAAAATCTTCTAGTCACATTTCTGCTAGTTCTATATTTTCTTTATCATTAGCCAATCATTTATAAGACTCTTTTATCATTTTTGAAATTTTTGCTCTTTTATACAATTCTAAGGCATCTTCCAAAATTTTATTTTTTGCAATTTTTCTAGTCTCAGATTCTTTTTTAAGGAAATTATATGTGGTTGTCTTTAAAGTAGTAGTAATAGTGGACATTTTTATACTTATTATTATAAATAAATTTACACATATAAGTATACTTATAAATTACAAAAAATCAAATCTTTTTTATCGAAAAAAATATTCAAGATTTTATCTTTGAATGGTCAGATATTGTGATATGAGATCGCTAGTAGGTCCACTTTGACTGTTTTCTATTTAAATTATTCTCGTATTTTATAATAAGGATGAAACATTCTTCGTCAATCTTTTTTAGATAATTCATTTTGTATATAGCCTTTCTTTATTTCAATTTCTTTTGCATTCATAGGCCATACACTTTTATCTTGAAACCAAAATATTCATAAATCTTTTTGATAAAAATCAAAGCATAATATTCTAGCATAAGTAGGCTTTCTGTATTCTATAAATCATAATTCAGGGTTATCTATTTTACCATATTTTTCAAAAAATTTTCTTGGTAATATTTCAAACATAGGAAGACAACATAACAGTTCACCATTATAATTATATTTATGATTTATATATCTTTTAAATTCGATATATTTTGGTTTTTCTTCCTTAGAGCTTGTCCATTCCCGTTTAGGTTCCACTTGTGCATCTAAGACCCTAGTACCCGATAAAAATATTTGATTCTTCTTATAATCTTTAAACATTTTTTCTAAGGAATCAAATATTAGCAAATCTCGTTGTATAATAAACACACTATCCCAATCTAGAGTTAATCATCTTTCTTTATATCGTTCTTGTAATGCTAAATCTCAGTTTGCCCGTTTCCAATGAGGATCATCACTCTGTAGAGTATAGAAATCATCTACATATTTCCCAAGCATATTTTTATACTTTTTTTCTTCATTTTTCTTACCTCCAAATAATCAAAAAATTTTTAGACCTGGATTATGTTCTTTTAATATTCTTAGTCTGTTTAAACAAATCTCTGGTTCCTTGTAAAACCAAAACAATATAGCTTTTTTCATTTTTATAATTTATCTAAAATATAATTAACCTCTTTTTCTAATTCTTCAACGCTATCTAATGTACTTTCAATAATTATAGGAACATTTTTTAGTCTCAAAGCCTTTATTATTATATCTTGTTTAGTTTCAAATAACTTATAATGCAAGTATCTTTTATCATATCAGCTAATATGATATTCCACTATTCTATCTTCGTTTTTTTTATGAAAATTATCTGCGATTTTCATAGAATTATCATTTACAAAACAATGTTGTAGATCTAATGTTAATCATAAAAATTTATATTTATCTAGTATTAGTGATAAATTTTCAACCGTCTGTCAAAATGGTTTGTTGTCATCCATATTTTCTATAGATAGGGGAAGATCCTTGAACTTTTCAAAGATATTCCAACTTTTTACTTCATGAGGATGCATCACAATATTTTTTATATTCATTTTTTTACATACAGTTCTTAATTTTAATAATATTTTTTCTGTTTCCTGATCTCATTTTAAATCTGGTGCATGCAATGATAAATACTCAAAACGATTGTAAGTATTTTTCTCTAGATTAATTAGGTTTTCTAAATCTTCCAGAGTATGGAAATGTAATTCCAGTGCTTTAGTTTTTTCTGAATATAAAATATTTAATAATTTTTCATCATAAGATGGTTCAATTACCCTATATAAGTCTCAGTTATTAAATCATATTAATATTTTATTTTCCATATTTTGCATTTGATCATAATCTTTCAGCTATTCTCAACAGCTGATTATACTTAGCGATTCTATCAGTTCTACTAGCAGAACCAGTTTTGATAAATCCTGTATTCAAAGCTACAGCCAAATCAGCTATGAAAGTATCTTCAGTTTCTCCAGATCTATGAGATATGATAGCTTTCATTCAATTTTCATGTGCCATCTTTACAGCACTGATTGTCTCACTAACAGAACCTATTTGATTCAATTTAATCAAAATACTGTTACACATTTTTTGTTCAATTCACATTTTTAGTCTTTCAATATTTGTTACCAAAAGATCATCACCAACTGTCATTATTTTTGATCCGATTTTTTCTTCAGCTAATTTCCATCCTTCAAAATCATCTTCAGCCAATCCATCTTCAATAGACATAATTGGATATTTTTCTATCATTTTAGTATAAAAATCTATTAATTCAGCAGAATTTAATATTTTACCTTCTCATACCATGTTATATTTTCCATCTTCAAAGAATTCACTAGATGCTACATCCAAAGCTAATTTGATTTTTCCAGTATATCCAGCTTTTTCAATAGCTTCCATAATTACTTGGATAGCTTCTTCGTTGCTTCAAAGATTTGGAGCGAATCCACCTTCATCACCTACAGAAGTAGCAAGTCATTTTGCCTTCAAGATAGCTTTCAAATTGTGAAATACTTCTGTACCTCGTCTCAATCCTTCCTGAAAGTTTGGAGCTCAAACTGGCACAATCATAAATTCTTGTATATCTACATTATTATCTGCATGACTTCATCCATTCAAAATATTCATCATAGGGTAGGGTAGTGTATTCCCATTTCATTTACCTAAATATTCGTATATCCATTTTCATTCAGATTTACTACAAGCATCTACAAAAGCCATACTTACTCCCAATATTGCATTTGCTCCAAATTTTGATTTATTTTTAGTTCCATCTAATGCAATCATAAACTTATCCAATTCATTGAAATCAGAAAAATCTTTTCAAACTATATTTTTTTTAATCTCATTATTTACATTGCTAACGGCATTCAATACTCATTTTCACATATATCTATTTTTATCTCCATCTTTCATTTCCAAAGCTTCGTGTACTCCTGTACTAGCACCAGAAGGTACTATAGCTTTACCCATAACTTCATTATCCAAAGTCAATTCCACTTCCACAGTTGGATTTCCTCTACTATCCAACACCTCTCTTGCGTGTACATTTTTAATTTGTGTCATTTCTACAATCTTATTTAATAATTTAAAAGGTTAATTATTTATTTGTTTTGTCATCCTTGAAGGAGTTACAACGACTGAAGGATATAAACAAATTTTCTATATCCTTCGCTATCGCTCGAGGATGACAAGAAAATTCAGTTACTTTATTTTGTAAAACTTTTACCATTCATCAATATGAAATTTAATTGCAGGTATGAATTCAACACTATTTCATGCTCCTATAGATCACATTAATGAATCTTTTATTTTATCTGGTATTTTTTCTTTCATTATACGTACTGCATTATTTCATGTACAATGACCTGGGATGATAAAACCAATATCAAACTTTTTTAACTCGTCAACAACTTTTATTATTTCCTGATTTTCTGATTCGACTAAATGCAATCATCCAATAATTCACATTATTTTCTTATTTCAAGTAATTTCAATAGCATTTTCAATTATTTTTATTATTCCAGGATGAGAACATCATACAACAATCATCAATCATTTTTTTCAAAAATCCATTACAATAGACTGTTCTTTGATTTTTCATCAATCCAATGATCATGTAAGAAAAAATCATTTTCCTATTTCTTTATATTTATCTACTTTAATTAACTCTTTGCTTTTTAATAATTTAAAGTCATTAGGAATATATATATTTTTTGTATTATATTTTTTTATAAAATCTGGTAAAGCATAACAATGATCGTGATGACCATGAGATATAATTATACCATCCAATTTCTTGGGATCCAGTCACAATGTTTTAAAATTATTTTCTAGTCAAGAAAATATTTGAGCAGTATCAAATAAATAGTTTTTTCAAAAATATTTTATCCAAAAAGAAACTCAGTGTTGTGCTAATATTCCATTCATTAGACAAGTATTTTCAGCCACAACAATAATTTCTGCATTTTCTTTTAAATTCATAATTTTATTTAAGAATTTAAATATTGTATTTTTTGTCCTCCTTTGTGAAGTAGGGGGACCCGAAGGGTGGAGGATTTTCAGTCGGCAGATTATGCCTACTAAATCCCTCTATCCCGCAAGTCTGCGGGAGAACAGCTCCCTTTCTAAAAGGGAGTCAAATTTGTGTTTTATTCAATCAAACTTTTTCACGTCATTTCTTCTGGTTTATCAACTCCCATCAATTCTAATATAGTTGGTGCAATATCACTCATTCATCCATCTTTCAATTTCACATCACCAGCATTTATCAAAGTCATTCTTACAGGATTTGTTCCATGAGATGGATTCACATCCCCATTTGGATAAAGCATATTTTCAGCATTACCGTGATCTGCCATAAGTATCGTAGCATATTTCTCTTGATTTGCTTTTTCTACTATCTGTCACACACAATCATCTACTACTTCACAAGCTTTTACTACTGCATCAAAATTTCCACTATGTCATACAAGATCAGGATTTGCATAATTTACTACTATAAAATCATAATTTCATATTTCATCCAATAATTTTTTTGTTATTTTGTATGCTGACATTTCTGGTTTTAAATCATAAGATTTTACTTTAGGAGAACTTATCATTACTTTAGATTCTCATTTGTTAGATTGATCTTTTTGAGAATTAAAGAAAAATGTTACATGAGCATATTTTTCTGTTTCTGCTATTCTAAGTTGTTTTAGTCATTCATTTGATATTACTTCCCCTAGATTATTTTCTACTTGAAGTTGAGGGAAAGCTACTGGCAATTCCCAATCAGAATCATAACTACTAAAACACACATAATAAATATCTTTTATTCGTTTGTCTGGTTCTATTTCACAATCAGGCAATCTTGCTATCATAGAAGAAATTTGTCTAGATCTATCAGCTCTAAAGTTATATCGTATCATAGAATCATTTTCTTTTAATAATCATATTGGATTATTGTTTTTGTCTACAATACTTGTCGCTTGTATATAATAATCAGTTTTGTCTCATCTTTTGTATGCCAGCTCTATTGCTTCTTTAGCTGATTTAGCTTCAAATCATTCTCATTTTGTCATCAAATTGTATGCTTGTGTAGTTCTATTTCGATTTCTATCTCTATCCATACTATAATACCTTCATATTACAGAAACAATTTTACCTACTCATATTTTTTTTATTACTTTTTCAGTTTGTTCTATAAATTCTAATGCAGATTTTTCTGGTACATCTCTACCGTCAGTAGTTATATGTATATAAACACGATCAAAACTCTCTTGTTTACAAAGCTCCAATATAGCATGCATATGATTATAATCAGCATGTATTCACTGATCAGACAACAAACCACCAATATGAAGGTCTGTATCATGTATTTTACAATGATGAATAGCTTTAGTTAACTCCAAGTTGTTGAAAAATCATCAATCTTTTATTTTTCTATTTATCAATTCATAAGGTTGCCAAACTATTCTTCCAGCTCATATAGCTAAATGTCCAACCTCAGATCATCCTTGTACTCATTCAGGATTTCAAACCGCATTTCCACTACATTTCAAAAAACAATGAGGATACATTTTATTATAATTATCATCATTAGGTGTTTTTGCTTTGTATATCGCATTTCATTCTTTGTTTTTACTATAACCCCATCCATCACGGATAATCAACATTACTTTTTTATTCATTGTGTGTTTTAGATAATATAAAATTTTTATTCATCAATTATTTTAAATTGTTTAGACTCTCGTTTTGGAGAATTAGATATTACAAGATTTAGATTATTTCATTTTACATAATATTTTTCTCATTTATCAAAATGGTAAACATCTCATTCATTTAATTCAAAAGTTCATTTGTCTGAATAAACTTTTCCTGTTCCAGATATCACAAAATATGACTCTTCGCATTCATTGTTTCTAAAAGTTCACTCTTCTGGTAGCCTACCATTTATTATAGACCTAGCAGAGCTTAGAATTTTACTTTTACCTTCATATTCCCATACAGTACAATTATTTCACAAGTTTTTTTGTCTAGTTTCAGATTTTTTAATCAGCATAATTCTAATATATTTTATAAAATTTTCTGTAATATTTCGTTTACAAAATTCATACTTCCATCATCAACTACAACAACATCATAATTGTTTATATACTTTTCCATATTTTTTTCCACATCTTTATTCAAAAATCCTATTTTCAATAAATTATTATATTCAAATCATTCAACCATTTTTGTATCACTGATACTATCTCAGAGTAATATTACATTTTTTTTATCTTTAATTTTAACATATATATTCGGTAATTCCTTTATTACTGTTTCATCTTTGTTAAAAGTATGAATTATTGGTTTTTTGAAATCTACAGCTTTGTCTCCATCTCGAACAAAATCATTTCAAATTAGATAAATATTGTCATACATAGAACTTTGATTTTCTAAATATTTCTCTATAGACAAAGTTCACAATCATCCAGCTGACAATATAACTAGAGGAATATCATTTTTATTCAATATTTCAAAAAATTCCTTTGATCATTCTCTTAAATTTATATTTTGAGATTTCATAGCCCTGTATATATCTTGTTTTTTTATTCATTCTTTTATCAATAATAATTTATGTTTTGTTCGCCATTCTTTCATAGCTTTTTTTTTGTCATCTATAAAGATATTGTTATCGATCTCTATAGGATGATAATAATCAAAAAATCATTGTGCAGTCTTTTGATATTCTTTGGACAAATATCATTCTTCATACAATACAGAAATTAGAGAAGCTCTATATTTTCAATTTGAAAATGCCTGAGTTAATGTCCTATCAAAGTCTGATATTATATGAAGATTTTCTTTTCATCATGCAATTAGATTGTTCAATATATCTTCATATTTTTTTTGATTTTTTATTATTATTTTATTCATATTTTATATATTTTTATAAATATATAATATATATATTAACTTTAATGCTTGTTTTTTCAATAAGTACTAAAAAAATCACTTTACTTATATAATAGACTTTTTTGTAAAACAAAATTTTGTCAAGTTTTTCATGTTTTTATATAATTCCAGTTTTGCATTTTTTTTCATTTTAAGTTATAATTGATTACGATATAAAATAATAGTTTTACATTATATATTGTATATTTAAATTATGCACACTACATTAGAACATTTAGAAAAACATATAAAGAAAAATAAATCAATAAAACGTCCCAAAAGTTTTTTGAAAGAGATCAAAATGCTTTCGTTAATTTTTGTAGTTACTTTTGTTTGAATGCTTTTGTTTACAAATGCTCAATTATTTTTCTGATCAAAAGATACTTCTGAAATAGTAGAACGAAGCAGTAATAATACACAAGAAAATAATGAAATATCTGCAGTTATAGAATCTAAGGAAAAAAAAGAAAAAAAACTAGAAACCTTGATTTCAAATTATCAAAAAGAATTAAATATTAAAGAGAGAAGTACCTCAGTATCTAGTCAAGAAGAACTTAAGTCTAAACTAAAGTCTTATGATTTTGACTTTAATATTTTGCCTCCTACAGATAGATTAATTGTATCAAAAATAAATTTAGATGTTCCTTTGATAGATAGCAAATACAAAAATAGAGATGATTTTACTCAATGAAATTTTGATGAGGAATTAGAAAATTGAGTAGTAAAATATCCAACAACTCCACAACCATGATTTGATTGAAACACCTTGCTTTTCTGACATACATCTCAAGAATGGCGAGAAAAAAACCCATATTGAACTGTTTTTTCTAGATTACCAGAATTAGAATATTGAGATACTATAAAGGTAATATGGAAGTGAAAGCTTTATGAATACAAGATTGTAGAAAAAATAATAGTTACACCAAAAAATGTAAATAATCAATATCAAAAATATCAACAAATATGAGAAGATCATATTACATTGATGTGATGTTATCCACTTGGTAGAACAGACAAGAGGATAATGGTAACAGCAAATAAAGTAAAATTTGACAAATAATGAAATATATTTCATTACCCTAATTTAAAATCAAATTTTAAAAAAGGGTGGTGGAATATTTTTTTATTATTGAAAAATAAAAAAATAAGTCTATTATATATCGTAATCAACCCCGACCCCTCTTTGAAAAAGAGGGGAGTAAAAGGGTGATTTAGTTATTTAATTTTTAACTTTCAGCTTATGTCTTTATATCAACAAGTTCAAACACAAATTAAAGATGCATATTCTTATATAAAAGAGGAGTATGATATTAATTTATTAGAAAAATTTTTATATCCAGATAGGGTATTAGAATTTTATATACCGGTAAAAATGGATGATTGAAAAACAAAAGTTTTTATATGATATAGATCTCAACACAATAATTCAAAATGACCATATAAATGATGAATTAGATTTCATCAAAATGTATCTAAAGATGAGGTAATGTCTTTGTCTGCATGGATGAGTCTTAAAACATGAGTAGTATGACTTCCATTATGAGGTGGAAAATGAGGTATTATAGTAAATCCAAAAGAATTATCTATTTGAGAATTAGAAAGATTATCTAGAGGATTTATGCAAAAACTTGCACCATTTATTGGAAATCAAGTAGATATACCAGCTCCAGATGTTAATACAACACCACAAATAATGGCATGGATGGCTGAGGAATATTCAAAATCAACATGAACACGAACTCCATGAGTTATTACAGGTAAGCCATTATCTATAGGTTGAAGTGAGGGTAGAGGAGCTGCCACAGCACAATGATGATTTTATGTATTAGAGCAATATCTTTCAGATAAGTGAGACAACATAAAAGGTAAAAAAATAATTGTACAATGATCTGGAAATGCAGGTCTTACTTTTGCACAGATTGCTTCAGAAGCTTGAGCTAAAATAATAGCAATATCAGATAGTAAATGAGCGGTTTACAATGAAAATGGTTTAAATATTAATGATATTACTTTACTTAAAAATCAGAAAAAAACTGTTACAGAATATTGAGATTGAAAAGTTATTACAAATGAAGATTTATTATTTTTAAATACAGATATTCTTGTTCCTGCAGCATTAGAAAATCAAATTACAAAAGATAATGCAAACCAAATAAATGCAAAATTAATTTTAGAATTAGCAAATTGACCTACGACATATGAAGCTGATACAATATTACAAAAAAAATGAGTAGATGTTTTGCCAGATATATTAGCTAATGCAGGATGAGTTACTGTAAGTTATTTTGAACAAGTACAAAATAATATGAATTATTATCGAAAAGAAGCTGAAGTAAATAAAAAACTTGAAGATATTATAAAACCGGCCACAAAGGAAGTAGTCTCTTTAGCCGAAAAATACAATACAAATCTTAGAAATTGAGCATATATTTCTAGCCTTAGAATCATTCTTGAATCTATGAAAACTAGAGGATAATGATTATTAAGTATACCGTCATTGCGAACGAAGTGTGGCAATCTAGTATTTTTACATATTGGATTGCTTCGTAAACCTGCCTTTGTCGGAAGATAGGCTTGTCCGTCCGGCAGGCGGGCCTGCCTG
>CAZCTB010000069.1:0-24901 GCA_964501605.1 uncultured Candidatus Peribacteria bacterium
TAAATGTCATTTTCTTTTTAGAAGAATATAAATATTCTTCTATTATACTGACATTTTAACTTTTGGCTATTACTGTCAATTTAACTTTGGTGTAACAAAAATCTTCTTTCAGTTTGAAATTTATAGATAAAAAATTACAAATATTATGTATTAAAATTTATGAAAATGAAAAGCTATGCTGAAAAATGTTTATTTATTTATGTGAGAAGAAAAATATTTGTTGGATAAGGAGCTAAAAAGATGGACTTCTAATTTTTTGCAAAAATTTGGAGAAGACTCTTTGTTTGTTTATAATACGGAAAATTGGGATGAGGTTTCTGCCAATCAATCAATATTTTGATGATGATTGTTTTCACAAAAGAAACTCACAATTATCAAATGAGTACCTTTAGACAATTCCAAATGAAATACTTTCAAAATAGATCAGATAGATTGATTTATAGAAAACTTTATTAAAAAAGAGTGAAAAATACCACAAGATAATTTGTTGGTTTTTGTTAGTAACAAACCAGACAAAAGATCCAGATTTTTTAAATTTTTGAAAGACAGAGTAAATGTCAAAGAATTTAAATTATTAAAAGATAATGATTTAAAAAACTTTATTTTGAATGATTTGTGAGATATAAAAATTGAAGAGAAAGCTTTATCTTTCTTTGTTTATAGAGTTTGATCTGATCTTTATCGTATAGAAAACGAATTGGATAAACTAAAAACTTATTGTAGAGAAAAAAATATCAAAAATATAACTTTAGATATGGTTGATTCTATAGTTTTTGGAATGATAGAAACACAAGCTTTTGATTTTTTAAAACTATTGTTTAAAGACAAACAAAAATCTTTGGAATATTTGCAAAAAATGCAGGATCAATGATTGAATTGGAATGCTTTTTCATGAGCATTGTATTGGTGACTCAAACTTTATATCACTTTATATGAATTTGCAAAAAATGGTATAAAAGATACAAAAACTATTGCTCAAAGGACATGAATAAATACATTTGTTTTGTGACAAAATATCAAAAATATAGAAGTAATTCAGAAAAATTGAATTGAAATAAAAGATATGTACAAAAGTTTGATAGAAGTAGAATTTGATATAAAAAGTGGTAAGAAGTCTGAAGAATCATTTTGGTTGGAAACAAAAAAAATGATTGTGAAATTTAATATTTAAAATGGTTATGAAAAAAATAATTATTATATTATCTGTTTTGATTTTAGGTTTTTTTTGATTTAGTTTTGCTTATATAGAAAACAATGTTTTTTGTACTATATCCTCTGACTCTATAACCGTAACTATAGATAGACAGAATAATTATAAGTGTACTGAATATATATCTGTTTTAACTCAAGCAATAAATAAAGAGTATAAAAATGTTTTGTCTATACAAAGTTTAATTCAGCAGTGATATGATGTTGATTTTTGGACAAACATTAGAGAAACAAAAAGATCTCAAATAAAAAAAATGCTATTGATAAAAAATCAAATACAAAAATCTATTTTGGATTTTGAAGAAAATCTTTTTGAACAAACCAAAGAGTATATTAGATACACAGTTTTGCCGTATAGAGATAGATACAAAAAACTTTTGAAACCAATGGAGGATTTAAATAGTACTACTTACTTGAGATCTAATGTAAGACAAAAAATTTACTTAATGGAAGAACAGCTTGAAGTAATAAATAAATTGTTGGTTGTAGAAAATCACGAAGATCTTGTTAAATATTTTGAAAGATATATTTATTTAAAGAAAAAAATTGAATGAAAATAGGGATTATTACATCTTGAAATGAGGTTTTAACTTTGTTTAGATTTTTGCATAGATTTGATCATGAATATCATATATATTATGATCAAAATAATTGGCCTTATGGTGATAAAATTTTTGATGTGTCTGTAAGTTGTGTTGAAAAGTGAATAGAGTATTTGAAAAACAAATGAGTCGACAAAATTATTGTTTCTCCGGTTTATGAATTGCATTTTTTGAACAACAAAAAATATTCTGATCTAATATTACCTTTGTTTTTAGAATACTTGCATAAGTTTTGTTTTTGACAATCTTTGGTTTGAAAAATTTGATTGATTTGAGATTTCGCTGACATCCAGGTTGCTCAAGACTTTGTTTCTTCTATTTCAAAGGACTATAATCTTACGGATAATCAAAATAAGATAAAAAAGTTTAATTTTCCATTTAAGTTTTGGTGTAAAGAAGTGTCTATGTGGAAATATTTTGCTACCAAACTTTCTTTTTCAAACTTAATGGTAAATAGAGTGATTAAGTTTGATTTGAGGTATTTTAAAGATGCAAATGTAGACACTATTGTACCATTGAATTATGAATATTTTAATTATCAAAATACTATTTTTAAGTTTTTTAATTTTAAAAAACAAAAATTTCATAAATTTGATAAATTAGAAAGCATATTTAAAGAATATGATTTAGAAACATCACAATATTGGGTAAGTTTCTATGTGAATTGACATTCAGAATTTTTGAAAAGAGAAAAAAAGACTTTGTGGAATTTACAAAGAGGGAAAAATATAGAATTAAGAATTGAAAATATATAATTGAAAATTATTTTTTTGTGTAATCTAGAACAGATTTTTTTATTATTAGAAGTGTAGTTTATTCTATTCTATTCTATTCTATTCAGTATACTACATTTATATTTAGATTTATTTCTAGTTCTCAAAGAGATACCTCTGCAGATTCTTCTACATCTCACATTCACATATCAGTTGCGTAATCATTTTTGTACATAGGTACTGGATAGTTTGTGGTTTTGTTCTCAGATATAGATATTGGTTTAACTAAATTTACTCATGCTACATTTGCCAATTCTTTGGCTTTTTGTTTTGCTTTTTCCATGGCTAATTTTCTAGCTTCTGTATAATATGGTGTTTTGTCTTCTATATCATATCAAATATTATTCACTACAACTCATCATATTTTTGAAACAGCATCTATCATTTTTCATCATACTCAATCATTTTCTAAGTTTGCATTTTTTATTGTAATTTCCAATGAGTGTCTAGCTTTGTATCAAAGTAGTTTTTTTCATTCTTCTCTGTAATCGTATTCTGGATATACATTTATATTTTTGGTTTGCACATCTGAGTCTTTTATATTATATTCTTTGATGATCTCTTTTATTTGATTTGTTTTTTTATTCACTTCTGCTTGTGCTTGTTCTGTGGTTTCTTTTGTTTCTTCTACTGTTATGTTTAATGTTAACATATCTGGTGTGGCAAATACTTTACCATCTCATGCAACTGAAATAGTGTTTGTGACTAAATTGTTCGGTAGTTGATTGTTTGATGCATCTTTTATATAAAAATCTGTCTTTGTTAGAAAAAAACTTGCTACAAGGATTGTAATACAAATAATTGCTAATTGAATAATCTTTTCTTTTTTCATTTTTTTTGTTTTTAAAAATTAAATTATGTCTAATATTCCCTATGGGCCGTTATTTGCTTTGTTCTAGCGGGACTGTAAAGACTATATTCCCAAATGTATCGGGTTTGGGTCTTTTACTTGCAAACTTTATAATTTTAAATATTATAAAATCAACCTTTATAATTAATTATTGTATTATGAAAGATAAGCTAATATTACTTATGTGAGTTTCGTGAAGCGGTAAGACCACACTTCTTACAGAGCTTTTGCAGACACATTCTCAGTTAATATTGGTGCCTTCATACACAACAAGACCCATGAGATCAAATGAAAAAAATGGAAGAAAATATTGGCATATTTCTAAGGATGAATTTCAGAAAGCTATAGATAAGTGAGAATTTTTAGAATATGCACTAGTTCATCAAAAACATTATTATTGAACAAAAATATCAGAGATAAAAAAGGCTTTTGATAAGTGATTGGTTCCTATTACAGAACTAGATATGAATGGTTTGGAAGAGGTTAGGAAAAATAATAAATGAATTGAATATGTTTCTATATTTTTGGATTTGCCAGATGATGTAATGGTAGAAAGAATTAAAATGAGATGATGAATATATCAAGAAGAGATAAATAGAAGATTGTTTTCAGCTCAAAAAGAGAGAAAAATGGCTAAAGATTTTTGTAATTATATATTAAATACAGACAACACATTATTACAAAATATAAAAAATATAAATAAATTAGTTAAAAAAATATTAAATGGAAAATAAACTTACTCAAGATCAAGAAGAAAAAATAAAAAAATCACAAAATATTATTTTAGTAGTTTTGGTATTTTTTGTATTGTTGAATATTTGAATTTTTATGTGGTTTTTGTTGTCTCAAAGACCTTAATTATTAATTATATTTTTAATATTTTCCCAAGAGAGTTCTTCGAGTCTTTTTTTCTTCAATTTATCTGGGATGTTGAAAGTTTTTTTTTCTTGTTTTTGTAATATTTTATTTATTGATCATAGAGTTTTCCTACTGAATTGAGAATATAAATCTAAAAATAAAAATAATTGATTAAAATTTAAATCTAATATAGTTTCTTTTTTTTGAAATTGTACTAGGCAACTTTTTATTTTAGGAGCAGGTTTAAATGCTTTTGCTGGTATAGTTTTTTTGTATTCAATATTGTATGTATAATTTAATAACCATCGTAGAAATGATTTTTTGTTTTGTTTTGTTTGTATTTTTTGTCCTACTTCTTCTTGTATCATAAAAAATCATCCAAAATATTTTTGTTTTCAGTTTCCAAAAAATTTTCTAAATATTGGTGATGTAATATAATATGGTAAATTTCAAATTATAAGTGTTTTTTCTGGTTTTATATTTCTTTTTTTAAGTTCTTTTTCTATATCTGATTTTAATACATCTGTAAAAATAATTTGATTTTTATTTAATATTCACTCAAGATGATTTTTCATTGTTTCATCTTTTTCTATTACAAAAAAATTGTTTGAAATATCATGTATTTTTTTTGTGATAGCTCATTTTCATGGTCAAATTTCGATTATACAATCTAGCTGGTTATCGTTGTATATTTTCTTGATTTTATCGGATATGTAATTTTTTATTTTTGTGTCGATAAGAAAGTTTTGTCAGAGATATGATCACATTAGTGCATTAAATATATAAACTTTATTTGTTTATTATATTGAAACAATTGTTTTTTTCTATCTGTTTTTTGTGGTTGACATTTGTCCTATAAAAAGTATACTGATGTTTGTTTATATATTTAATATAAAAGATTATGGAATTAAATGATAAAAATTGTACTATTTGGAATACTCATCCTATTGCTTTTGAGATTTGAACAGATGAACGAGAGAAAAAAAGAGAAGAGATTTCTAGAAAACCATATAAATGAATTCAAGAGTCTCTTAGACCAGATTTGTTTAATACTCTTTGATTAGAAGAAAATGAAGAATTAAAGAAAGATTAAAACATTATTATTTGATTATGTAATAGTCTATGTAATAGGCTATTTTTTATTATTAAAAAACTTTTTAAATAAATATTTTCCGTTGCAATTGATTGATGTAATCTTATAAAAATTTTGGAGAATTTTTTGATTTTTTAAAATTTAAAAACTAAGAGATAATGACTATTTTAACAATCGTATTAATAGTATGAGCAGCTTGAATTGGAGCTGTAGGAGGATTTTTTGGATATAAAAAAACATTGACAGAAAAAGCTATACAATTTAAGGCTAGAATGTCAAAAGCTAAAGAGTTGGAGGAAGAAATATTGGAGGAATGAAGAAAAAAGGCGAGTAAAGTTGTAGAGCTGGCAGAAGAAAAGGCAAACAGAATTGAAGAACAAAGATTAAAAAAAATGGAGGAAATTCAAAACAAATTGTTGTCTAGAGAAGAAAAAATGGATGAAAAGCTTGATAAGTTGTCACAAGAAAGAGAAAAAATTATTGATAAACAAAAAGAAGCTGAAAAGATTATTAAAGAACAAACTGAAAAATTGGCAGAGATTTCAAAATTGAAAAAAGATGAGGCTAAAGAACAATTGTTTGCAAATATGGAAATTGAATATCAAAAAGAAATAAAAGAATTTGTAGAGAAAATGAAAACAATAAAAACAGAGGAAGCTGATAAAGAGGCAGGTCAGATATTAGCTAAAGCTTTGCCCAGAATTTCTTCTGAAGCAGTAAATGAGTTTACTACAAAATCTGTAGATTTGCCAAACGAAGATTATAAAGGTAAGCTTATTGGTAGAGAATGAAGAAATATTTCATTTTTTGAAAAACTTACTTGAGTAGAATTGATTATTGATGACACACCTATGGTAGTTAGGATATCTTCTTTTGATAATGAAAAAAGATTTATAGCAGCAACAGTTTTAAATAGATTGGTGAAGGATGGTAGAATAAATCCTCATTATATTGAGAAATTTTATAATCAAGTAGTTGAAGAGTTGCCAAATATTCTTATAGAAAAATGAAAAGAAGCTTTGACTCAACTTAATTTACCAATGATGAAACCAGAGGTTGTTAAATATGTTGGTCAATTATATTTAAGATTTAGTTATGGACAAAATATTTGGTTGCATAGTTTAGAAGTAGCAAAAATTTCTGAAGCTATAGCAACTGAGATTGGTTTAGATCCAGTTATGGCAAAAAAGGCATGATTGTTTCATGATATTGGTAAAATAGTGGCTACTACATGACAATCTCATACTGCTTTGTGAGCAGAACTTTTGAAAAAACTTGGTATGGATGAGGTTATTATTAATGCTTCAGAGGCTCACCATTATGATGTTCCTATGACTAGTCCTATATCTTGGGTTGTGGCAGCTGCAGATGCAATTTCAGCATCTAGAGAAGGAGCTAGATATGACACAAGAGATTTGTTTGTAGAAAAAATGTCTGAATTAGAGAAATTAATAAAAGATGTTTCATGAATAGATAAAGTTCATATTATGCAAGCTGGTAGAGAAATAATAACATATGTAGATCCAGAAAAAGTTTCAGATAAGGAGCTTGAAAAGGTTTTGAAAACAATTTGAGAAAAAATAGAAGAACAATTGGATTACCCTGGTATTATTAGGGTTACAGCTATTAGAGAAAATAAGTTAATAGAATTCTTACGTTAGTTCAAAGTTCATCAAGTTATCAAGTTTTAAGTCTTGATAACTTTTAACTTTTAAAAAATTTGTTATGTTTCCGTATTTTGAGTTGTTATGACTTAAAGTTTATATGACAGGTATTTGAATTGTTGTATTTCTTATGTCTTTTATTGTTGTTGCTAAATATTTGTGTTATAAGTGGCATCAAGATTTCTTTAAGTTTTTTTATTGGTTACCAATAGCAATAATTATTACATATCTTATGTGATCTTATTTTCAGTTTTTTTTAGATGTTGCTATAATACCTACATCTTGGTATGATTTAAAACTATTGATTAGTCCTTATTGATACAAACTTCATTTTGTTGGTATTATAACTTGATTTGTATTATCTCTATATTTATTTTTTAGAAAAATCAAGAGGTATGAAAATAAAAAAATATGGGCAGATATAATATTTTTTTCATTATCTTTGTCTTTGATTCCTCTTTGAATTTTTTTGATTTTTGGAGATAATTTTATTTGAAAACCAAATAGTTGATTTTTGTCTTTGAAACCGCTAACCACACAAAGTGAATTAAATAAATTTAGTTGAGTATATCCTATATGAGCATTTTTATCTATTATGGCAGCTTTAGTTTCTGTTATAGTTTATTTTGTGAAAAAGAATAAAAAACGCTTTTGAGAATGATTGATAGGTTTTGTTTATTTGATTATATGATTGAATATTATATTTATGTTTCAGCAACATCCAAGATATGGAATAATGTCTTTTTGATGATTAGTTTTTGACATAAAACAATATATTTCTTTTTTTGTTATTATGTTTTGTTTTCATATATATTATAAGTGGCAAAATAAAATGAAGGAACAAGTTTAAAATAAAAAAATACTAGATGAAACTTTTTTTTTTGGCAGAAGATAGTTTATATAAAATATTTAAAACTTTGGAAAAAATCCCAAAGTGAAGGAGTGTTGAGATATCTATAGATTCTCATCATTCTCTTTTTGATAATGAATGGCGATGAAAGCAAATTAAAGATGTTTTGGACAAAAAATTAATAAATGCTACTTTTGTAACAAAAACAGAAAAATCAAAAAGGTTTTTTGAAAAAATATGATTGAAGGTAAACCATATAGAGAAAAATAAGTTTTTTAAGACTCTTAGAATCTTGTATCTTTTCCTATTTAATATGAAAAAGTTTCACCTTCATTCAGTTCAAAATAGAAAAAGTTATACATTTTTTTTGGTGTTTGGTTTTGAAATTTTATTTGTTTTGTGAATAATTTATTTGTTGTATTCATTGATATTACCTAGTGCAAAAATTGATATAAATCCATCCCAACAAATAGAAACAATAATTTATAATTTTCGTTACTATCCAAATAGTAATGAGGATTTTCCTCGTTATTCTAGGTTTATTAGTATACCTTTTTATACATGAACTTTTGAGCATAAATATGAAATGTCTATAAATACCTCAAATATAAAATATTTACAAAATCCTTCTCATGGTAAAATAAAAATATTTAATAAAACAGAAAAAGAGTATGCTTTTGTGCCTAATACAAGATTTATTACTGATGATTGAAGACTTTTTAAAACAACTAATTGGGTGGAAATTCCTGCTTGATATGATTGAGTTCCTTGAGAGAAAATAATAAATGTTGTTGCTATGGAAAAAGATGATAATGGTATTTTGATGTGAAATAGATGAAATATACAAAATGGAACAAAATTATATTTAAAAAATTTAAAACAAAGTTTGTTTTTGAAAGAAATTTATGCTCTTGCTATGGAAGATTTTGCGGGTGGTAGTTTGGCCAGTAAGGGTACAATTACTCAAGATGATATTAATTTATTGTCTGATAAAATGATTTCGTATATAGATCAACAAAAGAAAAATATAGTTATTCAAAATTTTAATATTGATGATGGCATATTGTTGGCATTCAGTGATACAATATTTTCAGAAGTTAAAGACATTGATATACCATACCAAACATGACAAGAAAGTTCTGTGTTGCAATGATCTATTTTTGCTGAAATGAAATTTGTATATATAAAATGGCAAGATTTAATAGAAGCATTTTCAAATCATATTCAACAAAGACCATCAGAAAAAACTCAGCTTATAAATATAGATAAGAGTTCTTTAGCTTTTTTTGATGAAGATCAAATAAGAGAAGAAGATGGTACTTTTATTATTCCAACTAAAATTGATATTATACAATGATATGATTTTCAAAAAGATGTTAATGGTATTATGGATGATATTAAAAGCCATATAATATGATGAGAAAAAGAAGAATCTAGAGAATATATGCTTTCTTTCCCAGAAGTTTCTAGTGTTAAGATAAAAATAACTCCAATGTGGTATAATACAATAACCAAATTGAAGTCTAGGATAAAAATTAATACTGATAAATAATGTTGCAGTCATTCTGAATAATATGAAGAATCTAGTGTTTAGATATGCTTGTTATGTATAGATTGGATTCTTCACAGAAGCCTCTAGTGTCTTCGACTCTTGATTTTTAAGAGAGCGGGACGCTTTGCTCAGAATGACATAGTAATGTATAAAAATTAAACGGCGAATCTGTCTGTTTGAAATGTTGTTATTTTAGCATTTCATTCTAGTCAGTTTTTTTCTTTTATTATTTTTAATGCTATAGAAATATTTTCAACTCATTCTGTATTTGGTAGCAATATTCATGCTTTATTCTCTGTTGATAACAATAATCAGTACTCTTGTAAAGAAATATTTTGTAATTCTTTTGAATTGGTTATTTCTTTTGTATCTATTACAATATCTATAATTATAGTTTCTATATTTTTATGTTTTTCTATAAGTCAGTGATAAATCGTTTCTATAGTTTGTTCTAGTGATTTATCTGAAAAAACCACACCATTTGATAATATTAAGTTGTTATCTTTGTCTAAAGCAGAAAAAAATACACCATTTGTGTCAGTTTTTTTGTATTTTTTGAACACTACTTTTTTTATATCGTCTAGCATTTGAAGGGTGAAAAGTTATAAAGATTGTCAGTTGTCATTGCGAGGAACGAAGCAATCTTACTATTTAGGAGATTACCACACTTCGACTTCGTCTTGTTCGTAATGACGGGTTTATTGTTAAAAATTACTATGTCTAAATTAAAATTTAAAATACTCAAACAAAAGTGAAATGCAAGGGTTTGAGAAATAGAACTAAATGGCGTAAAATTACAAACCCCTATTTTTATGCCTGTTTGAACAAAAGCAACTATTAAGTGATTGTTTTTGGATTTATTGAAAAATGAAAAAATATTGTGAGATTTAGAACCAATAACATTAATATTGGCAAATACTTTTCATCTTTATTTACGTCCAGGTGATGAATTAATTAAAAAAGCAGGATGATTGCATAAGTTTGAAAATTGGGAAGATGGATTGATTTTGACTGATAGTGGATGATTTCAGGTGTTTAGTTTGTGACTTTGAAAAGAAAAGGATAATTCTACAGTCCCCCTTATAAAGGGGGATTGAGGAGGTTCTAAATATATAAAATATAATCCAGAATTAAAAGAAAAATCAAGAAGTCTTAGAAATAATCCCACAAAAGCTGAAAAGAAAATTCGATATGAGTTTTTGTCAGATTATGAATATAAATTTTTAAGACAAAAACCAATTGATGAATATATTGTAGATTTTTTTTGTAATAAATTAAAACTTATAATAGAAATAGATTGAGATACTCATCGAAATGAAAAGGAAATTATTTATGATAGAAAAAGAACTCAAAAATTAGAAAATTTATGATTTAAAGTTTTAAGATTTACAAATAAAGAAATATTTGATGACTTTGAAGAAGTTTGTAAGGTAATTAAAAAATATCAATCCCCTTTATCCCCCTTACAAAGGGGGACTGATGTGGTAAATTCTTCTACTTCATACTTACAAAAGGGTATGTCTTGAAGTGGCCATGATGTAGATATTAAACTTGTAGAAGATGGGGTGCATTTTAGATCTCCATATGATTGATCAAAACATTTTTTCTCTCCAGAAAAGGTAGTAGATATACAATGTAACTTATGATCAGATATTATGATGGTATTAGATGTTTGTTCTCCTTGAAATTCTGACAAAGCTACTCTTTATAGTCAGATGCAACAAACTCATCGTTGGGCCAAAAGAGCTTATGATCATTTTATACAAAAATATGATGATGTGAGATGAGTTTTGTTTCCAATAGTACAATGATGAACAGACCTGGAAATGAGAAAAGAATCTGCAGAATATTTATCACAATTCGCTACAGATGGTATAGCAATAGGTGGAGTGAGTGTATGAGAATCTAAAGAAAAAGTGAGGGAAGTAGTTGAGTTTACTGCCCCATTGTTGCCACAAGACAAACCAAGATACTTGATGGGAGTATGAACTCCAGAAGATTTATTACACGCTATAGAGCATGGTGTTGATATGTTTGACTGTGTTTTAGCTACAAGGCTTGGAAGACATGGAATAGCATTTTCTGACAATGGAAATGTGAATTTGAAAAATGCTAAGTTTAAAGAGGATTTTAGTCCTTTGGATGATACTGTAGATTGATTAAAAAATTATAGTAAATCTTATATAAATCATTTATTGAAGGAATGAGAAATGTTGTGAGGAATTATTCTTTCACTTCATAATATTTTGTATCTTCACAAGATGTTGGAAGATTGGAAGAGGAAATTTTTGGAGGAATAATTTAATTTTAAGTTGTATTTTAAAATATTTATTGACTTTATTTAAAAAATATTTACAATTTTTATTGTAAATCTAAAATTTAGTAAATATGGGTAAAATAAAAGAAATTGCAGAAGAAATTAGCTGGTATGCCTTTATAGTATTTGTTATGGGTATTGCAGTTGTTATTTCATTGCTGCTTGGTAAATTTATAGGTGAAAATTGGTGGATTATCTTTGTTGGAGATATAATTTATTTTTGCCTTTTGTGGTTCTTTTTTTCAAGGACACAAAAAAAAGAGTTTAAAGTTAAAAAAAGACTTGTTTTGCTGATATTTATATTAGCAATTATCTTGTTTTTAGCGACTATTGGATTGAGTTCAATAATTGATCCTAGAATAATTTTGAATGTCGTTGTTATGTTTTTTGGATCATTTGTAGTTTTAGTACTTTCTTTTCCAATTAGAAGAAATTGAAAACGAAATTTAATTATTGATTCGCCTTTGTGTTATACATAAAGGCGTTTTTTTTGTATCTTATTTTATAGTAAATTTAATTTCAATACTTTTAGTAGTATTATTTTCATTAATTAGCATTTTGTAATATAGTCAATTGGCAAATGGGGCTGTAAATTCTTTGTACTCTTGCTGTTGTCCATCTACTTTTGTGATATCAAAGTTTGGTGGGAGATAAACTGTAGCTTTGGTTTCCATTCGTTTTTCGTATATATTGTCTTCATATTTAGCTGGTTTCATGGCTAGTATACCTAATTCTCTACTAGTCATTTCTATACCATATTCTTTTTGTAAATCTCGGATAAAATCTTTGTAGTAGTTTGGTACATTTAGAGTGTAATAGATTTTCATAGTATATTCTCCACTTGTTAGTTTCTGAATTGGAACAATATCGGTGTTTGTGTCTACAACTATTTTTCATTCACTATCCATTATTTGGATATTTTTTTCTATAAAATTATCTACTTTGTTGTACGATGTGTTGGTATCCCAAGCGTAGATATTTCAACTATTGTATACAGTTTTTAATCAATTGTTCATAAGTAAGTTTTGTAATTCATCAGACACATTTGATAAGTAGATATTTATGAAGTTTTTTTCTATTATTTCATCAAAATTATTTACTATTTTTTGAAAAATTTTAAATTGGTGTGTTTGGAAATAGTTTGTTACTTCTTCGATATATGTTTCTTTTTTGTTTCAGCGATATTCTCATCTAATGATGTCTACATTGGCATTTTGAAATTGTCGTTCTCGAGCTTTTTCTGTGAAGGATGATATCATATATTCAATCAAGTCTGATCTTATAAATATCACTCATTTGATATTTTTGTGAAGTAATTTTTCATACAATCATGGAGCCATAGTTTGTTCTACTTTTCGCATTACATAATCTTCATTGAACATTTTTTCGTATAATCGTTTTAGATTACTTCCATCTATATCAGAAAATCAAAATTTGTTTCCAGCTATAAATCATATTTTCCTATCTGGTAGAAATGCTGAAGTTCGATCTGGTGCTTGTAGACGAGTGTAGTGAGCAATGTAGTCGGGGTAGTATGCATCTACTATTTCTAAATTTTCTAACCTTCCATTGTTGACTGTGATAAATGCGAAAGATCCAAAAAATCATCCATTTGGTCTTTTTTCGTTTGTGTTTTGTAGTATAACAAGATAATTATATTCTCAATTTTTTCATAGTAATTCAGATATTTCCTTTCGGTTGTTTTCTACTTCTCATAATAGACTGATAAATTTTTCATATTTTTGGAATCATAGATTTTTTAGATAATCTTGGTTTTTTTTGATATAATCTAGTGTGTTTAATATTTCTTTTTCTTTTGTTTTTAATATGTTTTCTCAACTAATATAGCTTTGTGCTATATCGTCTATATTTAAAAACATTTTGGATACATTGTCGTCTATATTTCGAAAATAGAATGCTACTTGTTGCAAATCTTCTTTGAATATATCTACTTTGTCTTTGCCAAAAATTATGTTTGTTACATTTGAATAAAAAGCAAAAATTGCAAAACATAAAATTAAAAGAACAACAAAAATTATGTTGGATTTTTTCCAATAATATTTTCGATTTTTTTCTGTGTTTTTTGTGATTCAGAACTTCACTTTGTTAAGTCAGTTACAAGTAAAAAGTGACAAGTTGCAGGTTTGTTGGTTTGATTTTGACTTATGACTTACAACTTTTTACTTATTTGTATACATTCTTGATTTTAAAACAACAAAAACTATATATTGGATGTTGTTGTGATGTTTTATCTTAAAACGCTACCACTAGGTGTTACTTTTGCCTCATTGAGTCGCAAAAGTAACCAAAAAGACCCTAGTTCGAAGATTGCAGTCATCGGTGAATTTGAAATATCTTTGTATGAAAACGAAGAATTCTCCCTTCCGTTTCACTCAGCGGTCGTCTTCTGAAGTGTAAATGGTTAATACACTGTCGGTTATCCTTAAGGCCTGACAAATGCAATCTTGAACTTTCAATTAATTGTATTATGAATTTATTTTGGTATTTATTATTGATGAGTATTCTTAATATAATAATTCTTTTCATTTTATGAACTGCTTTCGGTTCTTTTGGAGGAGTATTGATTAGTAGAAAACGAGATAAAAAGTGAATGAGATCTATTTTTTTTGGTCGTTCAAAATGCAATTTTTGTAATAAAAGTTTGTGATTTTTTGAGTTGTTTCCTATTTTGAGTTTTGTTTTTCAAAAGTGAAAGTGTAAAAGTTGTTGAGCAAAAATATGAAATTTTTATCGAATATTGGAATTGTTGTCATGACTTGTGTTTGTGATGACTTATTTGTTTATACCGTATATCTCGATTTTTGAGTTAGTTTTTTGGATAATAATTAATTGGTCATTTTTGTTGTTAATGATTTTTGACATACAAAAACACGAGTTACACATTCCAATTTGGATTTTTGTTTCTATACTTGCTTTAATTTTTGCTTGATTTAGTCTTGATCTTACTATTTTTTTGGAAACAACGATTATTTATGTGCTTGTTTTTTTTCTGATATATTTATTTTCAAAGTATTATATGAGAATAAGATTTAGAAAAAAAGAAGAATGATTTTGACAAGGTGATGTATATTTGTCTTTGACAATTTGAGCTTTATCTTGATTTGTTTTTTATTATAACTCTGTTCAGTTTGGTGTGATAAATTTAGTAGATATGCTGTTGATTTATGTCATATTGAGCAGTGTTATTTGATTGATATATGCGTTGGTAAACAGATTTTTATTTTCATGACACAAACAGATAATACCATTTTTGCCATCTATGATATTGGCATTTTGGATAATGTTGCTATATTGAGATATATTTATAAATATTTTAAAATAAATGATAGATAGAATTATAAAAAATAAAGTAAAAGTAAGGACTTTAATATTTGTGTTTTTAACTTTCTTGGCTTATAGTTTTACAATATTTTATCTTTTTGGCCTTCATGATATTTTTGCTTCTATAGTTTGTGTTTTTTTCTTGTTTATATTTTATCATTTCATGTCTTTGGATATAAAGAAGTTTAAAACAAAATATGTAATATTGATTTTATTATCTTTGACCATATTGGATATAGCAGTATTGCTTTTGTCTAACTGGGATATAAATACTTGGCTTGTATTGCCTATAATTACATTAAATGGAGCTTTATATGCTTTGTTTACTTCTTTGAAAGTTGTTCAGTTTAGTAGTATATCTTATTTTTTGAGATGATGATATATTTTTACTTTATTGATAACTACAACATATAGTATAGCGTTAGTTTGAATGTTTCAAAAGTTTCCTTTAACATGTGAATGATTACAGGCGGCCTCAGATAAGCTTATAGAATTTGTGGAAAAACCTTTTACACTTTCTGTAGATAAGATATGAGATTGGACTGATTCAGATCAGTGATGATTGATGTGACAGTTTGAATATAGTGTAATTTCATGAGAAAATTTAGATTGAGAGGAGTTGGCTGATGAGGTTGTAGAAGAAGCTTTGATAAAAGTTAGAAATACAGAGATAAGATTAGAAGACACATGAAGTACATTATCACCAATAGTAGCTCAATTTAATGATTGGAAAGATGGTGCTGTAGATCAAATTATGTGACAACAAGAGAGTTATAGTGTTTGAATGTGTGATATGTTGTTAGAAGAGATAAATGCCAAATATAATTTGAAAGAGTTTTCTCTTTCTGTGATAGTACTTATTTATTTATTGTTGTTCGGATTTGTGAGAGTGGCAATATTTATAATGAGTTTTATTTGATTTTTGGTATTTAAAATCTTATATTGGTTGAATCTCTACAAAATAGAAAAAGTAAAAAAAGAAGTAGATGAAATTAAATAAAAATTAAAATAAAATGTTATGAAAAGTTCTAAATTGTTTTTGTTATTCTCAAAATTAAGACCTCTTTACAAAGAGTTGATAGTTATGTTGTCATTAATTCATAAAACATTGTTGGAGATTGTGTTTTGGTTTTTCATTGTTTTTATTGCTGTTATTGTATATACGGTTTATAAAAACTTTGATATTCAAGGTTTGCTTATAATAATTTTGTTTTGTGTGTTTGAGTTTATTATTATTTCTGTTTTGTTTTTTGAGGATGAAGGTGACTGATTATATCAGTTGCCTTTTTTTCCTTGAGAAAAAAAAAGATTATCTTATAGTAGTTTTTGTTTAATTATATTACAAAACATATGAAATTCTTGTTGCATGGTTGAATGACTAGTCCTAGGACAGAGAAAAATAAAAAATTCTTTCAGCATGTAGTCAAAGAGGGTTGAAATAGGATTTTGATATTTCCATTTTCTCAGAAAAATAGAGATTACGATTTGCAATTTGAGTTAGATAGTCAAAAATTTATAGATAACAATCCTGATGTAGATATAGAATGTGCTATGGCTAGTGATAATATAGATGTATTGATTGAACAGATAAAGAAATATAGGTCTTTGTATTTTTGTGGAGGACTGCAAGCACACCACTTGGAGATTTTAGAACAAATAATTGGTTTGAAAAAACTATTTGAAGGTAAAATTATATCTGGTAACTCTGTTGGTACAATTATTTGGGCAAAGCATTTTTTTACTGGTGATTATAACAGATTAGAAGATTGATTGTGATGGTTGCCAATCAAGGTAATGGTTCATTGGCAGTCAGAAAAATATGATAATTATAGTAAAAAAGAATTAGAAAAATTAAAAAATTATGGAGAAGATTTGCCGATATATAAAATCAGAGAGCAAGAGTATGAAGTGTTTGAATTGTAAAAATAAATTGTCATTCTGAGTGAAACGAAGAATCTATTAAATATAGGATGGATTCTTCGCGTTGCTCAGAATGACGGAGTAGAGTATTTAGTAAATTAAATTCGAAAAAATGAAAAAACCGACAATAGTAGCTCCTGGATGATCTTATGAAAAAGCTGTAGTAGCTAGTAAATATGGAGCAGAAGAAGTTTATATTTGAGTTCCGTTTACATCTTTGAGGATGAGGCAAAACAAGGTAAAAGATTTTGATGATCTAAAAAAAACGATAGATACTATTCATGAAAACTGATCTAAAGCACTGTTGACGATGAATATTTTTCCTAGAAATACTGATATAAAAGTTTTTGAGTCTGTAGTAGAAAAACTAGTTGGTACAAACCCTGATGCCATTATCTTTTCTGATCCAGGAACATTTAATGTGATTAGAAAATATTTTCCAGATACTCCACTGCATCTGAGTACTCAAGCTTCCACTTTGAATTATGAATCCATTAAGTTTCGAAGAGATTTGTGAGTAAAGAGAGTAATTCTTGCAAGGGAGTTAAATATAGAAGAAATCAAAGAAATTAGAAAACATGTTCCAGATATAGAGTTGGAAGTGTTTGTTCATTGAGCGATGTGTATGTCGTATTCATGAAGATGTCTTTTGTGAGATTATATGGCAGGTAGACAAGCGAATAAATGAGAATGTAATCATGCTTGTAGATTTAAGTATAAAGTATGGTTGGAAGAAGAACGTAGACCAGGTAAATTATTTCAATTGGAAAATGATGAAAACGGAAGTTATATTTTGTCTTCAAAAGATCTTTGTACGATAGATAAGTTAGAAGAAATAATGCCGTATGTTGATGCAATCAAAATAGAATGAAGAAGTAAATCAGAGTTTTATGTGTGATCTATGGTCAAGGCGTACAAAACTGTGAGAGATGCGATTGTGGCATGAAAGGAACCGGACTTACAAGCCAAAGAATTGGTAGAAAAAATTCCGCACAGACCTTATTGGGATGGATTTTTGTTCAATGATTTGAAGAATTTCCCGGAAGGTGAAGAAGAACAAGTAACTAGTACAAACATAGATAGTCCTGGGCCTACTTTTTGCAGAAATTATTTTGGTATATTTAAAGATAATTTTATAGAAAAAGATGGCAAAAAATATTTTGAGTTTACGCCAAAAGAAGTTTTGGAAAGATGAATGAAATTGAAATTTCTCAGTGCAGATGGAATGGGGGAATTGGAAATTGTAGATTTATTGAAAGAGTGATGACAAGAGTTGGATAGGGCAAATTGCAATACTCCAAAGGTGTTTGTTTTGACCGATAGAGATATTAAGTGATGGGAAATTTTGTATGAATAATACCTTTGTCATTTCGAGTGAATCTATTTTGTGAGAAATCTCTTAAAATATATAAATGGTTTGTATTAAAAAAACTTTGCTATATCCTTCATTTCATTCAAGGATGACAAGTAAAGTTTTTTCATATTACTTTATTTAATTAAATTATTTCAGATTTTCTTGTATATCAAAAATATTTTCAAATAGACATGCTACTGTCAAAGGTCAAATCCCTCCTGGGACTGGGGTAATATATTTTACTTTGTCTTTTACGCTGTCAAAATCTATATCTCAGACCGGTTTTCCGTCTTTGTGTCAGTATCATACATCTATGATTATTTGACTTTTGTCATCACGAACAAATTCATCGTTTAGTAAATGCACAACTCATGTACAAGATATAATATAATCAGATGATTTACACAATTTTTTTAGTTCATCTTGTGGAGTACTACTGTTGCAAGAATAGACTGTACCTCCTTGTTTTACTAATTCTAACATAAGTGGTTTTCATACTAAATTACTTTGTCATACGATAGTAATTATTTTTCATCTTATATTGTATAAATCATATTCTTGTAACATATTTATCACAGCTTTTGGTGTTGCTGGTACAAAATCTATTAAGTCTATAGAAGATAGTCCAGTTAATATCCCACCAAGTCAATCTATATCTTTGTCTGGAGCGATAGTAGATAATATTTTTGTTTTATATTGTTTGAATTCTTCTGCTAATGGTAATTGAACTATGATACCAATACAATCTTTATCGCTATTTAGATAATTTATAAGGTCTATCACTTTTCCAATATTATCATATTCTTGTTTCATGTATAATTGGACATCATAATCATTGTTTAGATTGTCAGGTAGTTGATTTCATTTTTTATATTGTCCAAAAATATGTACGGGTATTCATATATTTTCACCATATTTTTGTTTTAGTCATACATATACTTTAGAAGATTTATCGTCTCAAAGGTAGATAATACCTACATATTTTTCTTTGTTTGGAAAAAGTTTAGCTGTTTTCTCAGTTAATTCTTTTTGCATTTTTTGTGCAAGTTTTTTTCATTCTAGTAGAGCCATATATATTTTTATATTTTAAAGTTTTTGTTGCTAGAAATCATAGTTATTTTGTCGTTTAAAGCAAGTATTATTAGTTTATTTTAAACTGCTATTGATTTTGTTTGACTGTTTTTTAAAAATTAGTTTAGTATTTTTTATTACTTTATTTTTGCCTATGCCAAAAAGAAAGGATTATATTTCATGGGATGAATACTTTATGTGAGTTGCTATTTTGTCTGCAAAACGTAGTAAAGATCCGAGAACACAAGTTGGTGCATGTATAGTTAATCAAGAAAATAGAATTGTTGGGATAGGTTATAATTGATTTCCTAACTGATGTAATGATGATGAATTTCCTTGGGAAAGAGAGTGATCTTTTTGTGATAAAAAATATGCATATGTGGTTCATGCAGAAGCAAATGCAATATTAAACTCAACATTAAATTTAAAGAATTGTATAATTTATGTTTATGAAATTCCTTGTAATGAATGTGCTAAACTTATTATTCAATCATGAATAAAGGAAGTAAGATATCTTTCTAATAAATACGAAAATGAAAATGGTGATTTTGTTAAGTCTTCTAAAAGAATGTTAAATTCTGCTGGAATTAAATTAACAAAACTGGATTTGAATGAAAAAGAAATAGTAATTAAATTAAAATAACAAAAATAAAAAAAGGATGTATTATGAAGAAATTATTTATTATTTTATCTGCAACAATTGTTGTCTTTTCTTGTGGAGATAGTAATTTGAAAAAAAATCAAGAAATTGATTTTAAAAGTTATTTATCAAGTGTACAAGATACAAATCTGTTTATAACAGATTATGAAGATTGTTTTGTGGTAGTCTATCATACAGAGGATACTGTTTATTGTGTTTGTCTGAGTGATGGCAATTCTTACATTCAATCCTCCCCAAAAAATTATTTTGAAAAAACTCTTTATAGGGATGTTTCTATAGATGAGGCAGAAGGTTTTTTGGAGAGATTAATTGAATAAAAAAATTATTTAATTTATTAATCCCGAGGTTTTTTACTCGGGATTTTTATCATATAGGAAATTCTAAAATTTCCTAACAGCGGAGCTGGATAAAGATCGTAGTTATCCCGATTAATCGGTATCGGCGACTATTTTATAATATTACTTTTTCTATAGTTCATTTTGTATAATTTCATTCTAATTCTACTTGGATATAATTTCATGTCCATCATTTTCGTTTCTCATTCTTTTTTTCTTCAATCAATATTTCATGTTCTAGTCACTCGTTAGCTTTTATAAAATCTTGTCTGATTTCGTCTGATATTTTTTTTAGTTCTTTTTCTCTTTTTTTCTTGATTTCTTGTGGTATTTGGTTTGGTAATGAATGAGCTGGGATAGTTTCTCATTTGTTGTGTGCAGAAAAAGGAAATGTGTGAACCTTGTTTATTTTATATTTTACTATTCAATTTATTGTTTCTTTAAAATCTTTTTCTGTCTCTCATGGAAATCATACTATAATATCTGCTCAAATAGATATTTGATCTTGGTCTGGTCTATCTAATTTTTTTAGTTTTGTTATAATATTGTCTAGTGTTTTTGAACAATAATTTCTGTTCATAGATTTTAATATTTGGTCTGAAAAACTTTGAATTGATATATGAAAATGTGGTAAAAATCTTGGATTTTTGATTATCTCAAAAAATTTATCGTTTAAAAATTCTGGTCAGAGACTAGAAATTCTAATTCTTTTGATTTTTGTTTCGTCCAATATTTGTTGTAATAATTGTGCAAATTTATTCTGTTGTGGTTTTTTGGTATCTGTACATCATCGTGCGGCCAGATTGATTCATGTGAGAACAATTTCTTTACCTCAGATTTCCACAAAATTATTTATTTCTTGGATTATCTCTTCTGCTGGTATATTTTGAGATTTTCATCTTTTGTGAATTGTGAGACAAAAACTACAATAGTTGTCGCATCAATTTTGTATTACTATAAATTTTTTGGTATAGATGTTGACTGTTTTCAAATTCCCTTTTATCAAGGGGGATGTGCTTTTTTTATCTGGTTCTTCTCAAAGTAGAGTAATATTGTTTTTGAATTTATTTAGTTCAGGATATATCTTATAAAATTTATCTTCATCCATTTTTGATCATTTGTTAAAAACAGCACATCAAGTAAGATATACATGTTTTCAATTTTTTATTTGTTTGAGAGTTTCTTTGATGAATTTAGATTTTGCTTTATCTGTTACCACACATGAAGCAATAATAAAATCATTATCATCTGCGTTTTGGAGATGATTTAATCGTTTGTTTAGATAATATTTGTTTATCTTGCAGCCAAAGATTTTGTAGTCCACTATATTTAAATTATTAACATAAAACTAGGCTGTTTGTATATTTTTAAAATTAAATATCAATTTTAAATTTTGTTTGACATTTTACATTATATTGTTATATATCGTTTTATAAAAAAAATAATAAAAATAAAAAAATGAAATTATGAAAGAAAAAATTATTGAACCGATTAAAAGAAGTCTTTTGTTAAAAGAGATTCGTAGTTTATCAATTGCTTGTATTACGAATAGAAGCAAAAATGAAATTTATATTACAGATTATTTTGAATCCCCAAAAATTATGAAAGAAATTGCTCGTTTAAGAGAATTGGCTTTCAGAGTTATGGGTGCTGGTACTGGAAAGAATATGGATATTGATCAATATGATACTGACACAGTACCTTTTAAGCAATTATTTGTTTGGGATCCTGAAAATCAGGAAATTACTGCAGCCTATAGATTTATAGAAATGAATAGGCTTTTAAAAGAAAGTCCAACATCTCATTTGTTCTATTTGCAACCAAATTTTGAAAAGGAGATTAAGCCTTTTGCTATTGAACTTGGTAGATCATTTGTTAATTTTGATTCTAAGAAGGCTAGATATGCACTTCATAATGTCTGGGATGGTTTGGGTTATTTAATGAAAGAATATGCTGATGTAAAGTATTTTTTTGGTAAAATGACTCTTTATCCTTGGATTTTAGAAGATAAACTTGATATTTTGTTAAGTTTTCTTGATAAAATGTTTCCTTCGGATGGTTCTGTCGTTTCAAAGAATCCTGTTTCTTTTTCAGAAATTAATTATTTTGTGAAAGATTTGGGGTTAGATGAAAATAGAAAGAAACTTAGAGAGAAATTTAAAGAGGGTAACAAAAAATCTATCCCACCTTTGGTCAATGCATATATGAAGCTTTCTGAGACTATGAAGTATTTTGGTGCTTCTGTAAATGCTAGGTTTGGGGATGTTATTGAAGGGTGTATATTACTTACTATTGCTGATATAGATCCTGATGTGTTTAGAGAACACACAAAACAACTGTTTTAATTTGAAAAGCCTGTCGTTTAAGATGGGCTTTTTTATATTTTTAAATTTATTTTTTTTCAGTCTGGGTCTGTAAATTCTAATCTATATGCTGTGAGTTGCATTTGATAGTTTTCGTCTTCATTTCAATATAGATAGTCTCACAATATCGGCAAGCCATGATTGGATAAATGATAACGTATTTGGTGAGTTCTTCCAGTCAATATTTCTAGTTTCAAATTTATTCAACCCCCTTCATCCCCCTTACAAAGGGGGACTATTTCATAATCCAATATTTTTGTTATTCCCATTTTTGGTGTAGTATTTGGTACTTTTGCATGTACTGTTTCTTTGATGTAATAGGGTAATTCATTTTTTATTTTATTTATGAATTCTTGACCGAGTACTGTAACGATTGATTTAACTCTATAAAATTTTTTTATTTTTGCTGATTCTTTATCTTTTAGTGTTTCAGATTCTGATTTAGCTTTAAATAATTCTTTGAAGTGAGATAGTCATTTCTCTGTTTTTGCTATAATCATCAATCAATCTGTATCTTTATCTAATCTATGAATTAGTCCAGCTCTGATAAAATTTCATATGCTTGGTAAGTTTTTAAAATTATGATAAAGAAATCATACTACAGATGCTTGGTTGGCGTCTCGTACACTATTTGGATGGGATAGGACTCATTTGGGTTTGTTTAATACTAAGTAATCTTCTTTTTCTAAAATTATTGGTATTTGAATTTTTGGAGCTTCTTCCAAAACTATTGGAGATAAGTATCTTTCTAGATTGTCTATAGATATTTTATCTCAATTTTTTAATTTATATGATTTTTTGATAGTTTTTTCTCAAATTTTTATACCTCATCTTGATATTATATGATGAAAAAAATTCCTAGAATAAGGAAATTTAGAGGTTAATCGAGTATCTATTCTTTCTCAACTTCACTTATATTCTATTTTTGTCGATAATGAAGAACTCATACTAAAATTTTATATAAAAAAACTAAGTGAAAATTTGCATTTTTTTTGTTTTAGACTATAATTTATATAGTAATTTTAGATTCTTTTACAAAAGAAAAAACATGATAGATCAAAATCAAGCGGGATCTCAAACAAATAATCAACCAGTTATGGGAGGTAATCCTTATGATTTGGTAGATAATAAAACTTCAAAAAATGATGTACAACAGGCTTCTGTACAAAATATTGATTCACAAATTAATCAATCAGTACAACAAAAAATTCCTGTTCAAAATACAAATGGTGTTCAAATTGATGAAAATTTATCACAATCAAATCAAGTTGTAAAAAACCAAGCAACTCAAGAAAATATAAATAAATGACCAAATGGTTTTACTAAAAAATTGGTTAAATTTATTGCTAAATTGTCTGGACAGCCAGATCCTGAGACTTGAGAATGAAAACAAATAGAAAGCACATCAGGTAATCAAAACACGCCTCAAAAAAATAATATAAAATCTTCTGCTGTTCAAAATAAGAATACTTTTGATAATATTATGTGAGGTGTTACTTGATTTTTGGATAAGGTAGAAAAAAAGGTAGAAAGTGTCTCTGGTTTTGATTTAGATTCTTCGATTAATCAAAATAAGGTTTGATGAAATTCAAATAATGTAAATTGAAAAAATAATGCTCAACAAGTAAATAATCAAACAGTACAACAAGAAAGTTTAGAAAAAAATTCGCCAAAAGTACAGCAGGGTTGAGAGGTTTTAAATCAAAATATTGGTCAGCAAAAAATGGTTAATAATCAACAAAATACAGTAAATAATCAGCAAGATACTGATAATAATGAACGTCTTATAAACCAATGACAAGCACAAGTTGAAGATAAAAAAAATGATGCTTGAAACAACATAAATAAAGTAACACCAGATCTTTGAAATCCTCCAAATTTAAATCAGAACAAACCTACGTAATTATTTAAAATATTCCTAAAAGAAGAGTAATTTTGTTGCTCTTTTTTTTATTTTTTGTAAAAGTTTTTTGCTTTACATTTTCTTTTTTCTTGTTATTCCAAAGTTAAACTGTCAGTGAAATTCCAAAAGTTAAATTGACAGTAGTATTTATTTTTTTGTTACTTTTATTATTTCCAGCTTAACT
>CAZCTB010000070.1:0-14020 GCA_964501605.1 uncultured Candidatus Peribacteria bacterium
AGGAAATAATATAATTAAATATTTCTTTGATCCTAGCAATAGGATTTTTTTAAAAACTATTTTTCTACAGATTTTTTTACTCTATTCATAATAGAAAATCAAATTCACTCCTCTTCTAGTTGTTCTATAAAAATTGATTTTACTCACTCTTGATCACATTTATAATAAATATCAAACAATTTTTGAGCACAAATAATTAAATTATTTTTAGATCACCAAGATATGATTTTAATATTATTTGGTAATTTAGAAACAATGTTTTTGTTTTCATTTAATGTTTCATCTGTTAAAACTACAGCCGTTTTCTTATTACCTTCTTTATAATATTGATAAATCTCAGATAAATCTTTTATAATCTTAATATTTGCATTGGGAGAATAATGCTTATACATATTTCATGGTGAAATGTTTGATATCTTGTCACTATACTTTACCAGAACATTATTATTATTTTTAAATAAAAATTCTAAATCTTCTTTTGTTATAAATCATGGGCGCATAATTGTGATTTTATAAGAAACATCACAATCTTGTATTCAGGTCGGATTGCAAGATATATCTTCATCAACTTTTAAAACAGTAGACTCTATACCTACGCTACAACTTCAACCATCTATAATCAAAGGAATTTTATCTCAAAAATAATTATATACCATTTGTGCAGAAGTTGAGCTTGGTTTTGTAGAAATGTTTGCACTAGGAGCAGCTATGGGTAATTTACAATATCTGAGAAAATCTAAAGCTACTTGATTTGAAGGTATTCTAATTCCAACATAAGAATTAGATGAAATCAAAGATGATATGTTTTGTTTTTTATTCAAAAGTATTGTAAGGGGTCATGGCATCAAACCATTTATAATCTTTTTTTCAATTGGATTGGATATAATTCAATATTTACCAACTTCTTGCTTGTTTCAAACATGAATTATAAGAGGATTATTTGAAGGTCTATTTTTTAAATGAAATATTTTTCCCAAAGCTTTTGTGTCTAATGCATTTGCTCAAAGTCAATAAACAGTCTCAGTGGGAAAAGAAACAACCTTAGAATCTTGCAAAAGTTGCTTTGCATATTTAAAAGTTTTTATACTTGGTTTCTGAATGTTTTTCATAAAACAAAAAATCTTTAATGAAAAATAAAAAAACCGTTTTATTCACTTCTTTCTTTAAAACGAATAACAATTGGTGTTCAAATAAATCAAAAACTTTGACGAATTGTGTTTTCTATTCGCTTTTTAAAAGCCAAATTTGCTCTGTTTTTTTTATTCACAAAAGCTACAAAAGTAGGAGCATTGATATCTACTTGAGTAATATAATATAATTTACATATTTTATTTTTTGGAAACCTTGGAGGTCTTTTTATCATATCTTTTCATATAATCTTATTTAATTCATTTGTATCAATTCTTTTGGTAGCTTCAACAAATATTTTTGAAACAATATTTAGCATATCCCTGACTCACTTTCATTCTTTAGCAACCATAGGAATAATTGGTATATATTTTGCAAAATCTAAATGTACTTGTACCTTTTTTTCTATGAGTTTTTTCTGTTTAGAATCTAATAAATCCATTTTGTTTACAACCACAGTTATTGGCAAAGCTAAATTGTTTATTTCTGCCAATAAAGTCATATCCCTATGGGTAATTCATTGCTCTCAATCTATCATAAAAACAATAGTTGGTCTAGCATACTCCAACATTCACTTTATTTTGTCATAAGCTATTTTTTCAATACCATGTATATTTCATTTTTTTCTAATTCCTGCTGTATCATAGACTTTATATTTTTTGTTTTGGAAAATGAATTCTCAAGTAATATAATCACGAGTAGTTCAAAGATAATCTTCAACTTTTGATAATTCTTCTCAAACTAATTTATTTAAAAGTGTTGATTTACCGACATTTGGTTTTCAAATTATTGCTATTCAGATAGAGCTTTCTTCTGATTCATCACTATCAACAACAGAAGTTTTTCCATAAAAATATTTTTCTATAAAATCTGATATTTCTCATATATTAAATTCTCTTTTAGCACTAATTCAAATAATATTTTCAATTCAAAGGCTATAATAATCCGATATTGCTAAATCTAACTCTTCTGGCTTATAACCTATATCAAGTTTGTTCACAACAAGAACGACGTTTTTTCTTTTATTAGTTTCCATAATATAAGAATATATACGATGTTCTTTTGCTGTAATTCAAACCGTATTGTCTATAACAAACAAAATAAGATCAGAATCATCTATTATTTTTTTAATAAATATTCGTTCTTGATCAAATTCTTCTAATCCAGGACTATCTGCAAATTTAATTTTTCCAAGATTGTCTATATTTATTTTATGATACAAAATATCTATAGTAGTACCCGGTATATCGGTAACTATTGCTCTAAACTGTCATATCAATCTATTGAATAATGTTGATTTTCCAACATTTGTTGCTCACACTAAACCTACTTGAAACATATGTACTAGTTAAATCTTTATAAAGTTTATAAAGTTAAAAGATTGGTAAACACTAAACATAAAGTTAATTTTATGAACTTTAAACCCTCAACTTTTAACTTGAATCATATTAGTTTTTCTGTAGCAAAAGTAAATGGGAAATGCATTAAATACTGTTTTATAAGTGAGGGTTTTAAAGCTTCCTCTAAAAATATAAATTTAATAACTATTTTAGATTGAAAAAAACATCAACAAACTTATTTATAATTAATGTTTTAAATTAAAAATTTGATATGAGAATATTGATTGTATGATGATTACTTATAGCTTATTGATTGTTGGCAGTATATAGTGTAAGTATACACGAATCTTTTACATTAACCCTTAAAATATTTGAAGATCCTACAAATTATTTTTATTTTTTTAGACACCTTAGAAATATAGCAATAGCTATCATAATGGCTTTAATAGTCTATAGAATACCAATTAAGTTTTTCAAAAAACATAATAATATAATAATAATATCTATTATAATTTTTTTACTTCAACTGATGGTTTTTGTACCATGAATATGAATTTCTCTAAATTGAGCTAGGTGACGAATTGATATCCCTGGAATTCCAAGTATCCAACCATCAGAATTTTTTAAGCTTTGATATGTAATTTTTATGTCCGCATGGTTGATAAGAAAGAAAAAAACAATAGACAATGACAATCAATTTATAATATCTTTTGTGGTGATTAATGCATTATTTTTATTTATATTTTTATTAATTCCAGACTTAGGTAGTGTTTTGGTTATGTGAACTGTTTGATTGATGATGGCCTTATATGCTTGAATGAATTGGAAAAAAATCATATTATTACTTTTTGCATGAGTAGCATCAGTTGTTGTAATTTGAAGTATAGCATGAATGATGAGTGATAGATTTGCTTATATACAAAAAAGAATGACTTATTTTGTGAGCTCAAATACCGATGAAGAAAGTAGATGAGTTGGTCGACAAAACGAACAAGCACTTACAGCTATATGATGATGATGACTTATATGAAAATGATATTGAAAATGATTACAAAAATTTGGATATATTCCAGAAGCTCAATCTGATTTTATTTTTGCTGCTTTTAGTGAAGAAATGTGATTTTTTGGAAATATGATATTATTGTGATTGTATTTTTATCTTATATATTATGTGTTAATAAAATTGGTATATGTACGTGATGAATACAATAAAATATTGGCAATATGAATATTATCTTTAATTATGATACAGGCATTTATAAATATATGAGTAAATTTGAAAATATTACCTAATACTTGACTAACTTTACCATTTATAAGTCATGGTGGATCAGCACTTATGATAAACTTAATTGAATTAATATTGTTGTATAAAATTATTGAAAATAAATAGTCCCCTTTTCAAGGGGAAGGTCCCACAAAGTGGGAAGGGGTTTTAAAACCCACCACCCCTGCCTACCGGCAGGCAAGCTTCGGGTCCCCCTCCCTTGAAAAGGGAGGTACAAAAATCTCTTTATTTAAGAATATTAAAACAATGAAAATACTTGTAGATAAAAATAATATATTGGTTATAGAAAACCCCAATATACCTGAAACAAAAGAATATTGTCACAATGTAAGTGGATATGAATTTTGTGATTTTGATAAATGAATTATAGCTTACCACAAAAATAAATTTAAAATCATAAACTTAAAAGATCTTTGAGATAAAATGTGAGTAATAATGGTTTGAAAAAAAGATGAAGAACTGATGGACTTAAAGCTAGATACAAAAAGTGTAGAAAGTGCTTTAAAAATGTTTGAATGATTTGATGAAGAAACAGGGGAAAAATACTATTTCTTATATAAGTTTAAAGAATGATCTTTAGACGGATTGAATGAAAATCTGAATAAATTAGGTATTAAAACTAGATTAGAAAAAACTGAAAAATGAATTTGTTGTAATTATTCACAAGAGGAATTAGAATACAATCCTGCTAGTTTTTTGTTTGGACTAACATTGGTTTACGGTGATTTTATAATTAAAAATGGAGATTTAAAATCTATCAAAATACAGCTACCATTATTTTGAAAATATAAAGAGAATGTTGATATATTGAATGAAGTAATAGCTACTTTATCTGATAATGGAATATTTGTAAAAAAGTATATACAACAAACAAATGATGGTGTTGTATATCAAATAACAAGCTCTGATTATGAACTACTGGAAATTTTTGCTAGATTTTATGAAAGTATTGAAAAATGACTAAAAATCAGTAAATATAATGATATTCAAAACATCAAACAAGAACTTGTGAAATTCATCAAAACAAATAAAGAAATTCCAAGCGAATGAAAAGAAGAAGCTTTGAAAGAGATAGAAAATGGAGAGATTAAAATACTAGTTAAATAGCTACCTGTCATTTCGACTGTAACAAAGTGAAATGGAGAAATCTCTCAATTAATGTGTAAAGAGATTCCTCGACTTCGCTCGGAATGACAATATAAATATAGGGGCATGGTCCCGCTTTGCGGGATAAATGTAGTGGTAAAAACTATAACGGTCCTAGCCTCGTGAAACAAAGTGTAGCGGTGGTTCGGAACATTATTTTAAACTGAATAATACTATAATGCACTATGTTTACATTCTTAGATGAGACAAATACTATTGCGGATGTACAAATAACTTAAATAGGAGAATGAATCAACATATATCTTGAAATGTAAGAACAACAAAAATTTTGAAAATTAATGAATTAGTATGATACTTTGAAGTAGCCGACTTAGATATAGGATTTGAACTAGAAAAGAAAATAAAAAAAAGTAAAAACATTAAAAAGCAGATCGATAAAAAATGATTTATAAAGGTCAATAGACCTTTAGTATAATATTCGTGGCAACCCCGCTGTACGGGGCAAGCACAACAGTCCTAGTCCCGTAAAATGAAATGAAACGGGGGTTTGGAATAGGTATTAAAGTATTATAGGGGCATGGTGTAGTGGTAACACAACGGTCTTCGGAACCGTCATCGGGGGTTCAAATCCCTCTGTCCCTGGAGTAAAAAACTATTCTAGCCTAAAGCTAGGATTTTTTGTTAATCAAAAATTTTCCTATACTTAGCTATCAGTTCATCTAAATTTTCAACCAAATCATCCTCTGCTCTCTTGTTCCAATGTTCTTTATGGCATTTTTCACACTCAAACAGAATTTTCATGGTTCAGTTTGCTACTAAATATTGTCTAGGATACATCTTACCATGACAGCTAGTATTTCTATCTCCAGGAATATCTCCATCTACATGAAGCGAAGTAAAACAATAGGGACAATGGTTTCTACATGTTTTTGAAGCCAATGGTATTTCTTTTTTGCAATTGATGCAAATGAATGTTTTGTTTATTTTTTTCATTACATTAGTTTATTAGGAATTAGAAAATGGGAATTAGGTTATTTGTTTATTTGAGATTTAACTATTTTAATAAAAGCATTTAATTTTTTTAATAAAACTTCTGCTTGATTTTTAAATTCATCGTATGTTTCTTTTGAAATTAGTCTTCTGTCCACCAACAGATCTAACCAATATTTTGCTTCTAATAAAGATCATCTAGCATTATAATAAAATTTAGCAGAATCTAGGTAATGAAACCTACCATATCATTCGGCTATATTGGCTCAAATACTATCTATAGCTCTAATGAATTGATCTCAGACAACCTTCTTTACATTATAATCTCGAGACGAATAAATCGCCCATGATTGTTTACTAAGATTTTTTGACTCTAAATATATTTGTAAGTTATTTATGTTTTTATTATTCATATTAAAAGCTTGTTTATAAATTAAAAATTACGAATTAATAATGACTAATTCCTAATTCCAAGTTACCAATAAACAAATATAAGAAAACCCTGGAGTATTTCCAGGGTTTGAATATATTTCAATATTATTTATCTTTCATATTATCTACAACTTCTTTTGCTAATTTTTTTATGCTTTCCTCAATAGCTGGTGTTAAAGTTTTTTCATTTTTTATATCTTGAGCCAATTGTTTGTAAGAACTATCTAATTTATCAAAAACTTTAGATTGAATTTCTAGAACATCCTCTAATTCAAAATCAGAAAAATATCACTTTGTACCAATATATAATATTACTGCTTGTTTTTCAAATGGTATAGGATTGTTGTCAGATTGTTTTAATATTTCTGTCATTCTTTTACCATTTTCAATTATTTTAAGTGTATCTGGATCCAAATCAGAAGAAAACTGTGCAAAAGCAGCAAGTTCTGCATAGTTAGCCAATTCCAACTTCAATGGTCCAGCAACCTTCTTCATAATTTTTGTTTGTGCTGCACCTCAAACTCTAGACACAGACAATCAAACATCCATAGCAGGTCTATTTCATGAATTGAATAGTTCTGAATCTAAGAATATTTGTCCATCAGTAATAGAAATTACATTAGTTGGTATATATGCTCATATATCTCCAGCCTGAGTTTCAATAATTGGTAATGCTGTCAAACTTCAACCACCATATTCTGGTGTAACTCTAGCTGCTCTTTCCAGCAATCTAGAATGAAGATAAAACACATCTCCAGGATATGCCTCTCTACCAGGCGGCCTTCTAAGAAGTAATGATATTTCTCTGTATGCTACAGCATGTTTTGAAAGATCATCATAAAATATTACAGCATCTTTATCATTGTACATAAACCATTCTCCCATAGCACATCCAACATATGGTGCAAGATATTGCATCACAGCAGGATTATTAATTGGAGCAGAAATAATAATTGAATATTCCAACGCTCATTTATCTTTTAGAGTTTGTACAAATCTTTTGATTTTTGATTCTTTTTGTCATATAGCTACATACACACAATATATATCTCCACTACCTTTTTGATTGATAATTGTATCTAGTGCAATCGCTGTTTTTCCAGTTTGTCTATCTCATATAATAAGCTCTCTTTGTCATCTTCCAATTGGTACCAAAGCATCAATTATTTTTAAACCAGTTTGAAGTGGTTGATCTACTCATTTTCTAGTAATTACTCAAGGAGCAATTCTTTCTACTGGATAAGATTCTTTTGCTTTAATAGGACCAAGACCATCTACTGGCTCTCCCAAAGCGTTTACTACTCTACCAAGCATTTCTGGACCCACAGGAACAGAAAAAACTTTTCATGTAGCTTTTACTATTTGTCATTGAGTCAGTCAACCTCATTTTCATAGTATCAAAATTCATACTTGATCACTCAGCAAATCCAAAACCAATCATTTTGCTCAGTTTTCAAATTCTACAATTTCACTAAACATTACATCATCAAGACCTATAGCTGTCGCTACACCATCTTTAATTTCAATAATTTCTCATTGTTTAGAAAAAGATTGTTTAATATCTGATTTTTCAATTTGTTCTTCAATCTTTTTTAAGATAGATTCTGCATTGATCATAAGTTACTCATTTTAATTAATTAAATGTTTACACTTTCTCTGTCATTATGAGACGAGTGATAGCGAGTCGTGATAATCTCTTCGAAATAATCCAGATTGCCACGCTTTCACTTCGCTCTGCTCGCAATGACAGAACCTTATTTATTTAAGATTTTTCCTAAATCTGAGTCTAAATCTTTTTTGTAGTATCGTCACTCTCATGAAATACTAACTCATATTTTATCTAATACGTTTGTATTTATATTGGATTCTTGGAACTTTGTATTTATATAATCTTTTAGTTTTTGATTGTGATCTTTAGAGTCAGAGGATATTTGAAGCTCTGGATTATAATTGTCTGCCAATCTTTTAGTCACAAGAATTAAACTTTTCATATCTTTATAATCAACTTTATGTACAACCTTTAAAATAGAAATTAAGTTTCAAAGATTTGAAGCTACTTGTGAAATTTCTTGGATATACTTTTCTGTGAACAACATTTTACCATGTTTTTTGATCAATTTTGCAATAATAGAAAAACTATCTACCAACATATTTGGTTTAATTCAAGCTCACAACAATATATTTATTAAATCTTTATTTGTAGTTTTCACTTTTATGAATTTAGAATATAGAATTTAGAAATAAGTTTATGCATTCTAAACTATGAACTAACTATCAATAACTTCTTTTATTGCTTCGTCTAGGTAATCTTTTTTTATTTCTTTATCTTTATTTATTAGTTTTTTAACAACCAATAAAGATGTCTTTTTTACTCAATCAATAAAACTTTTCTCCAATTCAGCTTCCAACATTTTTGATTTCATTTCGGCTGTCTGTATTATTTTGTCTGATTGTACTTTTGCATCTGACATTATTTCCTCTTTCTTTTTGTCAGCAAGCAAACCAGCTTCCAATAGAATTTTTTCTTTTCTATCCATACCTTCTTGTACTATATCCTTAGCTTCAAATTTTGCAATTTCTAGTTTTTCTTCATATGCTTTGTCTGCATTTTCTAGTTTTTTTATAAGTTCTCTTCTTTGGTATATTATGTTTGTTATAGGTTTGGTCAGAAATTTTCTAAATAAGAAAAACAGTATTAAAAAATTAATTATTTGTGCAAACACTGCTCATATACTAATTTCCATTAAAATATTATTTTACCTTTTAAAATAACGCTACAACCTTGAAACGATTCAGTGTTGAAACGTTGTTATCCTAATAATGATAATGCGATAACCAATCCATAAATAGCTGAAGATTCAACTAATGCCAAGAAAAGAATCATAAATGTCATAATTTTTCCTTTCATAGCAGGATTTCTAAATATAGCTTCCATAGCTCAAGAAACCAACAATCCTTCTCCCAAACCAGATCATGCTCATGCTGCACCTACAGCTAAACCAGCACCAATAGCTTGTGCTCCATTAAATGTAGCAGGATCTAATCCAGTAATCTGCAAAGCAATAATTAATCAATAAATCGCTGCTGATTCTGTCAAAGCAATTCAAAGAATTGTAAGCACCAAAAATGAACTAGTCAAATCAGGGTTTTTACCCATAATTTCTAATGATTTTTTGGCTACTATTCATTCTCAAATTCATACTCATAGACCAGCTAAACCAATAGCTAATCAAGCTCAAATATAAAGTTCCATTCTTTTTTGTATTTTATGTTATAAAAGTTTTTTCTTTTTATGTGTTTTATCATCCTCGAGCAAAGCGAAGGATATAAACACATAAATTTTATTCTATACCCTTCGGCTACGATCAGGGTGACAGAGAATAAAATTTATTCAACAGTTTGTTCTTGCTCCTCTTCTACCATCGCCAATTTGATAAATATAGCTACCAAAAGTGGGAATACAAACGCTTGTATAACAGCTACAAGCAATCATTGTGCATAAAGTATCAATGGTGCTATCAGTGGGAAGTTTGTTCAGACCAATCCACTAGTTGCAGCATTGATTCATACAACAAGCATAGTTAAAAGTATTCATCACGATATCATATTTCAGTACAACCTAGCAGACAAAGATATAATTTTGGCAAATATTCATATAATATCTAATATTCACACAAATAAGGATATTCATATATCAAATATTTTAACAACAAACCAAATTGGATAAAAAAATATTGCTGGCATATTACCTCTTGGAACATCTATAATTCATTTACCCCACAATGGTATATATTCTAAAAACATTTTGATTCATCATAAGTGTTTGAATTGTATCAAAAGCATCAAAAAAATTCAAACAACTGCTAATCATATATTAAACTCAAAACTTGTAGTAGGTATAGTAATAATAGAAGATAATCGTTCTACGTCTATAAAAATCATCCTAATTCGATCTAACAACCAAGAAGAAAGATTGGAAAGTAATATAACAAAAAACAATGTAACTACATAAACTTTTACAAAAGGTTTTCCAGATTTTTCTAATATTTCTTCAAAAAATTTGTAAACTTCTTCTACTATATATTCAAACAAGGTTGCAAATCTTGTTTTTTTTAATCACCTAACTAACAATATCAATAAAACTACAATAGCAAGCTGTAAAATTATACCAAGCATCATAGGGCTTAATGCAATAAGCTCTGAAAACCATATTTCAAAAAGATTAGACAATGCATTTGGCAACATATCTACAAAAAATACTTGAATATGATTCATAATATTTAATATCATTAATTGATTTTTCTTTAAAAAAACAAAAACCAAGAGGCCGCAGTAGATATATATTTGCTCTCCTAAATATAAGGTGGATAACTCAGTATCAAACGAATTTGACACATAATCGGTTTCCAGGAGATTAGTGAGATGTAAATATTTTTATACCATCTACGCACCGCTTAGTCTAGTATTTTGAATATAAGATTTAGTCGCATATTTTCAAGAGAATTTTTGGAGAATATTAAATATTATTTTTACAAAAATCACCCCTTTAATCCCCTCTTTGATAAAGAGGGGAAACATTATCTTTACAAGCTACAGTTTTTCAAAGAGAGCCTTCCTAACGGCAAATAGGATTGATGAGGTAATTAAAATAATATTTTTTGAATTTTCAATTTATTAAAAAAAACTGAACCAAAAAGATCCAGTTTTTTTGATTATATTTAGGTAGTTTTTGATCTATAATTCTCATTCTTCTCAAGCTTCTCATTCATCTCCTCAAGCGTCTTCTTCTTGTTTAGAAGCTAACTTTTCAGGATTTTCTTTGGCAAAGTCTACATTTACCTGTCTTCCTCAAAGCTCTTGTTCATTTATCTCTTGTTGAGCCTTGGTAGCATCTTCTGGATTAACAAATTCTACGAATCCAAATCCTCTACTTCTACCTGTCTCTCTGTCTAAAATAACTCTAGCAAAAACCACCTCTCCAAATTGTTCAAATTCTTCTCTAAGGTGTTTTCATCTCATCTTCCATGGTAAACCACTAACAAATAATTTTGTTTGGCTGATAATTTGTTCTGTCATCAATTGTAACAAAAAAATATAAAATGCAATTTTTTTATATTGTTTGATAAAAATATTACAAGAGAAAAAACATAAAAATAGTTGTTTTTTTGTTTTTGTCAAGTTTAGTTTGTTTTTTTTTGAGTATTTTTGACAGTTTGTTGTGTAATAAATAAAATTATGATGTGTTAATTTTATAAACTTACCTTATAAAAAATGAGCATTAGTAATTTTATGCCCAACAGAGAGAATTTTAATAACTCGAATCAAAATGGTCGTCTAGAAAAGACGAAAGAGCAGCGTATTCAAGAATATGCTGATAGTAGAAAAAAATATATGAAAATCCAAAAAGATCAGGATGAAAATATTTATCAGGAAGATATTGATGCTCAATTAGATTCTGAATTATCTCAGATAAGAGAATCATACCAATCTAATAATAAGCAAGAAACATCAAGTTCTAGCACCAATGATAAAATAGATGTAAAAAATGCCTCTATGGATGATATTTTGAATAAAATAGATGCTGGTATTTTTGATAAAGATTTAAAAGATTTTGAAGTAGACTCATCTATTCAAAGTTTTGTTACTGATCAAAACAATGAATCTACTTTATCAACTACTAGACTTTTTGGAGAGTTAAAAAAATTTGAAAATCATAATCAAGAAATTGCAAAGTATTTTGATAATATACAGGGGCAGTTCATTTATTTTCAGTCAGCTATCGAAAAATGGGAAATAATGGATGAATCTCGTGATATATGGGATGGTAAAAAAACCAAAAAAAAATATAATGATGCCTATGACAAGTTAACTTCAAAAATAAGTATTTTAAAACAAAAATTTGCTGATGCTCAAAAAAAAGTTGAAACAGCTTCTTTGCAAACAATTGTAGCATGAGAAATCTTGGATCAAGCTACAGATAAATATAAAACAATAAATAATCAAAATGAGCAAGAGTCTTTGTCTGAAATAGATCAAAACATATTAAATCTAAATGAAAGCCAAGAAGAACAGAACTCTTTAAAAGTTTTTTATGAAAATCAACAGAAAAATTTTGAAGAAGAGCAGAAAATGATTGAAAAAAGAAAACAAGAAAATATTAATGAAATAGGTTTTGTTAGTCAAACAAAACAAAGTGCTCAAGTTTCTATTTGAAATGCTCAATCTATACGTCAAAATAGCTATAGTAGACTAAAGGAGGCCTTGACTGGATTGTGAGAAAGTGTTTTAAGTGAAGATGATTTAATAAGCAAAATAGAAAATCCTACAGAAGATTTTTCTCTTTTAATGTCTAATAATAGTGAAGCTAGATCTTTGGTTGATTCTTATCTTGATAGTATAAAAAATGAGGATTATTTTAGTGCTCTTGTTTTACAAACGGATGAATCAATAAATTTGTTGGGTGAAAATACAGAAGAACTTAAACAACATACAAAAAATATTGGTCAGCATAACGAAATGTTGGATAAGGAACTAGAATTTACAACAGATAAGTTAGAAGAAATAGAATTATGAATTGTTAAGCAAGAGACAAATATAGAGTTAATAAAGACTCAACATGAATTTAATAGAACACAGATAGATCAGTTGGATCAGACAGTTTCTTTGTCATTATTGGATGCTACAATAAGTAATGATATATTTGTTTCAAGCACAAAAGAATATAAAAATATAGTAAACAATTCTAGTATTAGTAAAAAATGAGCTGGTGAAAGAGTATGGGATTGAACAGTTTGACAAGTAACTAAGGCAGCTAAAAGTATTGTTAATTTTGTCATAGTAGATGCCAACCCAATAACATGGATATCTAATTGAATTAATAAATTTTGTGATAACAATCCTGATAGTTGGTTGGCAAAAAATCCAATCACAAAGTCTGCAAGGTTTACATTTAATGTAAGTGCTTGAGTTTTGGAATGAGCAGCATGATTGGTAGATGGATTGTTGACTATGGTAGAAAAGCCAGTTCAAGCTGCGGTTTGACTTGGGGCATTGGTATTTTGAAGAGATCCAGAAACGTGAGAATGGTTTTCTTGAGAAACGTATGGAGATACTCGATCAAATCTATGAAAAGCTATGGTAGCATATGATGAATGGTGAGAAAACGCATGAAGAGCCGCTGGTAAAACAATTGCCAATATCTGATCTTTTTTTGTGGGATGAGCATGAGTTGCAAATATTGGTCGTGTTTGACAGGTTAGTAAGGTGGCATGACAGGTAGGAAAGTTAACAGCCAGAACAGCAGCCAAAACAACTTATAATGCTTGTAGACTTACAGGTAAATGAGTCGTTAATTCTAGTGCAAGAGCAACTTGATCTTTTATAAAAAATGGTACTATTAATACTGTTAGAGAGCAAAAAATACTGTATGAAAAGTGAATCGTACTTCTTTGAAGAATTGATATAACAACACTATAAGCTTTATAAAAAATCCTAAAAAACAATTGAATATCATGAAAGATAATAGGTTGGCTAGAAACACTCCTACTCAAAGACTAATAGATCAAAAAGCTTGAATAGATGTTTCTCGTTCAAAATTAAATAAATTAAAAAACTCACAATATAAAGTTGTACAAAAATTTGTGGATAAAAAATGAAATCTAAAAAGTTGATTTGATGGGTTCAAAAACATGAGTTCAAAAGAAGCTGCTCAAGTAATTAGATATCAAAAAACGGT
>CAZCTB010000071.1:0-17670 GCA_964501605.1 uncultured Candidatus Peribacteria bacterium
GGTTTATAAATAAGTGTTTTTTTTGAATATATTTATTTTTAGTTTATAATTGGGAATAGGAATTAGGAACTTGAAATCGGAAATTTGTTATTATATCAATTTTTTTGACCGATTTAACTATTCTTAACTAACTATTATTAATTATTAACTTTTAAATTTATCATGTTAAAAATACTAAAAAAGACCAAATCAAAGTTATTAAATAAAACATGAAAAAAGGTGTTAGGTTTTTTGATTTTGTTATGATTATGAACTTTTGTTTTTTCTTTTAATACAGATGTCTTTGCTCAGGTAAGTGATATACAAGATACGACAGTACAAACAGATAGTTCAACAGATAAAATAATTGATTTCAATGATTGAGCTACAAAAATATTGCAATTGATATATTCATTGCTTTGGCCTGTTTTGTTTATTGCATGAATTGCTTTGGACAATACATTGGTTTATGGATCATTTTTGCATATAGATGCTAGTTTATGGAGTCTTTGGAATATAATGAAAAATTTTGCCAATTTTGCGCTCTGATTTATGGTACTTTTTGCAATTGTGAGAAATATTTTTACTTCTCCATTTAGTAAGTGATGATCCTGAGACAAACGATGACCTGTAAACATAATAAAAAAGACATTGATAGCGTGAGTACTTATACAAATGAGTTGGTTTTTGATGGCTGCTGTGATTGATGTGTCTACAATATTGACTTACTCTATAGGTGGTTTACCTATGACTGTTTTGCAAAGTAATGAATCTTATAAAGATACACCAATAATGTGAGTAAATGCTAAGTTGGGAAAAAAATCTAATGATGAATGATGAGTATGAATACATTATTACAATACATATGATGGAAAGAATATTTCTCTTTGTGATGTAAGGGTTGTAAATTGATTAAGTGGTTCTTATATTGTTTGAAGAGAAGAAGCTTTTGTAAATAGTTGACAATATTTTGAACAAAATCTTTGTTCTATTTGAGCTTGGCCATATAAATTTAAAGATGTTTCTACTATTGAAAGTTCAAACATTACATGATATGATAATAATCAAGATTATAAAAAAAAAGTGGATAATTACTTTTGAGGTATAAATAGTGGAGTTGCCCAACAACTAGTGTCTGGTTGTTATATAATACCTTTGGATAAATCAAAAGTACCTAAAGATTGTATAGATCAAGGTTTTGGTATTTTATCAAAAGGTGATGGCTTTTTTACAGATGTTTCACCTGATGGTAAGGTTACTATAGATTCACTTTTGGAAAAATCCAAATGATTTGTTGGACCTTTTATTACTATATATTCATCACTTTTGGATTATACTTCTATAGTAGATGAACCATGACAGGACATAGATGTTACTTCTGCATTTTTTATGCTTTTGATTAAAGTTCTTTTTGCAGCAGCGTTGTTTTTCCCATTACTAGCTTTGGCTGTAGTTTTGTTGGTCAGAATTTGAGTTTTGTGGTTGGCTATAGCTGCTATACCAATAATTATATTATTTGCAGTATTTAAAAATGTTTTAGGTGGTTCTTCTGGTTGAATAGAAAAGGTTTTCCCTTGGTTTTCTTTGTCTCATTTGATAAAATTGATATTTGCACCTGTTTTTGTGGTGTTTGCAATAAGCATGTCTATGATATTTCTTACAGCTCTTGGATGACCAAAAGATTTTAAAGATTCTAGTCAATATTCGTTTCAAGATGAAGCAGTTCTTTCTGAGTTTGGTATGGAAAAAATAGATATGAAAACTTATTCAATTTTTGGTTTGATAGAGTTTGAACTAGATCAAAATATGGTAGATGAGTGATTGGACACATTTGCTTGGTTTATAACAAAGTTGTTTGCAGTTTGAATTATTTGGTTCTTTGTGTTTGCAGCTGTCAAAGCTACTGTCAAAGATACTAAACTTTGAAAAACAATTGGTGATATTCAATGATGAATAGAAAAAGCAATGGGTACTTTGCCTATTATACCGTTTCCTTGAGGTGGTATATGAGTTTCTGCTGCCAAAGAATGATTGGATCAACTTTGAAAGAATGTTGGTAATAAAGCTTTAGAAGCTCAAACAGATAGAATGAAAGAGCAATTTCCTTGGTTGTATCCAGATTCTCAAAAATCTGAGCCAAAACAAACATTTGATGGTCTTGCTGATTGAACTATAAATAAAATTACAACTGGTTTTGCTGCTTGAAGTACGGCTAATGAGGTTTGGAATGATTTAGGATCTGCAGATAGGGAAGCATTGGAAAAGAAAGGAATTACGGATGCATGATGATTGTCTGCGGCTTATAATACTTATGTAACAAATAATGTTGAGAGCATGGTTGGTCCTAATAAATATAAAGAAATGCAAAAATTTGATAAAACTGATTGATTTACAAATGCTGACGCACAGACACATACCTCTGGTGATTTGAATTCAATAATAAATTGAGATAAGAATTGGAAAGCTTGGGCTGGTAGTATGTTGTGATGAGCTGTACACACAAAAGATTGAGTTTATGTTATGGATAATATATGAACTCCATGATCTCCAGTTTATAGATTAGTAAAACAAAATGAATATGAGCAAAGACATTTTGGAGAATCATTTAGTGATTTGACAGATCAAAAGATTAATAGTCTTGAATGAGATTCTAAAAAGAAATATGATGATTATAAATCATCTGTTGAACAAATGAAGAAAGAGTATGATCAATTAAAAGAAAAAGAAAAAGAAAAATTATCTGAAGAAGAAAAAGATAGGTTTAAACCTTTGGAGATTTTTGTTAATGATTTTGAATCTTCTCAAAATAATAAAGAAAATTCTTCACAAAATTCAGATAATTCAGACAATGAAGATGCTTCAGATGATACAGACTCTCCAAGCGATAATAATTGAACAACAGATTAATAATATTTATTAAATATGACAAAACTAAAAAACATTATAGCACAAATAAAAAACAAAAAAAACATAAAGTGGGTGTTGATGTTTTTGGTTTTGTGAATGTTTTTTGTTTCAAAGACTTATGCTGCTGATGGTGATATGAGTGGTATAGATTGGACATCCCAACTTCTGAGTTTGATATTGTCTTTGGCTTCTTGGGTTTGGATTATATTTGCAAATTTGGCAGGTAAGTTAATGACCAATGATTTGGTTTATGGATCTTTTTTGCACTTAGACTCTAGTCTATGGACTTTGTGGAATATAATCAAAAATTTTGCCAATTTTGCTTTGTGATTTATGGTACTTTTTGCCATAGTTAAGAGTATATTTTCATTTAATAGTGGATCTGGTGATTGGAAACCATTATCAGTTATAAAAAAAACTTTGATAGCTGGTGTATTGATACAAATGAGTTGGTTTCTTGTCTGAGCTTTGATTGATGTATCTACTATTATGACTTCTGCTATAGCAGCTTTTCCTTCTCAATTTATGGAATCTAGTAATGAATTTAGATGAAATTTTAATGATAATTTGAGAGAAATACCAAAAGGTAAAATAAAGTTTGATGCAAAAAGCGAATCTGATATAATCCAATTTGAACCTGATCCAGAATCTGCTTTTGCTGATATGAGTGATGATGATCTAAATTGATTTATAGATACACTTATGCCCGCACATGATTCTATGTCTGGTCCTTTGATATTTTTGGGTTTGTCTGTATTTAATTTTAATGATATTCAAAAACATTCATGATCTATGGATAGTAATAGTAATATTACTGATTGGTGAGATTTGTTTTTGGATTTATGATTGTCTGCTATAATATTGATTTCTTTTACATTGATGATGTTTTTGATATTTTTGTTCAACTTGTTTAGAATTTTGATGTTGTGGATAATAATACCATTGATGCCTGTGATAATATTGTTGAAAGTATTCAAAATAGATAAGCTTGATAATCTTTGATTTTTGTCTGAGGTAATCAAGGTAGAAAATATTATAAAGCTTGTATTCAAGCCTGTTTTGATGGTTTGAGCTTTGAGTATAGTTATGGTTATACTGATGTTGATTGATTGAGTTATAAACAAAGAAGATATAGCAATTGTTCCTTTGACATCGGATGGTAATGTACTTATAGAAACTACAAAACAAACAGATAGTGAACTTTATGATTCTACTATCAAGTCTGAAGGTATTATGGAGTTTTCTATGTGATGAGTAAAAGATGGATTTGCTGATTTGATAGTTTACTTTTTGTGATTATTTTTGATATTTTTTGTGGTAAAGATGGCTGTTAGTTTCAAAACATGAGTATGATTTATAGACAAATCTTTAGACAATATATTTAAGGGATTTACAAAAATGGCATCTACTATACCTGTTGTACCTATGCCTTGATGAGGAGCTGTTTGAGTTGGTGCATTAACTAATTCTGGTGCTGATATTGCCAATGCTCCTATGAAATTGACTGGTATGGATCAAGAATATCAAAAACAACTTGCTGCTATGGGTATATGATATTTGAATCCTTTTGAAAATTATAGTACTAAATATACTACAAAAGATTCATTTGTAAAAGCAGCTGTTGGTTATGCTAAAGAAAGTGGTGATTATGCAAGTGCTCAATCACTAATTAATGATAATAACCTGAGAGAAGAAATGTGAGCTTGGAACTCAAATAAAAAAAATAAAATAAGAGATATAGATATTAAAAATGCTTGGAATAGACCCACTAGTTCAGAAAATAATGAAAACGAATCTGATAATAATGATGAATAAATAAGTGTTAGATAATAATATATTTTCTACTTGAATATTTCACTATTCTTAGTATATACTTATTAGTTAAAAGTGAAAACCTTGCCTATCGGCAGGCAGGGTTGAAAGTTAAAAGTGAAGGAACTTTTTTATGCTTTTAACCTTTTAAAACTTAATTTAACAAAAATGAAAAAATGGTTTTTATGATTTTTTGTTTTTTTATTTATAGGAGTAAGTTTTGCTTATACATCTACTATTGAAGATGTTTCTGATTTGACCAATTTGAAATCACAATTGGATATTTTGATAATAGATAACAATATAAATTTACGAGATTTCTATGATCAGTTGAAAATTTTGGAGATAGAGTATGCTGGAGATGATAGATTACAATATATGTTGGCTAATCTGAAGGATTATATGTATGGTAAATTATTTACTTTGAAAACTGAGGCTAAGGTTTCTTCAAAAGTTGATAAACAAGATTTTTTGGATCAATATAATACTGGATTTAGCATAGAAGTTTCTGGCAGTTTAAGTAATTGTACTGGTTGGTACAATACCTTGGATGATATTAGTTTTGCGTATAATATACCTACGGCTTTAACTATTGCTACTTGGTATAGAGAATCTACTTGTGCTTATTATCTACCAAATAATGGTGATGGACCATTTCAAATAGTGAATGAAGATTATGGTACAGGTATTATTACAGAGGATGTTTTTGTAGAGACTGTAGAGGATTTTATGAAATTTACTTTGTCAAAATTTGATAGATATGACTGACAATTGTCGTGATATTTGTCTTATACGTGATTTGATTTGACTGGTATATCCAATTTTGCTGCATTGTATAATGGTGGAACCAAATCTGGTAATGTGATAGTATCAAATAATAAATCATATCTTTATGATTGATATTGAGAAGATTATTCTGGAGCTACTAGATATGGTATTTTGCCACAGTTTATAAAAGCTTTGGATTGGGAAATAGAGAATAAATATTAAAATATAAATACTGTCATTGTGATTTTTCTGTCATTCTGAGTCTGCCTGCGGTAGGCAGATGTAATGAAGAATCTAGTGTTTTGATATGCTATGCTTCTGTATGTAATGGATTCTTCACATTCGTTCAGAATGACCTAGACGCTGTCACTTCGTTTGGCTCATAATGACAATTTGTTGTTTAATTTTTTTATAATAATTTATGGTGAAAAAGAATGAAATTGATTTGAGTGAATATCAAAATGAAATAGTTTTTGAATGAATTAAAACTCACAATCTCAAAGATATAGATATAAAATTACCCAAAAATAAGGTGATTGTAGTTACTGGAGTTTCTGGTAGTGGTAAATCATCTTTGGCGTTTCATACTATCTACAAAGAATGACAATTTCGTTATATAGAATCTCTTTCTAGTTATTTGAGACAATTTTTTAATTTGTGAACAAGACCAGAGATAGATCATTGTACTGGTTTGTCACCAGCTATAGCTATTGAACAAAATAAAAAATGAGGAAATAGCAGGAGTACTGTTTGAACTCTTACAGAAATTGATGATTATGTGAGATTGTTGTTTGCAAAGTTGTGAGATAGTTATTGTTATAGTTGTGGTAAACAAATTAAACCTACTTCTGTAGATCATATAATGACTGATATCAAAAAAACATATATTGATAAGAGAATTTTTTTGTTGAAAGAAGTTTGAGAGATAAAAGATTTGGATTCGCTTATTAGGTTTGTGAAAAAAAATAGAAACAAAGTAGAAAAGTGAAAGTGATTTACGAGATATTTGATTCTGTGACAAAAAAAAGAGCCAGTGGAGTATTTTTACTTGGAAGATCCAAACGTGCCAGAAAATTATTTTCCTATCAATATATACGGTATTTATGACCGTATTACTGTAGAAAAAAACAAAATGGATAGACTAAAAGATGATGTGATAAAAATATTGTCTGAGAGTGAAAAATTTGGTATTTATATTGATTGAAGTAGTAAAAGTAGTAAGTTAGATTCTTCGCAAGGCTCAGAATGACAGGAACTTGTAAGTTGGTTTACTGACAAGATGTATTGTCCAGATTGTAATATTACTTATCCTGAATTTACTCCTCAGCATTTCTCTCCAAATAGACAAGAATGAGCTTGTCCTGAATGTCATGGTATAGGTGAAGTTTTGCAGGTAGATTTAGACAAGGTGATTGATCAATATAGTACTTATCATAAGGCTATATTACCTTGGAGAGATAGTACTTTTTGACAAATGATTTTGAAAAAATTGTCAGAAAAATATTCTATGGACAATGATAAGCTTTGGAAAGATTTGCCAGAGTGGTTTCAACACGTCGTGATACATGGAGATGAAGAATTGATTAGAGTAAATAATGGATGAAAATATACTAGTATGAAATATCAGGGTATAGAAGCAATACTCAAAGATCAGTATTTAAAATGATTACTTACTGTAGATTTTCAAGCTATGCTTGAGATGAAAACCTGTCCTTTGTGTCAATGATACAAACTTAGAAGAGAAAGTTTGAATGTTTTTATAAAATTATGAAAAAAGAAATACAATATCGCAGATCTTCAAAAAATGACACTTGATTGATTGGTAGATTTTTTTGTGAGTTATAGAGATAAGTCTAAAAAATCAGATATATTAGTTTCTAGGATTACCAATCCTTTGGTAGATAGAGTTCAAACTATTCAAGATTTGTGACTATGATATATAGATCTTAGTAGGACAATGGATACTTTGTCATGATGAGAAATTCAAAGATTGAGACTTGCAAAACAACTTTGAAATAAACTTACATGAATTATTTATGTTTTGGATGAGCCAACCATTGGTCTTAGTGGAAAAGAAATTAGAAAAGCAATTAGAGCAATTAGAAATCTTCAAAAGATGTGAAATACGGTTATAGTGGTAGAGCATAATGAGGAATTTATCAAATCCGCAGATTGGATAGTAGAAATATGACCTTGAGCAGGAGATTTCGGTGGAAAGACTATGTTCAATGGTAATTATGATGATTTTTTGAAATCAAAAACATTAACATCTGATTATATTATTGGTAAGAAGAAAGTAAAAGCAGATTTTAATCATATGAAATGAAAAAATTTTATTAAAATAAAAAAGGCAAATAAATATAATTTGTCAGATATTGATATAAATATTAGGCTTGGTGGATTTACAGTAATTACTGGTCCAAGTGGGGCTGGTAAAACTACATTGATGTACACTACTTTGTATAGATTTTTAAATGATAAACAAAAATTTGTTCAAAGTTATATTAGGCTTCAGTTGTTGAAAAAATGAATGAGTTGGGAAGAAATAATTTCTGCTCCTGTGATACAAAAAGATATATATGAACATTATGAAAATCTTGCGCTTCAAGAGTTTTATCAAGATTTGGCTGTAGAGAATATAGAAGGTTATCAAGAAATCAAAAACACAATTTATGTAGATCAAACAAGTATAGGTAAAACACCTAGAAGTTGTCCAGCCACTTTTATAGGTACTTTTGACAAAATTAGAGCTTTGTATGCTGGTACTACTCAAGCCAAATATTTGTGATTTTCTGCTTCTTATTTTAGTTTCAATTCCAACAAAGGTGCTTGTCCTGCTTGTAATGGTTATGGATATAAAAAAGTAGAACTTCAGTTTCTTCCAGATACTTATGTTCCATGTGATTTGTGTAAAGGTAATAGATACAAATCAGAAATACTTGATATTAAATGGAAATGAAAAGGTATTTCAGAAATATTGAATATGTATATTAGTGATGCTTTGGAGGTTTTCTCAGAAATAGATAATATACATGAAGAGTTACAACTTATGTGTGACATTGGTTTATGATATCTAAGAATGGGTCAGCCTGCACATACATTGTCTGGATGAGAGAGTCAAAGATTGAAGTTGGTAAAACATTTGCTCAAAGATTATAGATGACATACAGTTTATTTCTTGGATGAACCAACTGTTGGATTACATCCACAAGATATAGAAAAATTGATGAGAGTATTACAAAAGTTTTTGGATACTGGGGATACAATACTCATGATAGAGCATGACAAAAATATTTTGCAATTTGCTGATGATATTATTGAGTTGGATGATGGAAAATTGATTGATTAGAAACAATTGTTTTGTGTGTAGGGAATGGTCGCGACCGTTCCTTACTTTTTTTATTTTGAAAGAAATAGTTCTGGTTTATTTAATACCATTGAGATACAATTCTGGATTAATGTCTCATTTTAACATTGCACTTGTAGTATCATTTATTTTGTCTTCTAACTTTCATTTTATTAGTGTGAAATTATTCTCATTTGAAATAATGTTTTGGTATATTTCATTATTTTTTTGTAGTTGATATATATTATTAACAGCTGATAGTGTGTTGTTTCGCAATCATGTATTGTTTTCTATTGCTTCTGAAAGATATTCTTTGAAAAATTCATTTGCTAAATTAATGTTTTCGTTTCATTTTGGGACAACAAAAGTTCGTCATTTTGTAGGATATGAATTTTCTGAATTTGGAAAATTTTTTATATCGAATAAATTGTTGTTTCAAGAAAAATAACTTTGTAAAATATTTAAGTCTGAAATATATCAAAACTTTATATCTCAAAAATTATATGACATAAGACATATGGCGGGGAATAATTCACAATTTGAATCTCTTTTTCATATGGTTTCTGTTAGTTGTTTTAATTTAGCAAAATTATATTTATATGGTAAGTCTATGTTTTCTGTGTCCAACATGTTTTTTAATTCTGATGAGTTTTCTTTGTTTTTTATATTTTCCAAATGTCATTTTAAAATTTCAAAATGATTTTCAAATGATCATTCTCATCTTTCCAACAATCTAATATCATTTTTTCCTATACCTCGTATTAGCGGCATAGCATATGATTTATTTTGTTCTCGTAGAGTAGTGTAGGAAAATATATTTTCCCATGTTGGTTTTAATTTTATGTTTTTTTTAGTTAATGTGATTAGTGGGTCTATAGAGTAAGGTATATATTTATTGTTATTTATTGATACTAGATTGTTAAATATTTTGTGAAAATAAACTTTTGGATTGTCTCAAATATCAATATTTTCTAAATCTAAATCTTGTATTCGTGTACTTGGCAATAGATATACATCATAATTATTTAATCCAGAACTTATTAAATGTCTTTTGTATTCTGATATATTTTTTATTGTATAAAAATTGGGTTTTATATCTTTTTTTTCTAAATTTTGATATAATTTTTTCATATTATCTGTAAGCAAAAAATTTGGGAATAATATATTTATTTCTCCAGTAGTTTTTTGATTTAAATTATTTTCTTTGGGTTTGTTTGAGTTTTCGCTTGATATCAACTCCTCATATTCTTGTTGTATTTCTTGTTCTTGGCTTTGTTGTTGTTCTTGTAATTTTTTGGTATTTTTAAACTTTATGTCTTTGTAACTATACAAAGTTATTCAACTTATCAAAATAGATACTACTCACAATATCAATATTTTTTGAAAATCTTTGTTCATTTATTCATAATAAGGAAAAATAAAATTTTTTCGGTTTGGATTTTTGTAATTATAGGTTGGCTTTTTGATTGATAAGTTTTGTTGGTATTTTCATATTGTTCATTGTCAGTTTATATAATAATATATATCAGCAAAATCAATGTTTGATTCTATATTAAGATCTAGGTGTGGAATGATTCAATTATTTGATTTTAAATATCATCCAGTAATATAAAATTGTAGAAATATTGCTTTTCATCATGTCAGTGCTTGTCATATACTATCATATTCTGTTCAAGAGTTTATGAATCCAGATCAGTCTGTAGATCATGAACTAAATATATCATAAGTTCAGCTCGAGAAGTATATTGGAAATCAATCATTGATTTTACTATTTAATATTTCATTTCAAGTATTTTGAGCTGTGATATATCAGTGTCAGTCCGTGAGGGTTATAATTCGTTTTAGTTGAATACTGTTGTCTGAAGATATTGTATCAAAATTATTTTTTATGTATCATGATATATAATTTGTTTCGTCAAAAAATTTTTTTATTATGTTTTGACCTGAATAATAATTTGATCCTGTATTTAACATTAACACAATAGTATTTGTAGTGTTGTATTTTATTTTTCATTTTATTTTTTTTGTTTTTGAGTTTATATCAAAAGATAATCAATTATATCAATTAGCAAATTTTCAAAAATCTCATGAAAAAACATCGCTTATGTTTCACCAATATCCTGTTCATAAAAATCCACCACTTCATGTATATCAAGCTCACATATATTTGCTAGAAAGTAATCATCTTTCTAGTGATGATACGGCTGCATAGTAGCTGTTGTTATAGTTTTCTAAATCTCAGTAATTTTGTTGAAAAGAAAAAACTCATAAATATATATTTCAAAGTATTCATGTAGCGACTATAAGTATGACTATGACAATTAATAAAAACAACTTAGTTTGGGTTAATTTTTAAAGGTTGATATTTGGTCATCCACATTTTGGACAATAATGATAATTGTGTGGATAATTTGTATTACATTCTTTGCATATTATTTTTAATTTTTCTCAGCACTGTATACAACACTCATGTTCTTTTGCGTTTAAGGTTTTGCAATTTTGACATATTGTCGTGGTAGATATAAATGCTTCTCTCCAGGGCATTTTGTCTTTTTTGTATCAGATTGGTTTGATTATATGATAGATAGGTAATCATATTATTGGAGTTAAAAATGTTACCAATAATATAGATATTATTTGTACTGTATGATTGTTTGTTCTTGCAGAAATATCTTTTGCTACTCGTATTATACTAACTATCCATAAAAATATTGCTACAATTATTATTGTAGTTCAAATAGTTTCTAAGGATCAAAACTTACTTAAGTCTATGCTATTCGTTTCCATAAATTTAAATTATTGTTAAAACTATTTTATTGTCCTTTTTAATGTTTTTATCATATTTCAATATTCTTTTGTATGTTTATTCAACATTCATATTTGTCATGGATTATTTACTTCTCGAGTTATTTTAACGATTTTTCTATCTCATTTTTCATCATCTTTTATTGAAAAGTTTTTTACATCAATATTTAATTTATCAAACAATCATAATAATTCTATCATATTTAGTTTTAAATCTACACTTACTATTGATGTTACTGTATATGTGTTTTTGTTTTGTCATTGTCGATGAGCTTCGAGAAGTTTTCATGGTGAGATTGTTTTCATTGATTTACAAGTCAAATTGTGTATTTTAATTCATTTTTTTCATGTCTTTGCAATTATTTTGTCTGGATATTTTGCTTCACATTCTGGACATATCTGATAATTTAATATCTTATCTTCATCAATTATTATATTTGTTATTTTGTTTTTTTCTATTTTTTGAGGTTTGTTGTTAATAGCTTTTTTGAAATGTTTTTTGTATATTTCAGGATAGGCGCTTTTAATTAGGTTATTATAGATTGATTTTTGTTCTATAGCATCTATTAATTTACTTTCTAATTCTTTTTTTTCATAAACTTTATTTATTTTATTTTCTGTTGAATTTATATTATTTAGTCAAATTTCTTTTAATTTTTTGTTTAAATTATTTGTAGATAATTCTAACAATTCGGTTCTCTTTTCTTGTTTTGTAAATTTCAATATTTTGTTTTTCGCACTAGGTGTTTTTACTATAGATGCTCGATGTTTGTTTGCTGTGTATTTATATCTAAATGTATTAATTCTAACAATATCTCATGTGTTTGGTACGTGAGTTATCGGTACTATTTCTCAATTTACAATAGCATTTTTAAATCTTAATCAAATTTCTGTGTGTACGTGAAAAGCAAAATCTAATACTGTGCTTCATTTGGGTACTTCTATTATATCTCACTTTGGTGTATAAATAAAAGTTTCTTTATTTAATATTTCTATATCTAGTTTATCTTTAAATTGGTCTTTTGATTCACTTTCTGTGTATGCATTTACTAGTTTTTGTAATTTTTCCATCCATTCTGCTTGTTTTTTGCTTACCTGTTTTGGTCAGTTTCTGTCACTATAAGCATAATGTGCTGCTACTCAGTATTCTGCTATATCATCCATCTCTTTTGTTCTTATTTGTATCTCTATAGGAAATCTAAACATACCTAAAATTGTAGTATGTATACTTTTGTAACCATTAAATTTGGGTACAGCGATATAATCTTTTATTTTTTTTATTAGAGGAGTGTAGTGTTTGTGTATTATTCAAAGTGTTTGATAACAATTTGGTATATTATTTGTAATAACTCTAAATGCTAATAGATCCATTATATTACCAATATCTTTTGTTTTATATTTTTGTTCCATTTTTTCTCGTATTCTATATGGACTTTTAATTCTTCATTTTACTTGAAATTCTTCTAATCATTCTTTTTGTAATAGTTTTCATATTGTATTTATTCATTTTTTTATATACTTTTCTGACATTGAAAAGTTTTTTTTAAGATGTTTGGTGATTTTTTCAAACATATTTGGTGTTAAAACCTTGAAACAAGCATTCTCCAAAGTAACTTGATATTGATATAATCAAAGTCTTTTTGCTATTGGGACATAAATTTTCATTGTTTCAGTTGCTATATTTATTTTTTTGCTTTCTCCTGGATGAAATTGCAGTGTTTGCATATTGTGTATGCGGTCAGCGAGTTTTATAAAAATAACTCTTAGATCTTTTGCCATCGCTAAAAAAGTTTTTTTTATTGTTTCCAATTGTCTATCTTCTCATTTATATTTAATTTTAGAAACTTTAACTAATCAGCTACATAGATCACAAACTTCTTTTCAAAAATTATCTTTAATTTCTTGTTCTGTGATTGGAGTGTCTTCTATTACATCGTGTAATAAACAAGTTTGTATTGATGATATATCTGGCTTTAAATCCATCAATATTATTGTTGATTTTATAGGATGTATAATATATGGTTCTCATGATAATCTTTTTTCTCACTTATGTGCTTTTTCTGCAAAATTATAAGCTTTTTTTATTGGTTCAATACATTTGTTTCATAGATATTTTTTTGCTTTATAAATAATTTGATCCACAAGTTCTTCTGGTTTTGTGTTTAAATCAACTTTATAATCTAAAAAAGTTTCTAATTTATTTATATCCAAAACGTATTTTATTCTTATTGATAAAAATTTTAATTCTTCACTTATTTAATCTATATGAAAAATTGTTTTTTTTTCAAATTGAAGTTGAAAAATAATATATTATGCGTATATAAAATATATACTATTTATTTATGCTTCAATATGTCAAATTTAGATGATATAGTAGAGAAGTATCTTAATGAATTAAAAAAAGTTTATTTGGGCTTTGACGCGAATTTTGATAAAATCAAAAAAGCTGTAGAAGTAGCAAAACTTGCTCATAAATGACAGTTTAGAAAGTATTCTGGAAAACCTTTTATAGCACATCCATTGAGAGTAGCAATAATGGTAGCATCAAAATGTGATGATTTGTCATTAATTTTGGCTTCTATATTGCATGATACAGTAGAAGATGCACCAGAAAAGGTATCAATGTCTTATATTTATAAAGAATTTTGAGATGAAATTTGATATTTGGTAGATTCTGTCACAGACAATATTATGTTTTATCATAAAGAACCAAATAAAATATTTAAGAATAAAACAGAAAAAATTCTTTGGTGAAGTATGAAAGATGCAAGGTGTGGTTTTTTAAAACTTATAGATAGAGAACATAACAATAAAACCTTAAAATGATTAAAAACAGATAAACAAATTAGAAAATCATTTGAAACTCAAGCATTGTACAATCCATTGAGGGAAATATTTAGAATAGATGCAGAAGATTTTGACTTAAAAGATATGGATTCTTTGCTTGCTAATTATATTAAAAATAATAAAATTAAAAATGTAGATGAGTTAAAATCAAACTTGTATAATATTACATTTTATGATATAGATTCCAATAATTTTGATTTGTTTTATAGTAGTAGTGATAGTATCGTATGGGAGATTAATAATAAAAAAATATTTGAAAATTTAATAAAAAATGAGTCGTTTGATAAAAAAATAGAAATTATATCTTTGAAACAAGATGTGGACTCAAATTTTACTTGTTTATTTAAATACAAGGGTTGACAGGTTTTTGGAGATCATTTTAAGGTTAAAGTATCTAGTTTTAAATATTAATTATTTTAAATGTACAATCAAAACATACATGCTTTAGTTTCGGATTTAGAATTGGAAAAATGACTTATAGATAATTTAAAGGATAGAAGAATGTTTCAAAAATATTTATATTTATGAGACGCTGCAGATGATTACTATAATGCATATTCTGATGGTCAAATAGATCCCAATGCAATTAGCCATTTTGATTTTATTTGAAAACATATGAATAAAAATAAAAAATTAGCTATAATAAGTTTAGGTTGTGGTGATGCTTCTCAAGAAAAAGATTTATTAATTGAATTAAAAAATAAATGATTTAGTTTTACTTATTTTGGTGTAGACATTTCTCGTAGGATGTTAAATTTTGCTATAAAAAATTTAGAAGATCTTGATATAGAAAAGCGTTTTGTATTAGCTGATACTATGAGTGAGCATTTTAGACAAGAAATATCTAGTATGACAAAGGATTATGATTCTAGATTTTTTTGTTTTTTATGAAGAACATTTTGTAATACTAATCAAACAAATTCTACAGATAGTTTTTATAATTTATTAAATAAAGAAGATTATCTCTGGTTTGATGTTTATACTCGTGATAATGATGACTCTCAAACAAATTTAAAAATATTTAATAGATATAATGAATATATATTAAATCCTAAAAATAAGAAAAAAATTAATTTTCAGTTTAGTGTCTTAAAATGATTGTGAGTAAAACAATCAGATGGTAAATTTGTATTAGAAATGAAAAAAGAACCATCTATTGGTACTTTGGTTTTTTCATTTTCTTATTTGTTTTCAAAAAAGGTTATTATTTCATTTAGAAATGAAAAAGTTCATATATTACCATGAGAATCTGTAGAATTATATGATATACGTAATTATTATGCTCCAAAGTTGTTGGATTTTTTCAAACAGCATGATTTTAAAAAAGTTGATCAATCTAGTAAACCTTATCTTTGAGATTGGCTGAAACATTCACAGTTCTTATTTAAAAAATAAAATAAATTTTAATGGCAAAAGACCTATATAGTTTGATTTTGGATGCTGATTTAAATGATGATTTTGTTGAATCATTTAAAATTAGAGATATAGATCAAAAATTTTTGTACTTGAATGAATGAGCAGAGTTGTATTATCAAGAAAAGAAAACAGATTTTTTGTATGATTATCATGGAATCAACAATAAAATATTGAGTCATCTAAAGATAGAAGATTATTTTAATTTAAGTAAAAATCTTTTTATTAGTTTGGGTTGTTGAAAATCATATATGGAAGAAATTATTTTTAAAAAACTTTTGGATAAAAATATAAAATTTGATTATTATTGAGTAGATTCTTCAAAAGCTATGTTAAATATGTCTTTTGAGACATTAAAAAACATCGAATTAAAACAAAAGTATGTATTGGCGGATTTTTTTTCTAGAGAATTTAGAAATGAGATTTTGCGTTTGTCTGAGTCTTATGAAAGTAGAGTTTACACGATGTTTAATAATACTTTTTGAAATTTTATTCAGACTAGAATAATTAACAACTTGAATAATATGTTGAGAGTTGGAGATAAACTTTGGATAGATGTACGTATGAGAGATGGTTTGTCTGTTTCTAGTAATTTAGAAATGTTTAACAAATACTGTACATCTTTGGAGTCTTCTTTTAGACAAAAGTTTTTTGATAATGTGTTTTCAAGATTTGGTATACCTAAACAAAATTATTCTTATTATATATCTACACGTAATGATGACGTGTTATGAGCTTTGGTATTTGACTTTATAGCAAAATTTTCCAAAAAAACAAAATTTGATATGTATGGTAATGAGATTATAATATTACCAAATGAGGATGTAAAAATTACTCACATATATACTTATGATTCCAAAAAATTGATATCTTTTTTTAAAGAGCATGGATTTAAAATAATAAAAAAATATGTAACTAAAAGTAGATGACATTTTATTTTTGAGAAAGTTTAGTTTTCAAAAAAGTTGGTTAGAATTCAGCAAATTTCTACTGATCCGGTGTTTGTTCATATATATTCGACTCTACTACAAAAGCGAAATTCTTTTGCATTTCAACTGTTACATAAAGAAATTCATCAGCTTGAACAACTGATTAATTCTCATCAAGTAGTCGTGCTATTTTTTAAAAATAATCATTTTCATTCTATTGTTCTAAAAAACTTTCCATATTTTGTTTGATTGTCTTCCATATTTGGATCTTGTATTCGTTTTGATCATGTTAGATTGAGGCTAAATATTTTGTCTCATGTATCTATACCGTTTGATATATTCAATTCTTCGTTAGTTCAGCTAAGTATTCTGCCTGTGATTATATAAGAAGAATCTGTCAATCGATCAGGGTGGTTTAAATTATCACAAGTTTGAGTTGGGTTAATATTTAATCGACAATAATTTTTGTAATTTGGGTGTTGTAGTAAATTACTATTTCTAGTCTGATAAACCATTTCTAGTCATTCTTTAGCCAAATGTGTAGCTATGACTTCTTGTTTTATTTGGTTTGTAACCGTTTTGGCTTTACTGATTGCAACTACAATAGACAATAATCATACTCAGACTATTATTGTGATTATAAGTATTTCCAACATTGTGAAAGCTTTTAGTTTTTTCATTATATATATTTTAAAATTGAAAAGTCTTTTGTAATTCATATATACTTAATATTGTTTATATTTCAAATTGTTTAATTTAATTTATGACAGAAGGTTTGATAGTATATATTTTTGTTTGAGTAATAGCGGTGTTTGTAATACTATCCTTTGCTATTGGTTTGGAAAAAATGATTAAAATAATTTT
>CAZCTB010000072.1:0-4846 GCA_964501605.1 uncultured Candidatus Peribacteria bacterium
GAAAAGTTAAGCTGGAAATAATAAAAGTAACAAAAAAATAAATACTACTGTCAATTTAACTTTTGGAATTTCACTGACAGTTTAACTTTGGAATAACAAGATTTTTTCTTTCTTTCCTTTTTTTTGTTGGTATGTAAGGAAGGGTTTTAAACCCTCCCCTACCTAGAGAAGGAATTTTAAATTTCTCCGTAAAGTTTAAAAACTACTCCTTTTGTGATTTTTACATTAATGAAATCTCATTCTTTTAATTCTTTTTTTGAACTTATGATTATTTGTTTCATATTATCTGTGTATCATTCATATTTATAATTATTGTTTATATCTTTTGTTACAAAATTGTTAATTAACACCATTTTATTATTTCAAACTTCGTTTTCATTGTTTTGTGTACTTAATTTATTTAATAGTTCGTTTAATTTTTCTCGTCTTTGTTGTTTTGTTTTATAGGGAATATTATCTGGGATGTTTTTTTCTGCGTATGTTCATGGTCTTGGAGAGTAGATTCAGATATAAATCATATCAAACTTTCCATATTCAATTAAATCTAGAGTTTTTTGAAAATCTTCTTCAGTTTCGTTTGGAAATCATACTATGATATCTGTTGTGATACTTATGTCTCTTTTTAGATTTTTGATTTTATCTATGAATTCAAAAGCTTGTTTTGAGTTATATCCTCTGTTCATAGATTTTAAGATTTTATCTGATCATGATTGGAATGGTATGTGGATATGAGGACAAAGTTTATCTTCTGTCTCGTGTAATTTTAGTAATTCATTTGAGTAATAAGTAGGATATGGTGATGTGTATCTCAATCGTTTTAATCAATTTAATTTTAATACTTCTTTGATTATTTCGACAAATTTTGGGTGTTTGTTTACTATTTGTCACAAAAGTACAATTTCTTCTGCTCAATTTTTCAAATGAATTTTGCATTCCTCTACTATTTTTTCTACTTCAAAATTTCTCTCTAATCCTCTGGCATAGGGAACTATACAGTATGAACAAAATTGATTACATCAGGTTGAGATTGGTACGTATGCTGTTTTTTTATGTTTTGTATTCATTGAAGTGTTTTCGTTTTTTGGAATTATTTTTTCATATTCATTTATTAAATCTTTGTTGTAAGAAATTTTGTATCAAATTTTTTCCAAAATTTTTGGTAAAAATCATGTATCATCTATTCTTCGGAATAGTTCTAAATTATCAAAAGTTTTTTTTAGATTGAAAAATTGTGGATTGAATGCATTATTTATAGGGATCGTAGACGTGTCCCCCTTAGGAGGGGGATTAAGGGGGTTTGTTTTATTTATTTCTTTGGTTGTTTTTCACAAAACTTCATAATTATCACGATTTATTATTCATCAAAAATTTCATATTTTGAGGTAGTGTGGTAACTTTTTGTTAGTTAATTTGCTGTTTCTTATATTGTGTTGGATCATACAACCTGTAATCCATATTTTTTGATTTTTATTAATATCTTTGAGTAATCCTGTAATTTTATCTTCAGCTTTTTGTCTTACAGAACAAGTTACAAATATTACTATATCTGCATTTTCTTGTTTTGATTCATAAAAAAATCAGCAATTTAAAAGAATTGTTTTAATTCTTGCAGTGTCTGCGTAGTTCATTTGGCAACCGAATGTTAGTATATGGAATCTCATTATAGTGAAAAATTAGAAACTAATAGTTAAGAATTAATAATGATTTGAGAGGATTATTCAATTTTAAAAAGAAATGATTTTTTAGTTTAAGTTATTCCATTTTAAATTATTATTGTTTAATATTTGTTCAATTTTCTCTACTGTTCAATGTGGTATCTTGTAAATCCCAGTTAATTTATTTTTTGGTCATTGAAATCTTGTTATTTTACAAATTTCCGTTTTTTCATCTCGCTCATCAAACCAAAATACGTATTTTTGATCTATATTTATTATAATTCTGTTTGGGATCAAGTCGTATTCAAAGTTGTCCCATTTTTTTCGAGTTTTTAATTGCATAGATTTAATTATTTTGTCACTTATTTTTTTGTTATCAACTGTGGTGTCTTTTGGTACGGACATTATCTCTATACTCATAGATTTGTATGATGATTCTATGTAATTAAGAGTATTTTTTGAGTTTGAAAAAAAGTATAGTCCAGAGAAAATTAAAATTATTCACATTGTTAAAAATATTGTTTTTTTCACTTTTATTTTTTTGATTAATATTAAAGTTATCTTTTACTTTCTGTATTAATATTTATTTTATATATTTATGCAATATCTATTAAATGTTTAGTTTTTGTTGCAAAAGAAATATGGTTTTCTATAACCTGGTTTGATTATTTTTATAAATTAAAAAATTCTATGATAATTATTGTATGACTTTTAATATTTATATTTTTGTTGTTTTTTTCGTATTTTTTTCCTGCTTTTTATATTAGTGAGTTGGTGTTGAGTTTTACTCCATATATAGTTTTTTTCTCATTAGTTTGATTTGTTCTAAGTATAATATTTATGAGAAATAAAAAACTATGATATTATTTAACTATAATGCCATTGTTTGTTTTGTTGTTTGCTTTGTTATTTTTTCTGTTTTCTAGAAAATTCAATCAATTTTATAATGGAGAGTGATTTGCTAATCTTACTTGAAATGAACAATGATTAGATATTTTGTATTCAAATATATTGTATAAAAATTTGAATTATACCTGATTGTACAAAAGTATTATTGATAGGGATCCAGATATGGTTTTTATGGTAGAGTTTACAGATGAACATGATAAAAATTTGAAAGAAATTTTAAATGAAAAATATCCGTATTCTGCTCGTACGGATTGGTCTGATAGATATTTTGGTAATGTGGTTTTTAGTAAAATACCTATAAATAATTTAACTCATAAAGTAGATCAAGGTAAATGGAGATATACACATTTTTATACAAATTATAATGAAACAGATTATTATGTATATTTGGTTCATGTTAGTTCTCCTGTGACTTATGATTATTTTGATATGAGGAATAAGCAATTTGGTATATTAAAAGATAATTTTGAAAAACATAAAGAAGATATGACTGATAATGATAAGATTTTGATGATTTGAGATTTTAATGTATCTCCATGGTCTTATTATTATGAACAACTGGAAAATAGCTTTACTTGATTAAATAATTTGACTAAGAACTTTACTATTTCATTCACTTGGGGTATTAAATATTTGCCTTTTTTGAGTGCCCATATAGATCATATTTTTGTTAGTGATAATTTGAGAGTTAATAATATAAAAAAAATCAATATTCCTGGTTCTGATCATGATGGGTTTTTGCTGAAGTGAGTTAAGTAATTATTGTTTTTTATCATTTTGAATGACCTGTTTGCTGGTAGGCTGGAATGAAGAATCTAATGTTTTGATATATTTTATTTTTGCATAATGGATTCTTCACCGAAGCCTCGAGTGTCCTCGACTCTTGATTTTCAAGAGAGCGGGACGCTTTGCTCAGAATGACAATTAAAAATTTGCAAAAATAGTAAAAATTCTTATAATTTGGTTGTATTAATTTTATAAAAATTTTTAACAAATGGTAAAAACAGAAAATATAAAAGAAAAATTTTTGTTGAGTACAGATTCTTTACCTTGAGTTGGTTTAGATCTTATTTTTGAATCTGCTAAAAAAGCTGGTTTTGATGGTATTGATTTGGCTATGTGGAAAAATTTTGATGCTTGGAATATAAGTTATGTAAAAAAATTGGTTGATAAACATAATTTACCAGTCAAAGTTGTGCAGACATCAGCTAGTTTGAATAAAAAAGAAATGGAAAAAGCTTTGGATCTTTGTGAATCTTTGAATGTGGATACTATAGCTATCAATGCTCCTAAGTTTTTTGATTATAGAGCATTTAATTTTATAAAAGACAATGTATCTTCTTATAAAAAAGCAAACAAAGATATTAGTTTTACGATAATAAATCCTTTGGATTCTAGTTTTTTTGCTGTACCTATCCCAAAATATCGTTTTAGTAATCTTGTAGAGATTATCAAAAAATATGCTTGTAGCTTGGGTTTGGATGTATCATGACTAGATGAAGATAGTTTTGAAGATGATTTTATGAGAAAGATTGAAGATTTTGTACCATATATATCTACTGTTTATTTGTCAGATAAAAATAAACAAGGTAAACCTCATATATTACCAGGTGATGGTACTTTGAAGTTACCTACATTATTGAAAAAACTTAAAAAAAATAAATATTGACGTTATTTTTCTTTGAAGATTGAAATTGAAAAATCTGACTTGGCTGATGGTGACAAATTAGATTTGATTTTGAAAAAAGCTACAAAATATTTTGAAGAAAACTATACTGATATTAAGTTAGATTAAATGTTACTGTCATTGCGAAATAAGAATGAGTATCGTATATGTCATTTCGAGTGTTATAACTTGCGTCCCGGATCTTGATCCTCAAGGTCCGAGGACACTCGAACTAGTCGGTGAGAAATCTATTTAAATATTTATTAAGAGATCTCTCCACTTTGTTCGAGATGACAAATAAATATGTTTATTGCTAATTTTGTTTATGTTTCAATTTATTCGAGACTTTGTTAGATATCCATTTGATAAAAATCAAGAAAAAAATAAATTTTCTAAGTTTTTGAAGTTAATTTTCAAAGATTACCCTGCTTTTCTTTGGTTAAAACCTACTTGGCAGAGAATTGTTGTATTGCCAATTTTGAGTGTTGCTAAAATATTCCAATCTAAGTAGTTTTGTTATGTTATTCCAAAGTTAAACTGTCAGTGAAATTCCAAAAGTTAAATTGACAGTAGTATTTATTTTTTTGTTACTTTTATTATTTCCAGCTTAACTTTT
>CAZCTB010000073.1:0-21229 GCA_964501605.1 uncultured Candidatus Peribacteria bacterium
AACTCCGTTTGGATCTTCTATTTCTTTCCAGTCTGTACTATCTATTTTAAAATTTTCTTTTTCTAGTTTTGGTAGATTTTCTATAGATTCTTTTTGTTCATTTCCTTGTAATACTTCAGAATGCTTATAAGATTCTTTTTGTTCTTCATCATTATCATAAAGAACTTCTTTTAATTTACCGATCTTTTCTGGATCATCTCATGCTAAATCTCTAATTTTTTCTCGTCTCTCTCTTTTTGCTTTACTAGATTCTTCATCTTTTTTATAATCTGTCTTTTCTTTCAAAATAGAAATCATTTCTTGTTTAATTTCGTGGTCTTTTTCTTTATTTTCAGAAAAAGTAATATTACGAATAGCGTTTGCTTCTGAATTTAAAGGTAATTTTGCCATTTTATTAAAAATAATAATATAAATATATCTAATTATACTCCCCCCCCTAATTTGTCAAATTTTTAAGGACTTTTTTTGTAATTTGTCTGAAATCATAATTAGCATGAAATAAAACACACCCCTATTTTTCCAAAAATTTATCCATACCTCTATCCAAAAAGTAATAAAACGTAGATTATTAAATCAATAATCTAGAAACGTAGTGAAAAATTTTTGTTTTAATAACTATATATTCTTCAATTTAAGATAAAAAATATCTTTAAAGTAAAATATGTCTTTTTGGAGAAATATCTAAAAAATTTTGAAGACTTTTTTCAATATACAAATAAACAAATTCAACTTCGCCAACTAATATAACCTAAAAAATAATAAAAGTATAAAATATTAACTTTATTTCGCCTCCGGCGAGAGTTCTAGATTCTTTGCATTAGGACCTATAACTAATGAACAACGACAGGTAGCTACTGAAGATTACGAACCTGCTGATATGGTTAGTACAAGCCCTGCCCTGATAGACATCACAAGAAAACACAAGTCATTCTTCATCAATTTCGTAAGGCATAATTATAGTTTGTCATGTGATTGTATATATACCGTACAATACTCTTTTTAATTGTTCTTCATTATTTTCTATAAAGTTTCTATCAAAAGTAATTCATATACCATAAATATCTGCTACAGATTGTCATAGATGTAAAAATGTATCTAATGCTTCTTCGAAATTTATCGTAGATAAATCTAAACTATTTTCTTCTGCTAATTTTTGCATCTTTGGGCTATATTTCAAATTCTCAAATGATCTTTTTTTACCCTTTTTTCATTTTTCGTTATAATCCATATCTTCATATCTCAAATCTACTTTATTGTGATCTGGAATATAAAATGATTTTTGGTCAAATTGGTGCATCTTTACATCTCATTGCATAGTGTATGAATATCTTTTAGACAATGGCTTTAATAATTCAAAATCTCCATCACTGATCTCACTATGTCTATGTGATGCTCGCTCTTGATGGATTGATTCATTGAATGATTGCCCATAAACAATTTCTTCTGCTTCTTGTTGTGTTTTTCATGTTAATTCCATCAATTTTGCTACCAATTCTTTGGCTTGTTTTCTAGTTTCTTTTGCTTGTTGATATTCGTTTCCAGAAATCACAGTTTTACTGTACCTTCCAACTCCTCTTTTGCTTTTTCATATCTATTTTCTTTTAGAGCAGATATTTCTTCCTCAGAAAGTAAATCAAACAAATCATCAGAGAGTTGGTATTTTTCTCTAATTTGTTGTAATTGATTATGAAAATTTTGATTAAATTCAATTGCTTTTTGTGCTTTTGTCATTTTTTAAAAACTATTTGTAAAATTAAGTATATTTTGTTATATATATAGAATATTTAAAATACTAAATTACATTCTGATTGTAACAAAATATTGACTTATTGCAAGATAATGTTATTAAAAAATTACTTTTCCTAATAAATTAGGAAAAATTTTACCTCGCTATGCAAGTATTTTGTTAATTCAAATATCTACTCTTATTCGCATTATGCTCTGCTACAGTAGCCCCATAATGAATTCATCCTTGAGAATCATGTAAATAATAAAAATAGTTTGTAGAATTTGGGTTAATAACTGCATCTATACTATCCACTGCAGGATTTGAAATCGGTTGAGGTGGCAATCACCCAACTTGCCTAGTATTGTATATATTATTTTTGTCATAAATTTTTCTAGCAATCATAGCTGGACTACAAGTCTCATAAGGCTCATGCAAACCATAACACAAAGTTATATCAGCATCAAGCCTCATACCATTAGCCAATCTATTGAAAAATATTCCAGCAACAGTTGGTTTATTTTTAGTATTTCTTTCTTCTTTTTCTACTACACTAGCCAATATCACTGTATCATACCAAGTAATTTTGCTAGATAGCAAAACTTCCCCAGAATAAATATTCCAAACTTTATTTTTGAAGTTTTCTAGTTGTAGATAAACTAACTGATCTACAACATTTCATCATACATCAAGATGATAAGTATCAGGATATAGAAATCATTCAAGTGACCTCAAATTTTCATCAGCCATAGACAAAAATTCATATCTTTGAACATATTTTGATATAATTTCAGAAGAATTAACAAAATTAACATAATCTCACTCTTCTATCAAATCTTTTTCCGATAAATCTGCATCTATATCATATATAGACCATCATTCCAATACTGTATATTTTTGAAAATCTTGTTTTGGTCATTCTTTTATCACATTTAAAAACTCAGATTTAGAATATTTTCATTCAAAAATATATGTTCATTCTTGTATTTTAGAAAGATCAAAATCATCTTTGTTGAAAAACAAATGTATCTTTAATCACAACTGATCAAAAGTAGAAAAATCCTCCAAAAAAATCTGAAAATTATCTCATTTTTTTATTGTAATTTTGTCGTCCAAACTGTATGACTTCAAAAATAAACTCCATACAAAAAGCAATATTAATCACAACAATATCCATCTACCAATCTTAGGTGGCTTTCTTTTTTGTTTTATCATATTTATTATAATATTTTAAATTATTTAAAAGATAATATTAAAAGTCTCCACATTTTCAAGTAAACAAAAAAATCAGAACACAAATTATAACACCATATATATAGTATTGTAACACATATAGCTTAAAATTGTAAACCCAAAATATACTTTAAAACAGGGATAATTGAATAAGCTTGCTTTTAAATATCAATTAAATAAAATTTCTTCCAATTGTTTTTTTTATAATTCAAATTACAAATGGATATAAGAAATATTTTGCACCAAAAAAAAGAAGAAAAAATAAAAAAAATACGATATTTAATTTTTAGTTTTATATTGATAATATTAATTATCTTAATAGTATTGTGAATCAAAAAAAATAGTAACCAAATCAACTTCAATATATGAGATAGCATACAAACTAGTGGTTATATTAGCGTAGATAATAATTATCCTACAAATACACACAAAATAAATAGCCAACAAAATGAATTTTGAACAAAAAGTAGCTCTATCAATCTAAATTATCTTACAGGTAAAGAATTAATGTTTAGTGGTCACATAGAGTGACAATCCAACAAATATCCGATATTGAATTTTGATCAAATCAAAGAACCAGAATCAAAATTAATAATAAACAACAATAAATATTTTTTTACAAATGAATTGATATCTTTTGATTTTTCACAAGATACAAATATTAGAGCAGAAAAAAATAACAAATATATAAAAATATACTATCAAGATGAACCAATGATCTCAGTAGAAACATTTATATGTAACAAAGTTACACCAACTCAAGACTGTGAACAACTAACATATTCATACAACAAAAATTTAAATGAAATGTTTACCACATTTTTGTGATATACCTTTTACAAAAATAAAGAACAAACATGGATCACATTTAACGACCAAACAATATGATATGTATTCAAAACAACTAACAACGATTTCTTGTTAGATATATCACACTTAATAAATATTGTTGACTCAAAATTTATCGTAGAAAACAAAGAAGAATTAATAAAAAAAAGCTGTAAAAACTGATCTGGAAATTATTTAGAAGATATAAATCAAACATCTATAGAAATAATAGACCAAGAATTAATAAAAATAAATATAAAATGAACAAACAATAATCAAGAAAACATAAACTGTAAATTGACCGTAAATATACGAAATAATCGAGAAATAAAAAATTCAATAATTAAAATTATAAATTAAAAAAACTATAATATATAAAATATTACAAATAATTTACTAAACAATTTTTATATAACAAAAAAGCGACAATAAAGTCGCTTTTTTATTTGTATTTTGTAATTATTTTACCTTCAATATTTTAATTTGTTTTCTTACATTACCCAACCTCATTTTAACTTCATCTCATTCTTTATGACCTCTTATTGCAAGACCTATCGGAGATTCTAATGATACTAATAAATCATCTTCTCATTTGATTCAAACTTCTCATGTACCAACTATTTTTACAGAATATTCATCTTTATCTCACTCAATTTTTAAAGTAACTTTAGATCAATATCCTATTCAATCTTTTTTCTTATTTTTGTTATCTGCTATAATTTCTACATTATCCAAAAGATCTTCAATTTCAGCAACTTTAGAAGAAATAAAATCCTTGTCTTCCATAGCCGACTTATACTCAAAATTTTCAGAAAGATCTCACATAGCTTTTGCTTCTGTCAATCTCTCTAAAACTGCTGGAAGTTTTATCTCTTTAAGTTCTTTAAGTTCTGAAACTAATTTTTCATATCATTCTTTTGTAATATAATTTGATTTATCTTTTTTAACCATTTTTTAAATTTATTTGTAAAATTAAAAACAACTTATATTAATATTTTATTATAAACTATCAATTTACAATTAATAATTATTTAGCAAGTATTCTCTGTTTAAAATTGTCAAATGCATGATTAACCAAATCAGACAATATTTCAAATGACTTACGATCATAATCTAAACTATTACCATCATATTCAAATTTAAAATTACCATCATAACCATCTGGAACCTTTTTTACAACTATTCTAACAACAACTTCCACATCTCATCACTTAGAATAAATTTTTTTTAAACTAGAAGACATTTTACAATTTTCTGAAAACAAATTTTTTTCTACCAAAAACTTTAATTCTTCTTCCATTACATCCGTAACACCCTCCAATTTGTATATAACATTTGGTTTTTGCATTATCAAATATTTATTTTATAAAAATATAGATTAAACATAAACAAAATCTCGTTAAATTCAATAAAAAATTACAATTCTAGTTTCTTCAAAAAATCTTTTTTTACATCATTTTTCTTTTTTTGTTCTTTCAACATATTGTATCATTTTCTAAACAACTCTCTAATATCAGAATAATATATAAGGTTCAAAACATCAGCTATAGTAGACCATTTATAAGTACCCAAATATCATTCCACTGGTTGTATATCTACCAAATCTGGATCTCAATCATATTTCATCAAAAAATAAGTTATTTCTTTTTCAAATTTTCAATTTCTATCTTCCAAACCAGTTATCATAGCAGTACCAACTTTTTGTTTCAATACTAAAAGATTTAAAGGAATACCAGTTTCTTCACTTACCTCTCTAAGAGCAGCCTTTTCATGAGTTTCTCATCAATCTATTTTTCATTTTGGAGCAACTCGTTCTATTTTTCCAGAAATAGCATGCCTTTTGATAAGTAAAAATCTTATCTCACCATTTTTATCATAATAGTAAATTATTCATCATGCACTTTTTATTAATTTAATCATAATAAACTTCTAAATTAAAATTATTTTTCTGTATTTAATATCCATTTAATTATTCTCAACAAAGATTTTGCAACAGGATTCTTTTCTTTTTCCCAATTTTTTATTTCTCCTAAAACAAACTCTCAAGAGTTAATAATTTCTTTTTGAACATCTATTCCACGATTTAATATTTTTTTATACTTCTTTATAGCCTTTTTTTCTTTTTTTGTATCTATTTTTTCAAGTTCTTCTTTTCAATTTTCAAAAAAATCATCTATTTTATCAAGAATTTTTTCAGGATCTTCGTCGTTTTCTCTAGCTTCTTTTTTTGCAATTTTTTTTAACTTATCCATTTGTTCTTCAAATTTTTTGGCAATTTCATCATCAGACAATCATTCAAACGAATTTTCATCAGGCTCTATATTATTATTTTTATCTATATTTTTCATATATAAACTTTTAACTTTATGAACTTTAAAAAAATAATTATTTTAAGATCCTATCATAGAAACTACCTTATTTAACAATGCTACGTTTTTTTTATAATCAACTCTTGTTGGTCAAACTATACAAATCATTCATTCATATTCCTCTACTACTATTTTAGCATAGATACAAGATACCACTATCTTTTTGTCTTGCAAGAAAGTATAATAAACTCTATTTCTTTTCAAGATTTTTGAATCCAATTGTTTTACTAAATCCCTGGTTTCGATAAGTTTAACAATATATCTAGTAGTATCATATTCATCTCTTAACTCATCTTTTAGTAAATTATTCATACCTAAATAATAATATTCATCACTTTTAAGAAAACCTACAACAACACCATCTGCTACAGCTCCAAGACTTTCTACAAGATATTTTAATCATGTTCTTGCTTCCTCTATTTCAACTTCCTGTTGATCTACCATATTGGTCATATAATTGTCTATATATGCCATCAATCAATTGACTGTCGGCAACCTACCAGAACTATTGTAAGGCTGATAAACCATACCAGCTTTTTCAAGTAAATTTAAATACTTTCTCAATGTAGATGGTGCATAATCTACAGAATCCAAAGAATTAAGGGATTTTGATCACACAGGATCTCAACTAGAAATATATTGATCTATAACCAAATCTAACAAGGCTAATAATTTATCATCTTTCTTCATAAAAAATCTAGAAGAAATAAAGTATTCAATTACTTTTCTTATATAAATTCAAAAACAAAAAACAATATTAAAAATAATTAATAATAAATAACTCATTATTAATTAATAATTTACAACTAATAACTAACAACTAAAAATTGTCTTCTATCAATTACTAAGTTCTTTTTCTCGCATTATCTTATTTATAGACAATCTAGTAGGAGTAGCATTACAAAACTCATCTACAGTCAAAAGTAAAAATCATTTTATTCACAACATAACTGAACCCAAATTAAAATCATTTTCCCATATTTTTTGTTTAATTTTGTGTTCTCAAACAATTTCTAATCATTTTTTTGAAATATAATAATGTACATTGTGTTGTCAAATATCTATATCAGATAAATGATTGTGTTCCAATTGATGAATTTGTTTTGTATTTTTATGATCAAGAAAAACTAAATAATCTTTCAAAAAATCTATGTTTGAAACAATATTTTTAAGTTTATAAGAATGAAAATATCACAAAAATTTTTCAATTTCCTCTTTAAGATATCAGGCAATATCAAGATCTTCTATATTTTTAATTATTTCTTTAGTTAGAATTTCTTTCTTTGTCATTAATTCTGAGTTTTTAGATTAAAGCTTAAACAAATTAATTTTCCAATTATGTTTTATATAATTTAATAAATGAATATCATGAGTAAACAACAACATAGTTTTACCTTGTTTATTTAAATCTATCAACATATCTGCCACCTTTTGGGTATTCTCCCAATCCAAATTACCAGTTGGTTCATCAGCAATAATAATTTCTGGATCATGAATAAGTGCTCTAGCCATATTTATTTTTTGTCTTTCTCAACCACTCAACTGTTCTATTTTTCTATCTTCAATACTTATAAGATCAAACTCTTTTTTAATTCTATTATATTTTGCATCTATCGTAGAATCTCACATACCATAAATTTTCAAAGGATATATTACATTTTCTTTAACACTCATAGATTTTATCAATTTTGAATCTTGGAATATTAATCACAATCTTCTTCTATAATGCTGAATATCATCTTCTTTAAATGAAGATAAATCTCACATTTTATAATATATAGTTTTCTTTGGTGCTTTTATTTTTCATGTCAAAAACTTAGAAAAAGTAGTTTTACCAGCACCAGATTTTCACATCAACACAGTAAAATCTCACTTATACAAAGAAAAATTAAATTTATTAAACAACAAAGAAATAGAGTCATCGAATCACCATGTTAATTCATCTACATTTATAATTAAATTATGTTCTTTTCTTGCCATGACTATTTCAAAAATAATAAATTATATATATTTCAATTATAAAAATCACAAATTGATATTGCAAAGAATACAAAGATTAAAAAACAAATAGATTTGACAAAGATCAAAAAAAACAAAAAAAAGGTAGGAAATAATTGAAAAAAATATATAAAACAATAAATATTAATCATTAGTTGTTAGTGTTTAATTTATAGTTGTTAGTCTTAATTAGCTATCAACTAATAACAAAAGACTATAGACTAAAAGTTTTATTGTATAAAAATTTTTCATGAACTTAGATCAAATTTTAAAAGAACTAAACCCAATATCTAACACAAAAGAGTTAGAAATTTTTTTCCAAAAATACCTAGGTAAAAAATGACAATTAAACCAAGAGTTTAAAAAAATGAAAGATTGCAGTCCAGAAGAAAAAAAAGAATTGGGTGCAAAACTTTCTGAAATTAAAAACTCTTTGACAGAAGCTTACAACAAAAAAGAAAACGAAATTTCTATCGCTGAAATCAACAAACAATTAGAACAAGATATTGTAGATATTACAGTTAATGCAAAAAAATATGAATGATGACATTATAACTTACTTTCAAAAACCAGAAGAGATTTGGAAAAAATCGCACAAAACATGTGATTTACCATAGATTATGGACATGAAGTAGTAACAAAATATGAAAACTTTGCATCAGTAAATATTCCACTTTCTCATCCTGCTACAGAAACACACGATACAATATACTTGGAAGAAAAAAGTACTGACTGAGAGAATATAGTACTTAGAACGCATAACTCAGCACATCAAGTACAAGATATCCAAAAATATTGAGTACCTTTAAAGTTAGTATCTCCAGGTAGATGTTATAGATTTGATGATATGGATGCTACTCATGATACTATGTTTCAATATATAGAATGAATGTACATCGACAAAAATGTAAGTATTGCTCACTTCAAAAGTTATATTACTACTCTACTTTCAGCAATCATCTGAAGAAAAGTAGAAACTAGGTTTAGACCGTGTCACTTTCCATTTGTAGAACCATGATTTGAAATAGACGCAAGATACGACATCATAGATCCCAAAACTTGAGAGACTTCCAAATCTAAATGGATGGAGCTACTTTGAGCTGGTATGATACATCCAAATGTACTTAAAGAATGATGAATAGATCCAGACCAACGATCATGATTCGCTTTTGGTATTGGAATCAGCAGATTAGCTGCCGTAAGATATGGAATCAAAGATATTAGATACTTCACAAACTGAGACTTAAGATTTATCAAGAGTTTTTAAATATCTCCACCTAATGCAACAGCATAGGTGGATTTCTTTTAATGTAATATTTCACGCTAATGCAAGTTTTACCATGAGTCCCTTTTAAAATAGAAAATACAGAGTTATTGATTTCTGAAGACTGAAAATATTTTATAATATCAGAAAGTAAACATAATACACCCGAATTATATATTATAAATTGAAACCAAGAACCACAAGAAATAAAAATGCCTAAAAAAATTAAAATAAATTCACAATGAGCAATAACAATACTAAATAAATATTCTATAAAAATTTCTAATTGAACTCTCAATTCACGCATATTACAAATAAAAAAAATATAATTCTTTTATTTATAGCTTACATATAATGAAACAATATAAATGCCCTAATTGTTGAACAAAAAATCTTGAAAACTCATACAACTGTTCAAAATGTTGAAAGATTTTTTGGGTTAGTAAAGAAAAATATGAGGAGTATATTAACAGAAATAATTTATCATCACAAATTAATAGGATAGGCCAAAGCAGTAAAAATAATAATATTAAAAAAAGTGCTGAAAATAAGAACAAAGCTGAAAAGTATATACAAAATGCATGATGATATTCTTTTATAATATGAATTTTAAAAATTATAGCAGCCCTACTCATGCCATTTTTTATCAATTCAGCATTTAATATATATAACCGGGGATATTCAGATATTTTTATAAATTTAATAATTTGATTTTTCTTTATTTTATTATGAATACGTATAAGAAATAGTCTAAACAGCTATACTAGAAGAAATTTAATTTTCTTAATAATAACTCTCATACTTATTATAATATTAATTGGATTATCATGATGACGCCCAATTATTTCTACGATACTATTAGTTATGTCTATAATATCATTAAATAAATTAAGAAAAATAAAAATCACAGAAAAGGCCAAAAAATACATGATAAGATGATGGAAACGAATACCAATAGCAATAATTATGATTACTGGTCTACTAATAACTATCTCTATTGATTTATTTAAGCCAACAAAACCAATAAAATCTATAAATTCTTACGAAATACAAGATAATTTTTATAAAAATATTTACTATAACTTTGAAATTATATTCCCAGAATGACGAGATCAAAAAGATTGATGAAATACAAAATTTATATTAAAAAGTTTTTACAAAGATGAAAACGAAATAATAATTGGCGTTGAATGACTGCCAAATTTTTATACGAATGATAAAGAGTTTTTTAGTTGATATTTTATAACTGACTACAAAACATTAGAAGAATTTAAATCTTGAATTAAAAAATGATTTAATAATATAAATTATTATTGAACTGATGTTAATATAACAGAAATAGAATGCTGACAAACAGATATTCAGTGACAGGATTCATATTTTTGTATTTATGAAATAACAATATCGACATCCACAATAAAAAAAACATTTATAATCAAACAATATGGTATTTGATATAAAAATTATATACTAACAATTTCAATGTCATGGGATAAAAGCGATAAAAATATGGAAAAAATATTAAATAATTCATTAGAAACACTGAAGCTTTATTAAACTAAAATCATGAAACATGAAAAAAACATTATTTATTGTCTCCTTATTTTGAATGACCATATTAACATCTTGATGTTATATAAGGCCATCATATGAATATCTTGAGGATAGAGTTTATGAACTAGAAAATATTATTGAAAATTGTAATTATATGGTAGATAATGCACAATCTATGGTATGGACAAGCTACGAAGAAATGTGAGAAGCTCTAGAAAGTTTAGAATACTGCAACTATTAAATCATTATTTAATATAATTATTATAATGAAACAAACACATCCACTAAAATTAATTCCTTTCATAATTATCTGATTATTAATAATAGCAATAGCCCATCTACCTTATTGATATTATACTTTTTTACGTATCGTAGTATTCAGCTATACTTGAATATTAGCCTATAATTATATATCAAACCAAGAATATAATCGATGATTAATTTTTGCAACAATTTGAATAATATATAACCCAATATTCCCAATTCATTTAACAAAATCTATACGAATAGCTATAAATCTATTGGCAGCAATAACAATCACAACATATTTGATTACACAAAACGAAAAAAGAAAAACATTGAAACAAAAATTAAATAAAGCATCAAAAGAACAAGAAAAAATTGATCAATTTTTTGAAGAAAACTCTAATGCAAAAAAAGAATTAGATGATGAAATAAAATTATGGCAAACTAAACCAAAAAAATCAAATCCTAATGCAAAAAGAGTTCGCTGTGCGACTCCACATGTTCGAAGAGTAAAAGAAAAAATTTATGATAAGTACAATAAATAAACTTTATCTCAAAACAGTTTGAAATGACACAACATAAATATATCTGCGAAACCCCAAGTTGCCGAAAATGTTTATCATCAAATTGTACTGATGATAATTGTAAAGTACACACTATAAAAGAAAAAATTAAATTTAAAAAGAAAGTTTTAAAAAATCATCCTGAATATTTAGAAGAAATAAATAGATTAGAAGAAATATTAAAAAAACAAGAAAATATGCGGATATATTCAAATACAGAAAATAATGACGCAAGATTTTTATTGTGAGAAAAAGGCGAAAAAATATTAGTATGTATTTGAATAAATCCAAGCACTGCAGAACCGAACAAATTAGACAATACTCTTCGTACTGTCAAAAGATTTTCCAATGATTTATGATATGACTGATGGATAATGATCAATATTTGTTGCCAAAGAGCGACTAATCCCAACAATCTAGATATAAATTTAAACGAATCATATCATAAAAAAAATATAAAAGAAATTACAGATATTTTGGAAAACATAAATTATGATATACGAGCCGCACGATGAAATTTAATAGAAAAAAGAATATATTTAAAAGAATGCTTAAAAGATATTTATAAAAACATAAAGAACAAAAATATAAATTGGTATTCAATAGGCAAAATAAGTAATAAGTGACACCCACACCATCCATTATATTTGAATAAAGATTTAAAATTAGATCATTTTGATATAGAAAAATATATAAATATAATAGATTCATAAAAAATAATTTATAAAAAAAGACTCATCTCAGATTTTTCACGAACCCGCATTAATGCGGGTGAGATTTGAAAAATGGCTGAGTGAGTCGAGGCTCTTTTGATTACTTTTGCAGCTGGTAGGCAAAAGTAATCCGCCGGAGGCAAATATTTATTGTTGCAATACGATTAACAATCGCCCCTAATAAAAATGCGAATTATTCCCCTACACAGCAGTTTCGCGGTGCAGGCAAGGAAGTTGTGTTGCGAAGCTAGTTGGGGGTTAACATCATTTTGGCAAACTACCCCCAACTACCCCGACAAGTCGGGCAGAACAGCTTCCCCAAAGCCTGCCTACCGGCAAAGGCAGGCCTACCTACGGTAGGCGGGGAAGAATGCCTATTTCTATAAAACTTTACACTTTAAACTAAATCAATGCCAACAAAAATCACTTATTTCGTCCATGGAACAACTACTGACAATGAGCAATGACTGGCCACATGACGATTACCATGAGAACTATCTGAAATATGAATACAACAAGCCAAAGATCTTCCAAATCAAATATGAGACAAGATTTTTGATGTAATATTTTGTTCTGATTCCAAAAGAGCTATAGATTCTGCACATTTGGGTTTTGAATGAAAATGCCCTATCATACAAGATCCAAGACTTAGAGAATGCAATTATGGCGATTTCAACTGACACAAATGAAAAGAATTTAAACCTGATATCAAAAAATTTATAGACACGCCTTTCCCAAATGGAGAATCTTACAATGATGTAAAAAATAGAATAGAAGAATTTTTGAAAGATCTAAAAAAAGAATACGATTGAAAACACATAGCTATTATGGCACATCATGCACCACAATTGGCATTAGATGTTTTGTTGAACAAAAAAACTATGGAACAAGCTATGGATGAAGATCGAAGAAACACAAAATCTCGAAAACCAGGCTGGGAATATACATTGCAGTAAAAGACTCATTTCAGATTTTTCACAAACGAAGTGAGATTTGAAAAACTTCTGAATGAGTCGAGGCTTTTTTGATTACTTTTGCGGCCGCTGCGCCCCGTCTGAACAGCGGGGGTAAGCAAAAGTAATACACCGTAGGTAAATAATTTACATCTAAAATATCCCTATGCTTATAGCCATCTGATCACTTAGACCACCCAAATTAGAGGCAGTAGAATTGGCTTTTCAAAACTGCCCATATTTTCAGTGAAAATATATAAAATACGAAGCTAGGAAAACATCTTCAAATGTTTCTGATATGCCATTAAGTATAGAAGAAGCAATGCTATGAGCCAAAAATAGAGTTAAGAATCTAAAAACAGAAATAAAAAATGTAGATTTTTATATAGGATTAGAATGATGAACTAGTAAAATCTGAGAAAAATATTTTTTGTTTGGGACAGCATATATAGAAAATAACAAATGAATATGATATTATGGATTTTCACCTATGATGGAAATACCAGCTAAAATACAACATGAATTATATAAAAATAAAAGAGATTTGGGTGATGTGATAGAAGAAATGTCAGATAGAAATGAAGTAAAAAGCAATCACTGAACGTTTGGAGAATTATCAGATGATGTGATAGTTAGATCAGATTCATTTAAAATAAGTATCCAAGCAGCACTAGCACCATTTTACAATAAATTTTGGAAATAGATCTTTATATAAATCACCCCAACCACTCTTTGAAAAAGAGGAGCTTATCAAATAATCTCTCCCCTCTTTTTCAAAGAGGGGATAAAGGGGTGATTAAAATGAAATTTCAAAATTTAACATTACCAAAAAAGCTGTGAACAAAATCCACAGCTTTTTCTCAAAGATGATCAGAATCAAACCATCAAAACCATGTGATCTCTATCCGGACCGGTTAATACCATACGAATAGGTATTTTTAAATAGTCCTGAATAAAATCAATATAATCTTGCAGTTGTTTTGGAATTTGATCGATAGAATCAATCCCATAAATGTCCGGCCAAGATTCAAAATCCTTATAAATAGGATTTAAAATTTCATCCAATTGATCTGGATAAAATCTAGAACCAAAAGAACCATCCTTCATATCATAACTAACGGCCACTTTAATAATATCGAATCCATTTGATGATGACAAAACATCAGCTTTTGTCATTAACAATTCAGTCACACCGTTGATCATACATGCATACTTGAGCGCCGGCAAATCAAGCCAACCGCAACGTCTTGGACGACCAGTAGTAGAACCGAATTCTTTGCCAAATTCCGCCATCAATTTACCATTAGGATCCTGAAAATTAGGATTATCTTTATGATAAAGCTCAGTAGAAAATGGCCCATTACCAACTCTAGTTGTGTAAGCCTTAAATATGCCATACACATTTTCAATTTGATTTGGTGGGACTCCCAATCCAACAGCAACACCACCCGAAGTTACATTAGAAGAAGTAACAAAAGGATATGTTCCAAATTGGATATCCAATAATGTACCTTGGGCACCTTCAGCCAAAATCCATTTGTCATTCTCGATAGCTTCATTCAAATAATATTCAGTATTCTTTACCTGAATATTTTTTCTTATGAAATTAATAGCCGCAAAGAATTTTTCCTCAAGTTCATTCAAGGACATATGATTAACCTTTGAAACACTTAGAGGATAACTAAAGCTCTGTAAATACTTAATGTGAGCATCTTTTAAAGAAAGATATTTTATTTCCCAATCTTTCTTAAAAAGATCTCCCATCCGTAATCCAATGCGACCAACATCATCTCCATAAGTTGGCCCAATTCCTTTAAGAGTAGAGCCAATTTTACGACGCCCCTTTTTCCACTCATTGCAGTCATCTATAAAACGATGAGTAGGAATGATGATTTTCGCTTTGTCAGAGACTATTATTCTTTGTAAACAATCTGGTACAGTAGGACTAATACCATTAATTTCTTTGGAAAATGTTATAGGATCTAATACAACTCCATTACCAATCACATTTACAATACCTTCTCGAAAGATTCCAGACGGTATAATATGAAGGATAAATTGCTTTCCATTAAATTCCAAAGTATGTCCAGCATTTGGACCACCCTGAAATCTTGTAACAATATGGTATTCAGGAACAAGCCTGTCCACAAAAGCACCTTTACCTTCATCTCCAAATTGAAGACCTAACAAAACATCTAAATTTTTCATAATTTTATTTTTTTTAGTTTAACATTTATTTTTTATTTTTAGACAAACAATATAAGAATACAAAGAAAAATGTCAATCATAAAAATGATTAGAAATAAAAAAGACTACATTTATGTAGTCTTAATATATTAACTCTTAACTTTTCACTGAACTTAAAGTTTTCTTTTTATCTTTATTCTTCACATATCATCAATCTCCTTTATTGTCACATTCATTACTTGTCATATCTTAAAATGCTTATCAAGCTTGTCATCATATCTTTGACCTAAATCTGATATATGACAAAGTCATTTTTTGTTTTTGGGAAGATCAACAAAAAGACCATAATCCTCTATTCTAGAAATTTTACCTTCAAATGATTGTCAAACTTCTAAATCTGTCACAATCTCCATAATTATAGCTTCAGCTTTTTCTATCATAGCTTGATCCGGATGAGTCAAGAAACATGTACCATCATCATCAAAATCAATCTTTATATTACCACATCTTTCTATAATATCATTTATCACATCTCATCATTTTCCAATAACCTCTCTAACCTTATCTGCATTTATCTTAAATACTCTTATTTTTGGAGCATGTTCTTTTACTTGTTTTCTTGGTTCTTGAATAGTTTGAAGCATAAAGTCCATAATTTCATTATATCATTCAATCGCTCTAGTTACAGTTTCATGTACAATATTCATTGGTATTCATTTTAGTTTTGTATCCAATTGAATAGCTGTAATACCATCTTTTGTACCAGCAACTTTAAAATCCATATCTCCAGTAAAATCTTCCACACCTTGAAGATCATTTAATATAGTATATTTTTCTATGTTTTCATTGTTATCTAATTTTGTCATCAAACCCATAGCAATACCAGCAACAGGTTTTTTAATCGGTACTCAAGCATCCATAAGAGACAATGTAGAACCACAAACAGATCACATAGATGTCGATCATCCAGAAGACAAACATTCAGAAACAGTTCTTATACTATATGGAAAATTTTCTTTTGATGGAATCATAGGCATCAATGCTTTCTCAGCTAATTTTCCATGTCATATTTCTCTTCTTCATACAAATCTAATTGTGTTTGCTTCTCATACCGAAAATGGAGGAAAATTGTAATGATGAAAATAACTTTGTTTAACACCATCATTTTCCATATCTTCATATAAAAGATAATCTTTTGGTCATCATAAAGTAGTAGTAGTCATTACTTGAGTATCTCCTCTCCAAAACAAACCAGCACCATGTATTCTAGGAACATTATCTACCTCACAATACAAGTCTCTAATGTCTTTTTCTCATCTATTATCCAATCTTTTCCCAGTATCTACAGTACGATTTCTAATAAAATATTTAACTACATTAAAAACTCACATTTTTACAGTACTTTCTGTAAAATCTTCCTCTTCCTCATTTTCTATTTTATCAGAACATATTTCCAACAATTCATTTTGATATGAACGAAAAAGTTCATTAAAAGGTTCTTTTGTATGACCTGTAAGAGCATCCAATTTTTCTTGAGTCAAAACATTTGAAATATATGCAATTACAGAATCAGAAGGTTTATTAAAAGTAACTTCTTGCTCTTTAATTATCAGCTTATTTAAAAACTCAGATTGAACATCACAAATTTTGTCTATTTCTTTTTGTCAAATTTCAAAAGCTTTTTGCAAAATATCTTCTGGTACTTCATTTGCACCACATTCAATCATATTAATACTTCATTTTTTTCAAGCTACCAATAAATTAAATAAACTTTTATCCAATTCTTCTTTTGTTGGATTAAGTATATATTCACCATCAAGATATCCTATTTGAGCAGCTCAAACAGGTCCATCAAAAGGTAGTCCTGCAGCCATAACAGATAAAGATGAACCAACTATAGTAGAAACATCCATTTCCATTTTTTGATCCAAAGCCAATGGCGTAATAGATATCACTATACTATTAATCATTCATTTTGGAAACATGGGTCTAAGAGCTCTATCTGCCATCCTAGCATAAAGAATAGCCGCTTCACAAGCTTTAGCCTCTCTTCTTCTATACAAAGCACCAGATATTCTACCTGCAGCAGAATAACTTTCTCTATAATCAATCATCAACGGTAAAAAATCTGTGCCTGGCCTAGTGTTTTTATCCATACATGTAGTAAATAAAAGCACATTTTCTCAATACTGAAATCTAATTGAACTATCTGCTTGCATAGCCAATTTTCATGTCTCAAAAGACATGGTTTTTCAAGCCCATTCAAAAGAATGTTTTTTTAACTCGAATTCTTTTTTTACAACTGTCATAATTTCTTAAAATAACTAAATAAATACATTATTTAAGATTAAGAAACTAGAAACTTAGAGGAATAATTGAAAATTTATAATTAAATTATAAATTCACCATTATCAATTAAAAATTACCAATTACTTTTCTAAGTACCTAAATTCCTCTAATCCTAAAAAACAACAAGTTTATATTGATTCAAAAAACAAATGCAAAAAGATATTTAAAATACTAAAGCCATCCTTTTCTTTTGAAGAAAAACAAAGTAACTACTGCTATAAAAATCATTCATCATATTATTAAAGAAAACATATACATATAGTTTTGTCATGGCAAAGAAACATTCATACCATAAAGACCAGTAATAAATGTCATTATTCAAATTATCGCAGTAAATATAGTAAGTATTGAAATCATTGAATTGGTTTTGATTGACATCAAAGAATTATAAGTATCAGAAAGTGTTTCTGTGTTTTCATTAACTGTAGATATATAATTCATTACTCTATCTTGTTTATATTGAAGATCTTCAAAATAAACATCCAATTCTCATGAATATTTCTTTAAAGTAACTTTATTAAGTTCTTCCAGTATTTCTTCTTGTGGCAACATTATATGTTTTAAAACAATACTATTACGCCTTTTAATCAACAATCTCTCTATCAATGATTGATTTAATTTTTGTCATTCAAATATACCAGATTCTATATTATTTAATTCCTTATTAAACTTATTTAAACCAGACAAAACCTTGTCATACATGACATCTATCATAACATACAAAATATAATAAGGAGAAACCTTAAAATCTTCTTTACCTTCCCTTAAATCTTCAAAATATTCTTCTCTAATTTTATCTATATGATTTGTTTCATATTTAGTCAAAGATATTATGAAATTTTTTCACAAAATTATATTAAATTCGTTTGTGAAATAAGTCTTAGTTCTATTATTAAATTTTGGAAAGTGTAAAACCAAAAACATAGAGTCATCATAAACATCTATTTTATCTTGAGTATTTGTCTCTGACAAATCATCTTCTATAATTTCATGCAAGTCATAAGTATCTTTTATCTCTTCCAAATCTTTTGATGTTGGATTAGAAGAATGAAACCATGTCATATTTCATATTTTTAATATTTTTTCCATTTCAATTACAGCTTTAATTATAAAAAATAACAACAATTATAAAGTATCAGTTTTTCAATACTCACTAATAGTTTTCTTCTCAGCCATAATCAAAATCACCATCAAAATCTTCTTCTTTTTTGTCTCATTTGTCTATATAATCTTTTACAACCTCTCATAAAGCTTCTACTAAAACATCAAATTTTTTATTATCAGAAATACTATCTTCTTCATAATCTTTGTTCAAAAGAAAGCGATCCTTTAATTGTAATATTTTTAATGCTTGTTTTTTTGGTGAAGTAATCTTTTCAAATGGAAATTCTATACCATGCTCCAACCTAATTTTGATATCTCATCTCAAAAAAATTTTGTCCCAAATACCCTCTTGGTTGTGAGATATTGTTTCTATTCTGTCTCGATCAAAAGTTTCTGTCCTATATTCCAATAGTCATTCCCAAAGATACAATACAACACCAGAATCAGTCATAACCAAGGCATCCAAATATATATTGAAAAAATCAATACAAAACTTAATAAACAATATTAAACCCATTCAAACAAAAATCCAAGAAAGATATTCCCATTGTATATAATTTTTCAACAACAAAAAAAATAAAAAACTTACCAAAAGTATTATTAAATACTTAAAAAAAATCTTAAAAAAAACACTTCCATTGTGTCCAATAACATGGTGAATTTCAGAAGTGTTTATGTTTTTTTTAATTACAGATCTTCTAATCATAAATTTTTATTTCAGTACTTAAAACAAAGCACCAAAAAAAGTATAGCTTACTTAGACTTTTTCATTTCATCCATTCTTTTTTGCTTTTCTAAGAATTTTTCCATTCTTCATTTAATAACCTTTTTTACAACCTTATCCTTATTGAAAATTGGATGACATTGATAACATGTTTCTACTTTTATTGGTCAAGGAACTGTACTATTTACTGTAAATTCAGCTCCACATATACATTGAACTTTTGCATCTTTATGATAATCAGAATGTATTCACTTTTTCATCTTTTAAAACTCATAAAATTAAAATATTTATTATAACTAGGTGTATAATTATCTGGTATAATTTGAGTGCATAGGATCATAATCAAACATCTCTTCTACTTTAAACCAATGTTTAATTTCTTGTTCTGCCTCAGAAGCATCAGCAGATGCGTGTATCAAATTATAAACAGAAGCTGATGGATTATTGTCTACATAAGCAAACGATATATGTGCAAAATCTCATCTAATAGTACCAGGCATAGCCGATTTAGGTTCTGTAGGTCAGACAAGTTTTCTAACATATTCTACTACCTCAACTCACTCTATTACCATAGCAAGAACAGGAGTTGCCATCATATCACTTACTACTCTATTTAATATTTTTTCTCATTTTCTTGTTCACAATTGACCTATACCTTCATAGTGTCACTTAAAAAAATCTGCATCTGGTTTTACCATTTTCATACCAACTATATGCAAACCAGCTCTTTCAAATCTACTAACAACTTCTCAAATAACAGATCTTCATATTGCATCTGGTTTCAATACAACCAATGTCCTTTCTATCTTTCACATTATACTTTTTTATAAATATAAAAAAACTGCCTGAAATCCTTTTACTTTTTTAAAGACATTTTTCAAGAGAAAATACAATACAAAACCAAAAAATTTAGACTTGAAATATAACAACAAATTGTTATATAATATCCAGTTCCCAAATAAATGGGGTTTTTTATTCTTCATCAAAGATTAATAAAATAAAATGGGGAATCGTCTAATGGTAGGACAGCGGACTTTGACTCCGTCAGTCTAGGTTCGAATCCTAGTTCCCCAATATTAATTCATGATTGATGATACAAAATTAAACTTCAAACTCTGCACCATACATTCTGAAATCTAAATCTACACTGCGGGGTAGAGAAACGGTATCTCGTCGGGCTCATAACCCGAAGATAGGTGGTTCAACTCCATCCCCCGCAACCAAAAAAACAACCAATAAACTCTGGTCAGGAGTAGTTCAGTTGGCAGAACGTCTGACTCTGAATCAGAAGGTCCTAGGTTCGAATCCTAGCTCCTGAAATTTATTTTAAAGGAGTATAGACCTGTCTACCGACAGGTAGATTCAAATCCTAGCGTCCCAAAATTAATTCAAAATTCATTTTTTTTGAATTATACACT
>CAZCTB010000074.1:0-7154 GCA_964501605.1 uncultured Candidatus Peribacteria bacterium
AACAAAGTTATAGTGTACGAAACGGAAGAATGAAAACTTGAAATATATAGTTGAAAAGTTAAGCTGGAAATAATAAAAGTAACAAAAAAATAAATACTATTGTCAATTTAACTTTTGGAATTTCACTGACAGTTTAACTTTGGAATAACATTTTGGTTTGTTTTTATATTTAAAATAAATTTGCATTTTTATTGTTTTTTATTAATATAGCACAATAATCTTTTTCGTGCTACGAAGAGATTGTAAAAGATTATCAAGTTAATTATTTTTAAAACTTGATAGCTTTTAATTTTTAAATTTTAATTTATTTGAATGGATTTTGATCCCAAAAAGAATTATTATGAAATTTTGTGAGTATCTGAAGATGCTACAGAAGACGAAATAAAAAAAGCTTTTAGAAAAGCTGCTGTACAATATCATCCAGATAAAAAATGATGAGACAAGGCAAAATTTCAAGAAGTAAACGAAGCCAATCAAGTGATATGAAATAAACAAAAAAGACAACAATACGATTCATTTAGGAAATGATGATTTGGAGGTTTTGGATGATGATGAGATTTTGGATGATTTCAGACTTGATGAGCAAGTTTTGATGTTGGTGATTTGTGAGATATATTTTGAAATATTTTTGGTGGATGATTTGGATGAGAGTCTAGATGAACTACAAGATGAGCAGATTTAAAAAAGAAAGTTACAATTACTTTTGATGAATCATACTTATGAACTAAAAAAAAGATTTCATATACTCGTAAAAAAATTGTAGAATGAGCAGAAAAAAAGACTTGTGATACTTGTAATTGATCTGGAAGGATAACAAAACAAGTTCAATCTCCTTTTGGTGTCATGCAGACTCAAAGTTCATGTCCTGTATGTGGAGGTAGTGGTAGTGTATACTATAAGAATTGAAAAAAACTTTGAAATTGATGACTGGAAGAGAAAAAAGAAATATTGGAAATAAAAATACCAGCAGGAATAAAAAGTGATGTATATTTGAAATATAGTGGAAAATGAGATGAGTGATCCAATGGTATGCCAGCATGAGATTTGTATATACAAATACATGTAGCAGAAGACAAAAATTATATTAGAAAATGAGATGATATGTATATAAATCAAGAGGTTTCTATTTATGATTTGGTTTTGTGATGAGAATATGAGATAAAGCATCCAAGTGGAAAAATAAAGATAAAAATACCAAAAGGTACTCAGATAGATGATAAAATAAGAGTTGGTGGAAAGTGATTTGGTAGTTCTGGTATGTTTTCAAAAAAATGAGATTTGTTTGTAGTGCCAGATTTAAAGATACCAAGAAGATTGACCAAGGAACAAGAAAAATTGTGGAAGAAATTACAAAAATCTTAAAATAATAAAAGCTGAGAATATTCTCAGCTTTTTATTAATAAATTTATTATTATTTTTTATTCAGATAAGTTTTTGTCTATAGTTTTTGTTTTGCAGATTATGTCTGTGATACTTTTGTTTTTATCTTGCATATATATGAGGTTTTTTGTCATAATTATCATATACAATATTAGACTTGTATAAATTCATACTTTAATTCAAATTTCTTTGGATAATAAAGATATTATTGATCAAAGAATAAGTCCTGTCAACAAAGGTCAAACCAAAATAAGTATTGTAGTAAAAAATCTTTTTGTAGCTTGTTTTTCTGTCATTATTTTTCAATTTGTATTCAATATTTTTAATCCAAGCAGTTTTTGTATTATAGTTTGTCATTTTGTAGACCAAGCATGGATTGTATAAAAACTATACCATATACCAAATCATATAAATATAGCCAACAACAAGCTGCCAAACATTCATGATGTAGATATATTTAGTATCATCAAAACAAATATTACAGATATTGTTATCAAAATTGGTATGGTCAATAATATTAGGTATCTAAGTATTGATCTTCTAAACGTATGTTTAATTTTTTCTTTATCGAAATATATATTTGGTATAACAAACAATGTTACAGTAGATCAAAAAATTATTCAAACCATTATAGTAATAGCTAGTGGCTTCCACATTGGATCTCAAACTATTGAAATTAATCATAAAGACGTAGTTAGTGTAGTCAATAAGATTGGTTGAAGCCTAGCCCTCCCCGCTTCTTTTATAGCATCAGTTTTGTTCATTCATTTTTCAATATTGTTATTTGTTCTATCCAACAAAACTATTGCATCGTTTACTACAATTCCAGTAAGAGCTATAAATCATATACCAAACATAAGACTATATGATAGATTTGTTATTCGTAAGCCAATATTTGCTCAAAGTAGTCCAATCATTACACTATAAAGAATTATAACTGGTTGTATATAACTGTTGAACTGTAGTACTAATATCCCAAATATAAATATAATTGATACAACAAAAGCTATCATAATTGCTTGTATCAAATCCATATTTTCTTCACTTTCTCATCACATGGAATAACTTATATCTGTTGGATATTCATAATTTTTGGCAAATTCTTGTATTTTTGTTTGTATCTCATCTGTTTTGAATCATTCTTGTAAATCTGCTCATATTGAAATAATTATTTTGTTGTTTTCTCTAGATATTGATTGTATGGTTTTTTCAAAACTATAATCACTGATGTTTCCAAAATTAATTTTTCCTGCTGCTGTGTTTATGTTTGTTTCATTTAGAGTTTGTGGGCTTATATTATCTTTTTTATCGTCTACGTACAATTTTATATCGTGGTCATCATATTTTCATTTTATTGTTCATGCAGAGATACCGTTTGTTATTCAAAATAGTTCATATCAAAAATTGTTTGGATTTAATCATAGCAAAGTTAATTTTGTTTTATCAAATTTGTATACAAATTGACCTGGACTTTTTTGAGATGAAGATTCTACATTTTTTGTTCATGGAATAGACTTAATATATTTTTCAAAATCTATGGATACTTTATTTAATGTATTTAATACATTTGAATTGTCTGCTATCAATTTTATTCAAATTGGTTTTGTGGTAGGAGGTCAGTTTTGTTCTGCTTTTGTAACTACATCCAATCATTGTGACTTCATGTACTCTAAATTTTTGTCCAAAAAGGTTTCTAATTCTGCACTACTTTTTAATTTTTTCTTTTTTCTAATATCTTCTGAAAATAGCTCTATGTTTGTATTTATTGAATTACCTACTATGTTGTTATAATATACCTTAATTTCTGGTTGAGATGATAATACCCTCTCTAGGTCTTTATTATGTTTTTGCATATATTCTTTTGTAGCTCAGCTTGGTCATTTAACTTCCATTGTTAGATATCAATTGTCACTTTCTGGGAACAATTGGAATCATAAATTTGGTGAAATAAAAAGAAGACTAAACACAAGTGCTATGATTGGTATTATTGCACTTAATACTCTTTTTTTTGGATCTTTAATTATTTGTCATAACTTTTTAGAGTATCGTAGAGACATTTGATCTAGTATTTTTTCACGCTTATCTTTTTTGTTTTCAGGTTTTTCTATTTTTCATTTTTTATCTTCTTCCAACAATATTTTGTTCTCTTTTTTCATATATTTTGTGTCTCATATATTAGAGTCAAAATATTTTCTAGGTTTTGACAACTTATAATATAATGCAGAATTTATTGTAAGAGAAATCAATAATGCAGCTACTAAAGTACTAAATATTGTAATTGGTATGTATGCCAAAAATTTTCAGATTATACCAGGTAAAGTCAAAAGTGGTATAAAAACCACAATTGTGGTTGCTGTACCAGCTATTAGAGGTGTTTTATATTCTTTTACGGACAATAATATTGAGTTTATTGGTTTAAATCATTGTCTCATTTTTTCGTGTGCTCATTCTATGACGACGATAGTAGTATCTATCGCTATTCAAAAAGTGACTATAAAACTAAAGTTTGTAAGAAAATTTAGACTTAGACCTAGATTTTTTAATACAATAAATGTAATAAAAAAAGCTAATGGTAGAGTAATTGTTGCAATTAAGGATTCTTTGAATCATACAAAAATTAATAATGCTATAAAGACCAAAATAAGTGTTTGTAATCAGTTTTTTGCCAAAGTATTGTAATCATCGTTTATTAGTTCTCATAGATCCATAGTGATCACATAAGATAATCACTTATATTCTGTTTTTTCAAATTCTTTTTCAAAGAGTTCTTTAGCTTTTTTTGATGAGCTAAATATATTGTCTCAAGCCTGTTTGTTGAAAAACAAACTTACATAGTTTTGTCATGATAGTTGATATGATCACATTTTTTGTATGTTGTTTGTTTTTAGTTTTTTTTGTATTTTAGATATATCTTTTAGGTTTACATATCAATTGTTTGTTTGTATTGGTATATTTCCAAGTTCTTGTGTATTTTTTATTTCTCATTGTATTCTAAAATCATATCAAAGTTCTCATATTGTGTGTGTTCACAATGGTTGGTTTGAATTTCGACTTTTTATACTTTGGCTGATTTTTGCCAAACTAAGTCAAAGTTCTTCTATTTTTTGCCTGTCTAATCAAACTTCTATTTCATAAAAACCATCTCAGTTATTATTTATATTTCATAGTGACATGTCCATAGAAGAGTCAAAATCTATACTGTTTATTGTTCATTTTGATTCTAAACTAGACTTTATTTTTCTTCATTTTTCTTTTATATAAAATTCAGAAAATTCGTCTTGATTTCAATAAATTAGTACAGAAAACATCATTTCGTTGTTTACTGATATGTCTTGTACAACTGGAGTTTCTGCATCGTTTGGTAAGCTTGTTTTGTCTACAGCATCTTTTATATCTACTAGTGCTTGTGTCATATCAGCATCGTTTTCAAACTCTATTATTATGTTTGAAACTGAAGAGTTACTAGTTGAGCTAATTTTTTTTATTCAACTTATATCTTTAATTTCTTTTTCAATTTTATTTGTTATAAGGTTGTCTATATCTTGTGGTGTAGCTCATTGATATAATGTAGATATATTTACAACCCCAAAATCTATTTCTGGAGAAGATTCTTTTGGTATGCTTACCATAGAAGATGCTCACAAAAAAATAATAATTCATATTAGTATAAATGTGAATCTTCGTTTTTTTACCCAAAATCAAAAAAATCATCATAGCAATTTTTTTTGTGTTTTTTTATATAATTCGTTCATTTATAATTTATAGTTAATATTTGATAAACTTATCATAGAATTTATTTTTCTATTTCCAATTTCTCCTTATCAAATTTTAAAACGTGAATATTTGGATTATAATTTCATATATTATTTGTAATTATTTTGGTGTTTTGTGGTATTTGTGTATTGATTTCAATTTTATCTCACCATATCTCTCCAAATTTTATATTTAATATTTCAGGTTTTCAGTCTTTTAATACATATATATATCAATTATTTTCTTCCAATGGGTGAACTATATTGATAGGTAATGCAAGATTTTGGTTTTGATTATAAATTTTTATGTTTGCTGTATCTCATATTATATCGATTTTTTGTTTTAATCTGATTATTACATTATATAGTCCATTTTGTCATGCTTGAGATCAAATAGAAATTATATCTCAAGATATTGTGTTTCACATGTATTCTATTTTTATCAGAGATCAACTATTTATTATTTGCAATTCTTTTGGGTTTACTCATATTTCTACAATTGGATCAGAATTGTTTATTATAGTCAATATTGGTACTCACATAGATATTTCTTGTCATTTGTCTACCAATATTTTTCAAACGTTTCATGTAATTGGAGCTTTTATTTTTAATTTTTCATACTGTTTTAGTGCTTCTTGATAAGCTAGCTCAGCATTTTTTATGTTTGTAGCAGCTAATCATAAGGTGCTTTCTTTGTTTTCTAATATAGATTGATAATTTAGTTCGGCTGTTTTTAATCAAATATTTGCATTTGATAGTTGTTGTTCTGTGGATGCTAATGTACTTTGATATCATATTGTAGTTGATTCAGATCATATAATTTTTATTTCTCCGTCTTTTTCTATAAAACTAGATTCTATAGTTTGTTTGAGGTTTGTAAAAACACTAAAGTTTCATTGCATAGAAGATTGTAGTCAATTATTGTTAGCAATTAGTCAGTCAATTTTTGCTTGAGGAAATAATGTAGAACTTACAGAATTTGTAAAAATGTTTTGCATTATTTCCAAAAGATTTTTGATATCTTTGTATATAATGTCCATTTTTTCTATATTTTCTTTTATTTGTTTGTTTGTTGTATTTTGTGATATCTCCATTCATTTTAATATATCTTTTTGTTTGTATAGGTTTGACAATTCTTTTTGTCATTTTAATTTAAATGATGTGTTTTTTGCAGATAGATATATTTCATAATCATCATTCATTGTTTTATATTTGTTTGTTACTCACAATATTGTGTCATTTTGGTGTAACACATTTTCTAATAAAGATTTTAGTTTTGTTTTTTCTGATTCCATTTGTAAAATTATGGAATTTTTTTGACTATCTACTGTTTTTAAATTATTTTCGGCTGAGATTATATTTTGTTCTGATAGTGTTTGTGTTGTATTCAAGTTGTTTTGTGAAGATTCTAGTGCTATTTGGTTATTTTTTATAGTTTGTTCTAGTTGATTTTTGTTTTGTCAGTATTGAAGACGAGCTGTGTTTAAAGCATTTTTTGCTTTTTCTACCATAATACTATAATTGGCCAAATTGTCGCTAAGTTCTATCAATATAGATCCATTTTGTACATTATCTCATTCTTTGGTTTTTATGTTTTTTACTGTTCATATTGCTTGCGATGATATTACTATTTCTTCAGCACCAACAATTTTACCAGGCTTGTTTATTTCGATTTCGTTATTAAAATCTTGAATTGTTTTTGTTTCTACATAAAAATCTAGTTTTTCTCAGCTTATCGTATCTTGCTTAGAAAAAATTACGACAATTATTATTAGTAAAAATGTAGCAATACTTACAATAAGCATTTTTTTGTTTTGAAATATTGTATGTTTTTTTACTTCTTTTAAGGTTTCTTTTAGTGTTTTCATTTTTTAGTTTAATATTAAATTACAAAATACTTTTGCTATCTTGTATAACTTTTTCAAAGGGTCTAGAACGGAATAGCTAAAAATTTCTAACATATTCCATTAAAATTTTCTTAAATTTAGTATACATATTTTCATTACTCAATCAACAGTTGAA